>VBMI01000095.1:59384-82564 GCA_005878955.1 Methanobacteriota archaeon
GGAGTGGGGAGTGGCGGATCGCCAGCGACGTCTCCCGCGCGCTCGACATCCACACGACGACGGCCTCGAAATTCCTGGCGGGGATGCACGGACTGGGGTTCCTCGAGCGCCGTGTCCGGAAGTCCCGCACGCGGAGCGCCCTCGAGTACCGGATGATGGGCTCCCGGATCACCCTCGACCTCGAGCTCTCCGACGGGCCCACGCCGCTGAAGGAGGCCCTGGATTACTACCTGGATTACGTCTCCACCGTCCTCGAGAAGACCCGCCGCCTCGGCTGGCCCGGAATCGATGGGAAGCTCGAGGCCCGGTTGGAGAAGAATCGGAACGGGCTGAAGGAGAACCTGTTCACCCGCATCCTAGACGGCGGGGGTGCCCGGGGGATGGAAGACCTCCGCGCCCTGTTCCGGGACATCAGCCAGGAGTTCCTGGCGATCACGTCCGAGGCGATGGGGCGCGCGACCGCCCTCAGGCTCCTCTCGGGGGCCGCGGAAGAGGCGCGCAAGGGACGCGAGTCCCTCGTGGACCGTTACGACCTCCGCTCGATCCTGGGGGCCTGACGTGTCCGACCGGTTGCCGACGGGAATCGAAGGATTCGACCTCCTCGTCCAGGGCGGCTTCCCCGCCCGCTCGGTGAGCCTGGTCGCGGGCCCGGCGGGCGGCGGGAAGAGCCTGTTCGCCCTCCATTTCTGCCATGCCGGCGCGCGCCGATACAACGAACCCTCGATGTACGTCGTCCTGGAGGAGGCGAAGGAGAGCCTCCAGCGCGTCATGCAGATGTTCGGAATGGACTTCGGCGACCTCGAGAAGGCGGATCGCTTCCTCCTGATCGACCTCGGAGAGCTCCGGGTCTCCGGGTCCCAGGGGTCCCCGATAGGGTTCCGAGAGCTCCAGGACTTCCTCGCCTCATCGCTCAAGACCGCCCATGTGCGCCGGCTCGTCATCGACTCCCTCTCCGCCATCGGGCTCCACTACGGCAGCGCCGCGGAGTACCGCGAGCGTCTGTTCGCGTTCTGCCGGTTCCTCCGCGGAATGGACGTCACGACGCTGCTGATCGCGGAGTCCCCGGACCCCCACGCCCTCACCCAGTTCGGGGTCGAACAATTCCTCGCGGACTCCGTCGTCCACCTCGGGCTCGAGGAAGTGAAGGGGGAGCTGCGCCGCACCCTCACGGTGCGCAAGATGCGGTTCACGAAGCACGACACGGGCAAGCATCCGATGCACATCACCTCCGTCGGCATCGAGGTCGCGGCGGACGAGAAGGTGGTCTGAGATGCCCGTCCGGACCGGCGTCGACGGCTTCGACCCGATTGTCGGGGGCGGGCTCCCGGAAGGGGCGAGCGTCATCCTCCAGGGACCCCCGGGGAACGAGAAGGACATGTTCGGCCTCCAGTTCCTCGCGGAGGGGCTCCGGTCCGGGGACGCCGTGCTCATCGCGGTGTCCTCCACGTCCCCCGAGCAGTACCTCGAGTCCCTCGCGAAGCTCGGGGTGAACGTCAAGGAGGCGATCGCGGGGAACCGCCTCAAGGTCGTCGACTGGCACTCCTACCAGGAGGGGAACGTCGCCGGGGTCGAGGAGCGGGACCATGTCCTCCGGTGCTCCGTCGACCTGACGAACGTCGGCATCGCGCTCAGCCGCGCGCTCGCAGGGCTCGCCCCGGGGGTCCCGCGGCGGGCCGTCCTCGAGATCCTCTCCCCCGCCCTCCAGGCGTTCGAGGTCGGCCAGGTCTACGCGTTCGCCCAGGCGAGCAAGGCGAAGCTCGCGCGCACGAAGGTCACCGCCCTGTTCCTCCTCGAGAAGGAGATGCACAGCCCGGCGACCGTCTCCGGCGTCACCCAGCCGTTCGACGGTGTCATCGACATCGACCGACGGCGGGAGGGGGACACGATCACGCGCAAGATCGGCGTCCCCTCGATGAAGGACACGGTCCCCGACGAAAAGTTCCACGAGTTCCTCATGGTCGCCGGACGGGGGATCTTCATCAAACCGATCGGGCCCCCCCGAGCTCCGTCCCCCGAGCCCGCCGAGGCCGCCCCCCGGGACGAGTCCGCAGTTTCCCTCGACCGGGCTCGGCTGATCCTCCGGATCGCGGACGAGAGGATCCGTGTCGATCCGAAGGACGCGGACGCGCTGTTCGCCCGGGCCTCGGCCCTCGCCTCGATGGGGGACCTCCGGGGGGCGGTGTCGTCCCTGGACTCCCTGGCCGCGGCCTCCGACACGTACCCGGGGCTCTGGGTCCTCCGCACGAAGCTCCTCGCTCGGCTCGGCGACCCAGAGGGCGCCCGGGAGAGCCGCCGGAAGTCCGAGGAAATCCAACGCCGGGAGGAAACGCGCGCCCGAACGGGCGAGACCGTCCTCTGCCCCCTCTGCGCCGCCCCCGTCCCGGTCGAGGCGCACGTGTGCCCGACGTGCGGAGCCCGATTCATCGAAGAGGTGGGCCTCGCGGAGGAGCTCGATACCCTCGGCCAGGCGGCCATCCAGGACCGGATCGGGGAGGACCTTCGGGTCGAGCCCGATACCGGAAAGCCCGTCGATCGGAAGCCCGCTCCGCCGAAACGGGAGGGGGCCGTCGTGGAGTCGCCCGTGCCTCCCTCGAGGGAACCCGCATCCCGCACCGGGATGACGAACGGGCTCGTCCGGGAGGGCCTCCGCGGCCCGACCGGCCGCACGAACGGCCTCACGAATGGCGTGAAGGGCCGGACGAATGGACTGACGAACGGGCTGAAGGGACGGACGAACGGGCTGACGAACGGCCTCCGCGGTCGCACGAACGGGTTGACGAACGGGCTCCGCGGGCGAACGAACGGACTCACGAATGGCCTGAAGGGCCGGACGAACGGGCTGACGAACGGGACGCAGGCGGGCGGCCGGACGAACGGGCTCACGAACGGCCTCTCCAGCCTCCGCCGCGGGATGACGAACGGGCTCACGAACGGCAACGGGTTCACGAACGGCCTTGGGTCCGCGCGGTTCCGCCGCGAGGCCCGCCTGTACCGGTGGAAGCTCTACGTGATCCCGATCCTCAGCGTCCTCCTGCTGCTCCTCCCCCTCCTCGGACCATCATCGATGCGCCGCGAAGGACCGGTCATCGACGGCGTCTTCGACGACTGGGTCGGCGTGCCCGGGGTCGCGATGACGTCCGCCGCGCTCGACCCAGACATCGACCTCACGCGGGTCGCGCTCGTGAACTCGACGGATGTACTTTCCCTGCTCATCGAGGTCCGTGGCCAGATCCTCGCGGGAGGGCCGGACCCGCCCGCCCTTCAGATCTCCGGCCGGGGAGGGACCGTGGATGAGGCGGTCGCGTACCGAGCCTCCCAGGCGGTCTCCGATCGTCGCGACTGGCGGATCTGGACGGACCGGGCGAACATCGAGGCCCGGGCCGGAGGGAACCGCACGGAGCTGGCCGTCGACTGGCTCACCCTCGGGACCCCGAACGCGATGCCCGTGTTCGTCGTGGCAGCTCGGAGCTGGACCGGGGAGACGGATTTCGCGGACCTCCACATCGGCACGCAGCCTGGGCGGGTCCGCGCGGTCCAGCGGTCGGTCGCGCCCACGACGCTGGTCGGGGGGAACGTCCCCCTGCTCACGGTGAATCTCACCGCAGAGGACACTGACGCTGTCCTCTCCGGCCTCACAATCGACCTCCTGGGGACTGCGCCCGTCTCCACCCTCAGCCTGATCCGGCTCCTGGATGAGACGGGGACCTCCCTCGCGAACCGGACGCCCGTGGGACGTCGCGTCACCTTCACGTTCCCCGCGGTCACGATCCCCCGCGGCGCGACCCGGACGTGGACCGTCTCGGCGGCCGTGTCCGGTTCCAGCGGGGAGACCCTCGGGGCCCGAGTCTCCGCGCCGTCGGATGTCGTGGCCGGGGGTGCAATCGTCACCCTCTCGGAGACGCCATCCCTCGAGCCTCTGGGGTACGTGGGTCAGGTGCCCGCCGCTCCGGCGATCGACGGCGGCTACGCCGAGTGGACGAACGACACGCTCGATTCCAAGGGAGAGCCCGAAACGCTCGGCAACCCCTCCATCGACCTCGAGCGGTTCGGCGTCCTCGTCGGACCTTCGGACTTCCGCTTCCACCTCCGTGTCGTCGGACCCGCCCTCGCCGGCACGGTCCTGACGACCCCGATGAAGTCCGCGCCGCCCGCCGTGGCCGTTGCCGACCGCGACCGGGACGGCGTGCCGGACAGTGTGGACCCCTATCCGGACGACTTCGACAACGACGGAACGCCGGATGCGAGCACGGGCGGGGACTACGACGGGGATGGAATCCGGGACTACGGCTACCTCAACGGGACCGACGCGTGGCTGAACACGACGATCCCCGCTTCGTTCCCCGCGCCGTACGCGGGGAGAAACGTGACGGTCTACATCGGGCCGGTGAACGCCCCGCCCGCGATCGGGGAGGACACGGTCCGCCTCTTCGTCGACACGGACAACAACACCGCGACCGGATACTACCTGAAGGGCATCGGCGCGGACGCCCTCGTCGAGATCCGAGGCCGCGAAGGGATCGTCGGGGACTCCAGCCTCTCCGCATTCGTGGGCTCGCGCCCCGTCGATTGGAACTGGACCCGCGTGTCGACCGTGGCTCTCGCAGTGGGCGACCTCCAGGTCGAGGCCATGGCGAACCTGACCGCGCTTGTCCCCTCCCCCGCCATGTACCTGGAGATCTCGGACTGGAACCGCGGCCGGGACGACTTCGGGATCGGGACCCGCGGGATCGGGGGGACCCGCTCCGCCACGCCCTTCACGGGCGTCGGTGCGGACTTCCTTCCGACCACGGATGGGGCGTTTGCATTCCAATCGACGGGCGCGGGTATCTCCGTATACGCACGGGACGCCCGGGGCGCGGACGGAGACCTGGAGATGCGATACGGCACGCTCTTCCTCCGCTGGCAGACCCTCGGGCTCGGCGACCCCGTCGCCGGCCTCGTGACGCCCGACCCATCGTCCGCCAAGGCCGCGGGTCCCAACCTCGTGTTCGGAGGGCTCGGGGACGCATGGGAGCAGTACGAGGTCAGCGAGAACCACGTGAAACACAACGTCTGGCTCCCGTCGCCGATGGCGACCGCGGGCGACAGTGTCTCGCTGGCGGGCGACCTGCGGTTCCCCGCCGGCGGCCGGATCCTCGTGGACGGGCGACCGTGGCAGGGGCCGTTCGCCGCCGCTACGGAGCTCGCCGTCCAGTACGACGGGTACACCGTCCGCCTGGACCCCGTCTTCGCGTACGAATCCCGGCGACCCGACACCCGGGTCTCGGGGACCTATGCAGGGGACATCCTGAACGGGACGGCGCACCTCTCCATGACCATCCCCGCCGCCTGGCTGTCGGACCCCTCGAGGCAGTTCCCCGTCGTCCTCGACCCGAGCGCGACGGGCATCATCGACACCTCGACCTCCGCGGCACCGGTGGGGGGGCCCCACCAGCGGAACGTCTTCTACGATGGGACGTACTTCTGGGCGTTCTACTACGACGGGACCACGATCCAGTACGAGCCGAGCTCGAACGGGCTGGACTGGGTGAACACGAAGAACACGGCCTTCACGACCGCGAGCATCGTGCGCGTGTCGACCTGGTTCCACGACACGGGAACCACAAAGATCGTGTACATCGTCGGGGACGTGTCGTCGGGCAAGCTCGTGTACGTGCGCCGCGGGACGATCAGCGGCACGACGATCTCGTGGGGGACGGAGGCCTCCGTGACGGTCTCTGCCCAGAACAAAGGGGGGGCCCCGTACATCGCGCGCGACTCCGGCGGGTACCTCTGGATCGTGACGAACAACAAGGAGGGCGGGGCGGACTACCGCTTCGCCGCGACGAAGTCCACGAACGCCGATGACGTTTCCGCGTGGGGCGCGTACACGGACCTGATGGCGGCGGGCGTGTCGAGCGATTTCGTCCAGGGACTCGTCGTCGCGCGGAGCGGGGGGGACATGTACGCAATCTGGTACGCGGACGGCACGATCTACGGTCGCGTGTACACGGCGGGCTCGTGGTCCGGCACCACGGACACGATCGACACGACCTCCGCGGGCACCCTCACAAAGGGCCCCTCGGCGACCGTCGACGGCTCGTTCAACATTCACCTTGTCTACGTGGACAGTTCGGGCGCGATGAAATACCGTACGCGAACCTCGTCGTGGAGCGCAGCGACGACCCTCGATGCCGCAAGCGGGAACACGTACCCAACGATCACCCTCGACGCCCCAACGGGCGACCTCTACGCCTTCTACATCTCCAGCACGAACCAGATCAAGGGCCAGAAGTACAGCGGGTCCTGGGCTTCGGTCACGCTCGAGACGAACACGCAACCGAAAGCCTACCTCACCTCGATCGCAAAGGTCGGGGCGGCCATGGCGAGCCTCGTCCCCAACGCGAACGGGGACACCGTGTCGTGGGTCGTCTCCGGAACGGGGGCGTGTACCGACGAGGCGAACGAGTGGAACTGCGTGAGCGACGACCCCAACGACGGGGACTCCACCTACCTCAAGAGCACGTCGAGTTCGGTCACGAACTCGTTCGAGAACCTCGGCACCGTGACCCTCTCCGGATGGACGGTGTCATCCGTGGTGGTGAACATCTGGTGCCGCAAGACCACTGCGTCCGCCGTTGCGGTCCGGACCGTGATCAAGACCGAAGGGGTCCTGTACACCGGTGCGGCGGACTTTGACTGCCCGAACTCCGGGACGTACGGGTCGACCTCCACGACGTACACGACGAACCCTTTCACCGGCGTGGCGTGGACGCAGGCGGAAGTCGACGCGCTCCAAGCGGGATGCCGCGACAACGACGCGACCACGCGGGAAGTCCGCTGCACGGAGGTCCGGGTCGACGTGAACTTCGCGTCGGCGGCGCAGTACGTCGCCTGGACCTGGGCGCAGGGTTCATCCTCCCCATACGACGTCAAGTTCTCGGTGCTGAGCACGAGTCTGCTCAGCCGGACTGTCGATACATCGACGGACTCCGCGGGGACTCCCGTCAGCTTCAACAACCAGAGGAAGCTGTTCTACGACGGGACGTACTACTGGGCGTTCTACTTCGACGGCACGAATGTCGTCTACACGTACTCATCGGACCCGCTGACATGGGAGAACGCGGTGAGCCGCGCCTTCGCCACGAACGGGATCGACAACCCGTCCGTCTGGTATCACGACACCGGGGTGACGAAGATCGTCTATGTCTCCGCGGACGGAACGAACAACGACGCCACCGCGATTGTTCGCCGGGGGACGATAAGCGGAACCACGATTACGTGGGGGACGGAGACGGCCCCCACGGTGACCGGCAGCTCCATCACCAGCAAGATCACGTTCATCACCCGCGACACGAACGGCTATCTCTGGATCGTCTCCAACTCCAGGCCGACCGCCTCGACGTACGGCGTGTCCGCCGTCAAGTCCACCAACACGGACGACGTCTCAGCCTGGGGCGCACGGACGGAACTCATGGACACGAGCATCTCGAACAACATCATCTACCCCGCGATCCTGCCCCTATCCGGAGGGAACCTGTACGCGTACTGGTACGCCGATGGGACCATCGCGGGAAAGAAGTACACCGGCAGTTGGCCCGCGGATGAAAGCATCGCGACGACGACGGCGGGCGTGACAACGAAAATCCCGAGCGCGGTAGTCGACAACTCGGACAACGTCCATCTCGCCTACATCGACACGACGGGGGCGGTCCTTTACAAGGAACGGACATCCTCCTGGGGATCCGCGACGACCCTCGATTCGACGTCCGGGAGCATCAGTCCCACGATCACCATCCAGCTCGGCACGGGGAATCTGTACGTCTTCTGGATCGCGAGCAGCAATCAGGTCAGCGGGAAGCAGTACACGGGATCCTGGTCGGACATCACGATCATCGAGACCCAGACGATCACGAAAGGGTATGTGACGTCCCCGTACTCGGAAGCGAACGGTGGCCTGATCTTCATGTGGGGGCAGGGCGGAACGTCGCCGTATGAGGTGAAGATCCTCAAGATTCCAGAGTTCGAGGAAATCGTCGCCCCGATATTCGGCGTAGTCTTCGCGATCCTCGTGCTCCGCAGCCACGGGCGGCGGGACTCAGAAGCGGATATGCGAGCCGATGGGTCCGGAGCCCAAATCTAAGCGAGCACGCCGTTGGCGGGTGCACCGCGGGGTTTGTCCCCCGGCCGTAACAGCGCGCCTCATGGCCAAGCATCGCTCACTTCGCGCCCTGACCCTGGCCGGGGGATTGTTAGACGCCGGGGTTGGCTCCCTTTCACGGATGCCCCGTCGCGGGGCGTTCTAGGAAGGACCCAATCGGCGCCGTCTCCAGGGCTTGCGGCGCACGTCACGATTCGGTGCGGCCTACCTCTGAAGCATCCTCACGATGCGGGCCTCCCCCATTAAACCTTCCCCCGGGAATCCCGTTCGTGCGAGCGAACCGCATCCATTATATCGCCCTCTCGGCTGTGCCCGCCCGCCATGCCGGAGACCGCGATCCTTCCCCGCCTCGTCGTGCGCGGGAACGTCGCGCTCTCCTGGGAGGGCCCCGTCCCGTGGAACGCCGTCCTCGACGCCGTGGACCGGAGCCTGCAAGAGTTCGGGCGGGCGCTCGTGTGGGACCTGGGCGGCATCGAGAGGAACCGGCCGAATCTCGAACTCGTGCGGCACTTCGAGGGGGACAGCCTCTGGGTGGACGCGGGCATACGGGTGGCGGAATCCGTGATCGACGTGCTCGTGGCGGGCGCGGAGCGGGTCGTCGTCGGGACGAAGACCCTCCGTGACCTCGCGGAGATCGAGGAGGCGCGGGAGCTCACGGAGAACGTCGTGCCCCTGCTCGACTTCGTGGACGGCAAGCCATGGGGCGCCGCTTCCGTGATCGCCCTCCCCCCGAGCGATCTCCTCCGCGAGTGGCGCGCGCGCGGCACGGACACCGCGCTCCTCTTCGATGAGAAGGGGGCAGGCGCGATCCCCGGAGGCGCGGGGGCGATCGTCGACATCTGGGAGGCGGTCCCGCGGAAGACGTGAAACGCGCCGTCACCTTCCTCTTCCGCCTCGAGGGCGGCCGGCCGCTGAGCGAGAAGGAGTTCGTCCAGTTCGCGTCCTACCGATTGAACTGGTTCAAGCCCACCGAGGCCCAGCGGCTCCTCCGGGTGGCGCAGGACCTCCGCCTCGTGGAACTCCGGCAGGGCCTGCTGCATACGACCTTCGACCCGACGGGGGTCGAAGTGCCCGTCGACTACCGGCCGCCCGCCAGCGTCCTCGAGCGGGCCCCTCCCGCCGAGGACCTGTTCCTGAAGACCTTGCGCCGGATCGAGGAGCGGACCGGGACGGACCGGAAGACCTTGGTCGGGGAGATCAACGCTATCCAGGAGCGCATGGACGTCCAGGTCGAGGTCGCCGCCCTCATCCGCGCGCGGGCCCTCGGGGTCGATGTCTCGGACCTCCTCGACCTCGCCCGGGACGCGATCGTGAAGCGGTCACCCTGAGGACGGTGGCCGGCCCGGCTCTTCGGGTTCCTCGGGAGACCTCTCGTCGGGGGCCTGCCGTCCGCGGTAGTAGCCGGGCTTCATGAGCAGCTCCCACGCGACGAGGGCTCCCACGAGGATGATCCCGGCGCACACCGCGGTCGCCAAGTCGACCCCGGAGGACGCGTTCGTGACGCTGAGGTAGATCCCGTACCCAAGAAGCCCGAGGATCACGCCCACGATCGCGACGAGGATCCAGAACAGCGCATTCTTCATTCCTCGTCCATCCTGATGAGGTCGCCGAGGGTCACCGGCGCGCTCCCGGAGTGCTTCTTCACCGCCACGGGCTCGACCTTTTCACGGAGCCGGATCCCGAGAACCCGCTCGATCTTGGGGATCATCGCGTCCGTCGGGACCATCGCGCGGGATTCGAGCTTCGCGATCACACTCGCCCTCTCGTTCACCTTCGCGCCGAGGTCCGCCTGTTTCCACCCGCGGGCCTCCCGGGCCTGCCGGATCCGTTCCCCGAAGTCCTCCGCGAGCTCTTCCGCCGCGGGCGTGCCGTAGATGTCCCGTTCCGCCATGCGCTGCTGCCGCCGTTCCAGGCGCTGGGCGACCACGGGATCCGCGAGGTTCCCGGGGCGCCGGACCCCGATGGGTCCGGCGACCTCGGAGCCGAACTTCGCGCACTCCCCGCACACCGAGAGGACCGACCCCTCCACGGACACGGTGCGTGTCCGGGGCACCTCCTTCCCACAAAGTTCGCAAATCATGGAACTTGTCCCGTTAAGCCTAAATAAAACCTGCCGAATATATAGGCTCCGCGCTTCTGGCCTGACGAGAGACTCGCGATGGACGACCACCAAATCCGTGAATTCCACGAAAAACTCTCCGAGCGCATCGCCACGCTCGAGGAGCGCAACGACAAGCTCCTCGAGAACTCCAAACGGGTCGAGGGCGAGAAGCGGTTCATCGAAACGGAGCTCGGCCGCCTCCAGAAGGAGATCAAGCGCCTGAAGACAGAGCTCGACCGCTTGAAGGCCCCGCCGCTCATCATCGGGAGCCTCCGCGACGTGCTCGCGGACGGGCGGGTCGTCGTCAAGAGCTCCACGGGACCGGACTTCATCGTCAACACGGCGGAGTACATCGCGAAGGAGAACATCCAGGTCGGAGCGCGGGTCGCCCTCAACAAGCAGACCCTCGCGGTCATGGGGGTCCTCCCGCCCTCCCTCGACCCCATTGTGATGGGCGCGGAGATCATCGACAAGCCGAGCGTGACGTACACCGAGATCGGCGGGCTCCGGGACCAGATCCGCGAGATCAAGGAGGCGGTCGAAGACCCGCTCCTGAAGCCGGAACTGTACCGGAAGGTGGGCATTGAGCCCCCGAAGGGCGTTCTGCTCGTTGGCCCGCCCGGGACGGGGAAGACCCTCCTCGCCAAGGCGGTCGCGAACCGGACGAACGCGCGGTTCATCCGGTTCGTCGGCTCCGAGCTCGTCCAGAAGTACATCGGGGAGGGCGCTCGCCTGGTGCGGGAGCTGTTCCAGATGGCCCGCGAGAAGAGCCCGAGCATCGTCTTCATCGATGAGCTCGACTCGATCGGCGCGAAGCGGCTCGAGGTCGCGACCAGCGGGGACCGGGAGGTGCAGCGGACCCTCATGCAGCTCCTCGCGGAGCTCGACGGATTCAACCCGCTCGGGGACGTGAAGATCATCGGCGCGACGAACCGTCCCGACATCCTCGACGAGGCCCTCCTGAGGCCCGGCCGGTTCGACCGGATCATCGAGATCCCGCTCCCGGAGTTCGAGGCCCGGCGGGAGATCTTCAAGATCCACGTCCAGAGGATGTCCCTGGAGCCCGACATCGACCTCGACGCGCTGGCGTCCCGCGTGGACGGCGCGACCGGGGCGGACATCAAGGCGATCTCGACGGAGGCGGGCATGTTCGCCATCCGGGAGGACCGGACGGTCGTGACGACGGCGGACTTCGACCACGCCGTGGACAAGGTCCTCGGCTCCACCCTGAACCGCGATCGCGACGTCGGCACGATGTACGCCTAACCGCCGATCTCCGCGGGGCGCACCGGTGCCGGCAACCTCGGGTTACCGATCCGGGACCTCGACCTGCCGCTCGATCACGAAGGCCCCCACGTAATTGCACGTCTTGCAGTGGTACTTGTACCCCGTGATCAGGCCGGCCTCGTAGTAGAGGTCGGTGCCGTGGCATTGCGGACACTCGAGGATTCGCAACGGGGGCTCGATGGCGTCTGTTGCGAATAAAGGTTGCCCGGACGCCGGGATTCGGCCAGCCTTCGAGTCATGCACCATAACCTTTATCGCGGCCCACCCCTGTCGCAACGGACTGCGATGGCGCGCCATCTTCGGGAGGACTCGACCGGGCTCTCGCCCGTGTGGCAGATCCTCGCCGTCGTGGTCGTCACCGGGGCGTTGATCGGGGCCTTCTACTACTTCTACGTGCAGCACCCCCCGCCCGCGGGCGGTCCGCGGAGGGTCGAGCCCTGGGACACGGCCGAAATCGGCTACGTGGGCACGTTCGCGGACGACGGGCGGGTCTTCGACACGGCGTACGCGCGGGTCGCGAGGGACAACGTCTCGTACCCGAAGGCCGCGTCGTTCAGCTGGCGGGCGCAGTGGACGAACTTCTCGTTCGACGTGGGGTGCGCGGACCTGACCCCCGCGGAGCAGCAGATCAAGTCCTGCACGGCCGCGATCAAAGGGTTCGACCAGGGCGTGCGGGGGATGGCGGTGGGGGACACGAAGCGGATCGTCGTCCCGCCCGAGCTCGGGTACGGAGCCTCGGACCCCTCGAAGATCTTCGAGCGCCCCCTCCTCCAGGAGGTCCCCGCGCGGGTCGTGATGAACGGCAACCGTCTCCCTCTCGGGGAACGTCGTGACGGTCACGAACAGTCCGTTCCTGGGCGAGAAGGTCCGGCCGTACGGCGCTTGGGACGCACTGGTCGCGGGGATCGACGACGCGGCGAACAACGGGACGGGGATCGTCTACGTGCAGCACGACCTCGCCCCGGACGACGCGCGGGACATCCTCGCGCACGACGGTTCGGACCAGTTCATCGTGACGTCCGTGGACCTCGACAAGGGGGTCTACGTCGCGGACTACAATCGGGAGGTCGTCGGCCGGACCCTCGTGTTCGACATCACGATCGCGTCGATCATCCGGAAGTAGGGGGCCGGGCCGATACCCTCGGCGGGCGACCTCATCGCGGGCGTGTTCCTGACGTTGGGGGTCGGGGGGGCCCTCCTCGCGATGTACCTGATCTTCGTGGTTGACGCGTCCATCATCCCCACGGTCCCCGAGGTGTTCATCGTGGGCTTCTTCACCCTCCACACCCTCTTCGGGCTCACGCCGGTCCTTTGGGCCCTCGCCCTCCTGGCGACGGCGTTGGCGGGCGAGGCGACCGGGAACACCGCCCTTTACCTCGTCGTCAAGAACGCGATCGTCCGGCGGGGGATGATGCCGCGCAGGGTCGAGCGGTGGATGCGCCGCTGGACGGACTTCCTCCTCCTTCATGACGAGCGGATCATCCTGCTGAACCGCGTGATCCCGGTCGTCCCGTTCGTCGGGGCGTTCATCGCCGCCCTCGACTGGGACTACCGACGTTCGCTCGCGTACATCGTCGCCGGCGCGGGTGCGAAGTACGCCGCCCTCCTGTTCCTCGTCGGCGCGGTCGGGGTCGCGTACGACCCCGCGGCGGCGGGCTGGATCACCTTGGTCCTCGTCCTCGGACTCGTCGGTGCGTCCGGGGCGGGGGCGTACCTCTATCGCCGCAAGAAACGGTCCACGGGGGGCGCGCCCTAGTACTTCTGGCGGGCGTACGCCGCGCCTTCGAGGGGGCGGCCCGTGAGCAGCTTCACGTCCCCGCGGAGCCACGTGAGGAGGGTCCGCAGGTACCCGTGCTTCTCCAGCCGCCGCACGGAGAACCGGACGAAGAGGGCGGGGTCGTACACGACGCGGCCCCGCGCCCGGATCCGGAGCCCGAGATCGACGTCGTCGGAGTGGGGGAGGGGCCGGTATCCGCCGATCGCGAGGAACGCCTCCTTTCGGAAGGCCGAGTTCCCGCCGCCCGTGGTGTAGACGCCCGCCATCGCGGCGAGCCGGACGATCCCGCGGACGAGGAAGAAAACGAGCCGCGCCTTCCACCCCGCCTCCAGCGGGCCGTCGGGTCCGACCACCGCGACGACGCCCGGGTCTTCGAAATGCCGCGCGATCCGCTCGAGCCACGCCTCCGGGAGGAGGCAGTCCGCGTCCGTCGTGGCGACGACGTCCGCCTGGGCGGCGGCGACGCCGTCGTTCCTCGCCCCGCCGACCCCCTGGCTCGTCTGCAGGATTACACGGTCCGCGTAGCGGGCTGCGACCTCCCGCGTCCGGTCCTCGCTCCCGCCGTCGACGACGATGATCTCGAAATCGGATCGGGGCATCGTCTGCCGGTCGAACTGCCCTAGGAACCCCTCCATCCCGGCCTCCTCGTGGAAGGTGGGCACGACGATGGAGACCCTCACGCGCCGCCCCCCATCTCCTCCGCGAGAGCGAACGCGCGGAGGAGGCACTGATCCGTGTTGATGTAGTCGAATTGGCCGAACCGGCCGAGAAGCCTGATCCCGAGGCGCGCGGCGTACGCCTGGACGAGTTCGAGGTTCCTCCGGTGGTGCCGGTCGAAGACGACGTACGCGTACGGTGTGCGCGCGACGCGAGAGGAAATCACCTCGGCCCTACGGAAGACCCCCAGCGCGTCCGCCCGCTCCACGACGTGCTCGACGAGGGCGGCGTCCGGGGCGGACCACACCTCGTCGCCGACATTGCATGTGATCTCCGCGACCGCGGAGCTCGTCCCCGGCGGGGCGACCCGGTCGCTGAAGTTGCTCGGGAACGAGATCCGGTTGAACCGGCCGTCCTCCGGTCGCGGGAAGTAGACCCAGCTGAACTCGTTCAGCGCGGGGCGGGAAATCCCGAGCATCACCGTGACGAGGGAGCGGTGCTGCAGGGCGTCCGCCGCGGCGCGCACCTCCGCGGGCGCGTCGGGGAGGCACCGCACGAGATCGGGGATCGGCAGGGTCGAGACGAGGCCGTCGTATTCCCGCTCCTCCGTCCCGTCCCCCACGGTCCACCCGCCCCCCCGCGGGCGGATGGAGGCGACCCGGAACCCGGCCCGGACGCGCGGCACCTTGGGGAGCAGGGCGCGGACGAGGCACTCGACGCCGCCCTCCCGCGGGTACAGGAAGTGCAGCTGATGGGTGTACCCGTCCGTGGGGATGCCGAGGCTGGAGCGGATCACGTCCTCGAGCGGGGGGTCCGGGACCCGGCCGTCGACCCAGTCGAACCCCATCTCCGCGGCGGGGGCCTTCCAGATCTTCTCGTTGTACGGTAGCAGGTAGCACTCTGTAATCCCTTTCCCGAAGCGGTGGTACATCCACTCCCGGAGGTTCGTTGGCCGGGGCGCCGTCCCCGCCTTCCGCGCGGCGTACGCGGTGACGTACCCTAGGAGGCACGCGAGGTTGTCCTCCGGCGGGAGCTCCCCGAGCCCGTTTTCGAAGGGGTACTTCACGTAGCGGCCCTTGTAGAACACCTTCGTGTTCCGCCGGCGGCGGCAGACGTTCTCGCCGAGGAGGGCCTCGTAGAACCCCATCGCGCGCGGGTCCCTGGAGAACAGGATGTGGGAGCCGTGGGGGTCGAACGTGAAGCCCTCGAACGAGACGCTGCGGCACAGCCCCCCCGGCCGCTCCGCCGCTTCGAGGACCTCCGCGTCCGGGAGCCGGGAGGCGAGGGCGAGTCCGGACAGGCCGCCGCCCAGGACGCCAATCACGACCGTCTGGAACGGACGGACCCCTTAAGGCCTTCGTGTCTCACGCGGCGACGAGCCCCTCGTACACGGTCTCGAGCCGGCGGGTGCAGCTCTCCACGGAGAAGTTCATCGCGGTCTCCCGGGCGGCGTCCTTCATCGCGTCCCGCCGGGCGAGGGAGAGACGGATCGCCTCCGCGGCCTCCCGCGGGTTCTCCGGGTCGAACAGGTACCCGTTCCGTCCGTGCTCCACGAACTCCGGGATCGCGCGGGAGTCCGCGCCCGCCACGGGCTTCCCGGTGGAGAGCGCCTCGAGCACGACGAGTCCCTGGGTCTCGAACTTCGACGCGATCGCGAAGACGTCGCACGCCGCGTAGTACTTCGGCAGCTCTGCGTCGGGGACGAACCCCGTGAAGATCACGTCCCCGAGGAGGCCCCGCTTCCGGACGAGGTCGTAGTATCGGTCCATGTACGGACCCGAGCCCACGACGAGGAGTTTGGCGTCCGGGTTGTCCAGCTTGACGTACGGGAACGCGTTGATCAGGGTGGCGAGGTTCTTCTCCGGGGAGATCCGGCCGACGTGGAGGACGACGTCGTGGCCGTTCAGCCCCCACCGGCTCCGGACCGGGTACCCGTTCACGCCCGGGTGGAACTTCTGCGGGTCGATGCCGGTGGGGATGACGCCGCGGATCCGCGCGCGCGGGGCGAGCCGCTGCACCTCCCCGAGGATCGCCCGGGTCGGGACGACGACGCCCTCGCAGTGGCTGAGGAACACCCGGAGGTACAGCCGCAGCCCCCGCTCGAGGAGGTGCAGGTTCAGCCCGATCGGGGAGTAGAATGGCATCGCCTCCTGGACGAGGGTGTGGTACGTCTGGACGATCGGGATCTTCGTGGCCCAGGAGCACCACAGACCCTTGATCCCCATGAACCCGATCCCGTGGCTGTGGATGATGTCCACGTCCAGGTCGTTCAGAGCGTCGAGCTCGTGGCCCGGGAAGATCGCGAGGCGGTAGCCCGGGTAGGGACGGAACTCCTTCGCCCGGACGAAGATCGTGTCCCGCTCCACGTGGTGCCCGTTGTTCGGGTCCTCCGGCGCGAACACGAAGACGCGGTGCCCGTGGGCCTCGAGCTCCCGGCGGCTCGCGAGGACGCTGTTCACGACGCCGTCCACCGTGGGCAGGTAGGAGTCCGTGAAGAGGGCGACCCGCAGCGACACGGTAGGCTACCCCCTCACGAGTCGTCGAACCTTTCGCAACACGTCCTTCGGCTCCGTACCTAGGACCCTGACCATCGCTTCCTTCCCGACGTCACCCCGGTCCGCGATGACGTCAGGTACCCTTCCGAGCTTCCGGATCGCCTGTTCGGTGCCCCATTCCATCGTCGAGGTCCCCTCCGGCTGCATCCCACGCGCAAAGGTTCCCACGGCGAACCCGATTTTTTTAAGCCGGGTCGAATTTTTCTCCCTGTATTTTAAGTTTATGGCCGAACGACACCGGGGGTCGAACCGCATGGCGGTGAGGATGATGCGGGCGATGTGCCGGGAGGCGTCGAACCCGGCGGGCCCGCCGACCCGGAGGCGGTCGCCGACCCGCGCGATCCGGCCCTCGATGGCGCACACGTCCTCGGGCCCCGCCGCCCCGGGGAGGGCGTAGCCGAGGTTCATGCCGACCTCCGGGACCCAGTCCATGGGGACGAGGCGCTGGACGGCCTCCGCCCCCGCCTCGACGGCCCGGAGGACCTCGTACCGGTCCACCGAGGCGTGGCTGTTGATGACCGCGACCCCCCTGCCCGCGCGGTAGGACGCGAGGAACCCGAGGGCGACCCTCTGGCGCGCCCGCTCGATCGCGGGGATGAGGCCCAGGCCCGTCGCGAGGTACGCGGCGATGGACGCGGCGAGGACGCACCCGCTCCCGTGCAGCTGCGCAGGGTACCGGTACCCGCGGTACTCTGTGACCTCGCCCTCGTGGAGGAGAACGTCCACGAGCTCGCCCCGGAGGTGACCACCCTTCACGAGCACGGCGCGGGGCCCCAGCTTCGCGATCGCCCTCGCGGCGGACCGCGCGTCGGCGAGCGAGCGCACCCGCCGCCCGCTGAGCCGCTCGGCCTCGTGCCGGTTCGGGGTGACGAGGAGGGCCCGCGGGAGGAGGTGCCGGGACAGGGCGGCGGCGAAGTCCTTCCGCTCAAGGGAGGCCCCGACGGTCGCGACCATCACGGGATCGACGACGAGGGGGAACCGCGCGCCATCGAGTTCGTCCGCCACCCCCCGGACGATGTCGCCGGAGTACAGCATTCCGGTCTTCGCGGCCCGCACGTCGAGGTCGCGGAGGACGGCGCGGATCTGGGCGCGCACCTCCTCGACGGGGAGGGGGAAGATCGAGTCCACGGAGCGGGTGTTCTGGGCGGTCACGCACGTGATCGCGGAGGCCCCGTGGACGCCGGCGGCGGCGAAGCTCTTCAGGTCCGCCTGGATCCCTGCGCCTCCCCCGGAGTCGCTCCCGGCGATCGTGAGGGCGGTCCGCATCGGCCGGCGGAGACTGGGGGTCCGCTTAAAGGTTCGGCGGGGCCCCGGCGAACGTTTATCTTGCGTCCCCTCATCGCGGCTCCTCCATGCGGGCCCACAGCGGCCACGTCCGCTTCGATCGGTCCGTGACGTGGAGGAAACTGCTGCCCGCGTTCCGACCCCTTTTCATGCGGTTCCTCGAGGAGAGCGGACAGGTGCCCACGGACCCCGAGGTCCTCGCCGTGCTTCTCGAGGAGAACCTCCGCGACCTCCGGGAGAACCGCAAGCCGGAGGGGTACAACCGCGACAACGCGATGCGGATGATCTTCCCGATCTCGAAGAACGTCGAGTTCTACGTGTACAGCAAGACGAAGACGACGGAGGTCGGGCGGGTCGTCGAGCAGCTCAGCCGCGTGCTGCAGAAGTACCGCCTGAAGCACTCCGTGGACTGGGACAAGCTCACCGCCTTCCAGGACAAGAAGTGAGGCCCGTGGCGGGTGGATTCCCGGAACCCGTCGCACCGCCCGCCCGCCGGCGCGCCCGACGCGACCTCCGAGACGAGGAGTCCCTCCGCCTCGGGTGCCTGGCCGCGATCCTCGGAACGGCGTTCATCAACGCAATCTATGTGTACGGGCTGCTACTCCGGGCGACGCGGGGCACGGGGAGTTCCGGCACCGGGATCACGCTCGTGGTATGCGGCAGCATCGCGGCGGTCGTGTTCGCGTCGATCGCGTTCGTCGTGAGCGGGGCCGCGGCGTGGCGTCACGTCCGGTGGGGGAATTGGACCGGCATCGTGGTCTTCGTCGCCGGTCTCCTCGTGGCGTTCCTGACGCCGGCGGCCCTGGTCGTCGCGCTCGGGCAGGCCTCGAGCGTGTTCTGGTGGGCCGCCTACTTGGCGTTCCTCCCTGCGAGCCTCCTCCTGGGAGCCCAGGCCGCTCTCCTGGAGCCCGCCCGCGGGGTCGAGGGGTGGTTGGTTCGACCTCTCCTCCTCGCCGGTCCCGCCATCGTCGGGGCCGTGGGCCCGGTCGTATCGATGCTCGCCCTCTTTTTCTCGTTCCGGTTCGAGTCCGCCACCGGGGCGGGCCTCGCCCTCTCCGGCATGGGCCTCGGGTTCAACGCGGCGATCGCGTTGGAGGGAACGGCGGAACGGCGTCGACGCATGGCCGTGTGGGTCCCTTCCCAACCGCGGGCCTAGAGGGCGACGTCCTCGACCGTCGAGTAGACCGGGCCCTGCGGGGTGAGCACGCTCTTCTTCAAACGAATCCGGTCCACCGCGAACCCCCCGAAGTCGTCCCGCACATGGGCGTCGAGAACCCGGCGTGCCTCGTCCTGCCCGCGCCCGCCCTTCACCCGGGCAATCGTGACGTGCGGCGAGAAGTCCCGGCCCTCCCGCGGGTACCCGAGGGGCTCGACGCCCGCCCCGAGACCGCGCGCGATCTGGACGAGGGGCTCCGCCCCCGACATCCCGACCCAGAGGACGTTCATCCGCCGGAGGTTCGGGAACGCGCCCGTCCCCGCGATCCGCACCGTGAACGGGGCCACGCCCGCGGCGCTCGCACGCATCGCCTCGACGATCCTCGGCACCAGGGCCTCTTCCGTGTCCCCGAGGAACTTCAGGGTGAGGTGGACCTGGTCTGGATCCACGAGTTTGAGCGATGCGCCTGTCCCGCGCAGTTCTTCGGTGAGCGCAACGAGAAGCTCGAGCCTCGGAAGATCCACTGAGATGAACGCGCGGAACGCCACGGGGTCACGGCCCCTCGGACTTGCGGAACGTGCGGGTCTTCGGGTCGATCCGGCCGCGGGCGTACCCCTCGCGGATGCTCAGGGCCATCAGCTGCTCGGTATCGTCCTCGGAACGACCGAGGCGCCCCGCCATCGTCGCCGCGTCGACCTCCCCGTAGCTCTCCAGGAGCGCGCCCACTTGGGCGAGCCCGCGGTCGCGGCGCTGCGCCGTCCAGTACAGCCATCCGAAGGCGAGGGAGGGGACGAGGGCGATTCCCGCGCAGAGTCCCGCCGCGGGCGCCAGGGCCGCCGTCGACCCGCCCGCCGCAATCGCGAACCCTCCGATCACCGCGAGGACCCCGGTGGCGAGGAGGCCGAGAAGGGCCACGATGAAGTACAGGACCTTCGGCGTCACGCGGCCGGCCTCACCCCGTCACGGTCGTCCCGTGAAACGGCTCCCCCAGGATCGCACCGCGGAGCGCCGCGAGGTCCCGCCCGTCGACGACGAGGAGCGGGATGGATGCCTGCGAGATCACACGCGCGGCCACCGGGTCGAACACGATCGCGGGGCCCGCCCGCTCATGGCCCGCGCCCATGAGGTCGATGAGCTCCTTGTGCGTGATCCTCTCGAAGCGGCGCGCGAACGGGTTCGACTTCGGGTCCTCGGAGTACACCCCATCGACGGAGGTCGCATTCACGAGCCGGTCCGCGCGGACGACGCGCGCGAGGCTCGCCGCGACGCGATCCGTCGTCCACCCCGGGGCGGTCCCCCCCATGAGGACGATCGGGTGCCGCCGCGCGAGGCGGGAGGCCTCCGTGTACGTCTTCGCGGGCTCCGCGTTCGCGGCCTTCCCCAGTGCGATCCCAAGGAGGCGGGCGTTCATCCGCGTGATCTCGATCCCGAGCTCGTCGAGCCGCCGTTCGCGGGCGCCCAGGGCCCGACCCGTCTCGATGTAGAACCGCGCGATTTTCCCGCCCCCGGTGACGGCGAAGATCTTCACGCTCGACGAGAGGTCCGCGAGCGTCTCCGCGAGGTGGGAGAGGTACGGCGCGTCCCCGTCACCGGGCACGAGGACG
The DNA here is from genome assembly GCA_005878955.1 of Methanobacteriota archaeon. Taxonomy (GTDB): domain Archaea; phylum Thermoplasmatota; class Thermoplasmata; order RBG-16-68-12; family RBG-16-68-12; genus EA-19. The sequence goes on from VBMI01000095.1 coordinate 79,946, forward strand.
GACCCGCCCAGGGAGACGACGACCCGTTCCATGGAGGCGACCGCGTGCGAATCCCCGCCCGCCGGAAATACCTTCCCTCCGGTAACCACGTCGAAAGACTCTTTACCCGCCGCGCCCCGTCGGGCGGCCGGATGGCGGACAACCCGTGCCCGTCGTGCGGCAAGACGATGGAGCAGGGGTTTCTCGTCGCGGAGAACTTCGTCGAGGGCGCGCGGTGGACGAAAGTGAAGACGCGGTTCGGGACCGGCGGTGACAAGCTCGTCCCTCCGGACGCGCTCGGGAACCAGTACATCCCGGGGTTCCGCTGCACGGGGTGCAAACTCCTGCTGTTGTTCTACTGACGACGCGAACGACAGCGCCGTGGGCTCCCACTGGGAAAGCCTCATTACGCACCCGCCCTTTGGTCACGCAATCATGCCGGAAGCCCAAGCCGTGACGAAGATGTCGAGCATGGAGAAGTACCGGTTCCGCCGGGCGCTCGAGGAAATCGAGAAGGCACAAGGCCGCGGCACGGAGCTCGTTTCCGTGTACGTCCCGCCGGACCGCCCCGTCTTCGAGGTCACGAACTACCTGCGGGGGGAGTACTCGCAGAGCTCGAACATCAAGAGCGCGAGCACGAAGAAGCACGTCATGCAGGCGATCGAGAGCATCATCAACCGGCTCAAGGAGTACCGGATGCCCCCGCCGAACGGGCTCGTCGCGTTCGTGGGCCACAAGGACGTGGGCGCGGACCAGACGAAGATGGTCGCCTACGTCCTGCAGCCCCCCGAGCCCGTGCAGTCGTTCCTGTACCGGTGCGACTCCCGGTTCTTCACGGAGCCCCTCCACGAGATGCTCGCGGAGAAGGACGTCTACGGGCTCGTCGTGATCGACCAGGGCGAGGCGACGCTCGGGATCCTGGAGGGGAAGCGGATCACACCGCTGAAGAACGTGCAGTCCCTCGTGCCGCGCAAGCATCGCATGGGCGGCCAGTCCGCGCGGCGGTTCGAGCGGCTCCACGAGCAGGCGGTCCACGAGTTCTTCAAGAAGATCGGGGACCTCATGACGGAGGCGTTCCTGAACCGCCGGGAGCTCCGCGGGCTCATCCTCGGCGGGCCCGGGTACACGAAGGACACGTTCGTCAAGGAGGGGTACCTCCACCACGAGCTCAACAAGAAGGTCCTCGGCACGTTCGACACGGGGTACACCGACGAGTCGGGGCTCCGCGAGCTCGTCGCGAACGCGCGGGACGTCCTCCGCGACCTCGACCTGATGCGGGAGAAGGCCCTCGTGCAGCGGCTCATGGAGGAGATCCGCAAGGAGGGCGGCGGGCTGAGCGCGTACGGGGAGGACCAGGTCCGCCGGGCGCTCGAGCTCCGTGCGGTCGACTTGCTCCTCCTCTCGGAGGGGATCCGGAAGCTCCGGCTCCAGGTGCGCTGCTCGAACGGACACGAGGCGGTGAAGACCGTCGCGGACGAGGCGACGCTCCCGAAGTGCCCCGAGTGCGGGGCGGAGTACCAGGTCGTCGAGCGGCGGGACATCGTCGAGGAGTTCAGCGCGCTCGCGGACGCGTCGAACGCGAAGGTCGAGCTCGTCTCCGCGGACTCCGACGAGGGCGAGCTCCTGCTCAAGGCCTTCGGCGGGATCGCCGCGATCCTGCGGTACCGGGTGGCGTGACGTGGCGCGTGACCCGTGGCGTGCGGTCCTGGACGAGGCGGAGTCCCTCCGCTCGCGGGCGGTCCTCTCCCTGGGAATCCCGCCGATCTCCGTCCCCTTCGAGGAGCCGGACGAAGCCCTGGGGGACCTCGCGTTCGGGTGCTTCGTGTACGCGAAGAGGATGCGCCAGTCCCCGGACTCGATCGCCTCCCGGCTCGCGCCCGCGTTCCCGAAGGGCGTCTTCATCGGGGGCGCCTCCGCCGCGGGCGGGTACGTGAACCTCCGAGTGAACGCGGCGGCTCTGGCCGCGGAGACCCTCCGAGCACTCCGGGAGGCGGGGGAGACCTACGGTGCGGGCGAGCCCCGCACCGAGCGGGTCCTCCTCGAGCACACGAGCGTGAACCCCACCGGGCCGATCCACGTGGGGCGAGCCCGAAATCCGATCATCGGGGACAGCCTCGCCCGCATCCTCCGCCGCGCGGGGTTCCCGGTGACGACCGAGTACCTCGTGAACGACGTCGGGAAACAGATGGTCCTGATGTACTGGGGCGTCACCCGCTTGAAGGCGGACCAAGTCTCGCCCTCGGATTCCGAGAAGGAGGACCACAAGCTCCTCCCGTACTACGTGAAGGCGAACGAGCTCGCGGAGAAGGACCCGCGGGTGAACGAGGAAGTCGAGGCGCTGATTCGTCGGTTTGAGGGAGGGGAGGCGGCCCTCACGCGGGAAATCAGCGGGGTTTCTCGCCGCGTCCTCTCGGGGATCCTGCAGACGCTCGAGCGGATCCACGTGGGGTTCGACGGCTTCTTCTGGGAGAGCGAGCTGATCCTGCGGGGGAAGGTCCCGCCGGTCGTCGAGCGGCTGAGGGCCCTCCCGGAAACCCAGACGCAGGACGGCGCGTACTTCATCGACATGGCCCCCTACGGGGTGAAGGGGCGAGACACGAAGTGGTTCCTCACGAAGAAGGATGGCACGAGCCTCTACCC
>VBMI01000018.1 GCA_005878955.1 Methanobacteriota archaeon
CCCCGGTCACCCACTGCAACCCAATCGCCTCTGGAGCGCGGGAGGGCATCGGGATACCGATCTCGGACACGGACGCGAAGATCGTGGACGCGGAGACCGGGGCGCGGAACCTCCCGCTCGGCGAGCCCGGCGAGCTCGCGGTGAAGGGGCCGCAGGTCATGAAGGGGTACTGGAACCGCCCCGAAGAGACCGCGCAGGTGATTACGCGGGACGGATGGCTCCTCACCGGGGACATTGCGACGATGGACGGCGACGGGTTCTTCCAGATCGTTGACCGGAAGAAGGACATGATCCTCTGCTCCGGATACAACGTGTACCCGCGCGAGGTCGAGGAGGTCCTGTACTCCCACCCGGCCGTGCAGGAGGCGGCGGTGATCGGCGTGCCCGACCCGTACCGGGGGGAGACTGTGAAGGCGTTCCTCATCCTGAAGGACGGCTCGGCCGCGACGGACCAAGACATCGTCGCGTTCTGCAAGGAACGGCTGGCGCCGTTCAAGGTCCCGAAACAGATTGAGTTCGTGAAGGAACTCCCGAAGACGATGATCGGGAAGGTCTTGCGGCGGGCGCTGCGGGAGCAAGAGGCGAAGAAGTCCCCCGCCTGAACGCCTCCCCCGCCCCATGTCGCCGCCCTCCCGACGCAATCTATATCTGCGGGCGGTCGCTGGCATCGGGGTCTGCAATGGCGACATCCACGAAGGAGAAGGAGCGACCGGGGCAGGTCGAGATCCGGCTCTTCGAGCCGAAGGACTACCCCCGGATGATTGAGATCGGGAACCTCCTCTACGCGCCCCACCGGTGGACCGAGGACGAGGCCCGGTACGACGACGAGCACTTCGACAAGAAGTACTTCTTCAGGCGGTGGGCGGGCGAGGACCCGCGGTCCCGGGAGGTCGTCGCTTTCGCGGAGCTCCACCACATGCCCTGGACCTACCACCCGCAGAAGTTCTGGATGGAAGTGCTCGTCCACCCGGAGTGGCAGCGGCGCGGGGTCGGCCAGGCGATGTACGACCAGGTCGTCGCGGAGCTCGACGCCAAGGGAGCGATCGTCGTGCGCTCGTCCGCGCGGGAGAGCATGGGCCACAGCGTCCGGTGGCTCGAGAAGCGCGGAGTTCGCCGCGAAGGCGGTGGTCCCTGAAGGAGTTGAGATCGTGACGCTTGAGGACGAGCTCAAGGGGGACCCGGAGTGCCCGAGGGGCCTCTTCGACATGGTGAACGCGATCGGCCCCGACATCCCGAACCCGGACGTGTATACGCCGACGACGTTCGAGATGTTCATGTCCAGCATCGAATCGCCAGACGCGCTCCTCGACGGGTACTACCTCGCGAAGGCGGGAGGCCGGTACGTCGGGATCTCGAACCTCTGGAGGAGCCAGGGGTCCCCGGACGTCCTGTATCAGGGGCTGACGGGGGTCCTCCGGGAGTTCCGCGGGCGCGGGGTCGCATGGGCGCTGAAGATGCGGACGATCGCGTATGCGAAGGAGCACGGGTTCCGGCAGATCCGTACTTGGAACAACACGATGAACCGGCCGATCCTGAGCATCAACGAGGCCCTCGGCTTCGTGAAGCAGCCCGTGTGGATCACGTTCGAGAAGGACCTCGCCCGCGGGGCGGCGAGATGAGCCGGCCCCTCCCGGTCCTGCGGCTCGAGGGGGACCCGGTCGAGTGCGGGCGGCAGCACGGCCGGATGGCGCGGGCCGCAATCACCCGCAACGTCGCGCTGTACCTCCGGAGGTTCGAGGAGGACGGGCACGTGGACCGTGAGGAGGCCCACCGGCGGGCCTCCGCGTACCTCGAGGTGATCGAGCGGGAGAACCCCGCGTACGCCGCCGAGATGCGGGGGATCGCGGAGGGCTCCCGCCGCGAGCTCCTCGACATCGTCGCGGTGAACGTGCGGTACGAGATCCTCTACACGGAGTTCGTGCGCGTCGGCCTGGAGCGGGAGCTCGCGGCCGCGGGGGCGGGCGGGTGCACCGCCTTCGCGGTCCTCCCGTCCCGTTCCGCGAACGGGCACCTCCTGGTGGGCCAGAACTGGGACTGGATCCCGGGCGTGTCCGGGGCCGTCGTCCGGGCGCGGCGGGCGGGCTTGCCCGGGAGCCTCGCGTTCACGGAGGCGGGGATCGCGGGCGCGAAGATCGGCCTGAACGACGCGGGGATCGGCCTCGCGATTAACGGCCTCGTGACGGACCGGGACAGCTGGTCCCGCCTCCGGAAGCCGTTCCACGTGCGCTGCTGGGAGGTCTTGGCGGCGGCCCGCCTCGAGGACGCCGTGCGGGCGATTGCGGGGACGGAGCGGGCGTGCTCCGCGAACTTCGTCGTCGCGAGGGCGGGAGGGGCCGCTCCGGAGGTCGTGGACATCGAAACGTCGCCGGACGCCGAGTTCCGGCTCTCACCGGAGGACGGGTTCCTCGTGCACGCGAACCACTTCGTCCACCCGGACACGGGGGGGATCCGGCAGCCCCTCGCGGAGGACCGCACCTCCACGTTCCAGCGCTACGCCCGGATGCGGGAGCTCCTCGGCGCTCGCGCGGCCGCGGGCCGGGTCACGGTCCACGACCTCAAGACGATCCTCCGCGACCACGAGGGCGGGACGAAGTCGATCTGCCGCCACGTCGACGAGACCCAGCCGCCGAACTTCCGGTACGAGACCGTGGTGTCGGCGATCCTCGATGTCGACGCGGGGGAGATGTTCGTCGCGTCCGGGCCTCCGTGCACCGCGCGTTACCGGGTGCACCGCCTCGCCGCCTGATGGCCGTCACTTGATTTTGAGCTCGTGCTTGGAATCGAAAAAGCGGGCGACATCGGCGGCCTCGGCCTCGACTGCTTCCCGCACCGACGTCGGGAGAGGATGGAAGGCGGCCGCCTCAATCCGAAGCGTCCCGCCTTTCCTCGCGTACGACCACACCCCCGCCACGCGGCCATCGACGAGGACGACGGGGGCGATCCATCCGGCGGGCAGGTACACTCGCTTGTAGTGCTTCGAATCGATGAGATGGCCCCGCGCGTCGTGGCCCATGAGGAAGGAGTCGAAGTACGGAAGGAGGCGAACGTTGGGTCGCTTCGCGTCCGCCCGACGGAGAGCGGTGAGATCCTTCCGGAGGAGCCACGCAGCCTCGCCTTCGACGCGCACCGGCGCGAGCTCGCCCACCAGGCGGGCCCAGATCGCCCGGGCCGCCGTGAGGGTCATGCGGGCCCATGCGAAGAAATCCTTGACCGTCGCGGGGCCGTACCCGCAGAGGTACCGCCGCAGGAGCTCCGTCTCCGCCTCCTCCACCGGAAGGTCCCGCCATTTCTTGAGCCAGACGTCCGGCCGCACGAACGTCGCCTCGTTCCCCTGGGGGGGCCCCGCGCACGCAATCCCGCGGTAGCAGGCGAGGAAGACGAGGTACCCCAGGGGGAGCGACTTCCCCTCGAGCATGATGCCGGGCGCGGTCGTCGGAGCCCCCCATCCGCGGCCGCTCTTCCGGTGGGCGGACACGCCGAGGGTCTTCGCGATGACGTCCGCGAGCTCCTTCCGAGTGCGGGGCCGGTCGAGGGCGGGCCGGAGGGCGTCGAGGGCCCGGCCGATCATCTTCGCGGAGTAGCCGTGGCCCTCCAGCCACGCGGTGTCGCGGTTCGCGCGACCCGTGGATCCTCGGGCGAACACGGCGAGGTCGTCCGACGGGACGAGATGCACGGTCCCCCGCATGCACCAGATCTTTGCGAGGGTCCGGTCCTGCCACAGGGCCTTCTCGACGTCTTCGGGCCGGAGGCCACGGACGCGAGCCCGCAGGGAGAGCGCCCCGGCGGACATGATCTGGGCCTGCGCTCCGCCCATGTCCCCCGCCACGCGGGCCAGGGAGGATCTCGGGGCAGGGAACGTAAGGTGATGGCGGGCGAGCCGGAACGCGGCGACCTGATCTGCTGTGACCTCGGGTGCATGACGAGATTCCGGAGCGGCCTTCATGGGCGCCGGCGAACACAAAGAATCGCGGATAAGGTTTGCCGCTGCAGCAGGCAAGCATCAGTGAATTCATTGAAGCCGCAACCCTCCGGGGAGCGGCGCTTGAAAGTGGCAACAGCAAGGTCGCCAACGCACAACTCAACCGGCTCGCTCGCATTCACAGGACCCTCAACTTGCGAGGCAGGAAGGGTCGTGAGGCAATGCTCCGACTGCTGCATCATGACGTAGGGTGGGTACAGGTTGCACCAGCAACCTTCACTCTCGACGTCGCAGAGCACGACACACTCTCGGTTCTCGGGGATCTTTCAGGGAGCGGAGAAATCGTAGGATTGACCGCTAAGTTGCTACTAGATTGGTCGGAGAAGCAGCTTCGCCAGACGGGGGCAAAGGCCGAGGGTTGCTCTCCCCGGTTATTAGTACCAAAAGGTTTGCGTGGAGTGTCTGGATTGGTCATTCGCTGGGGTGTTCCGAAGCCTTAAGCCCAATCGCGGGTTCAACCGCCCCTAGCTCCGGTGAACAAGCGTGGGAACAATCGAACGGCCTACCATTGAGAGCTTGGTAATGGACTTCGCGATGTCTCTCACCCGTCGCGCGACTTGCAAGCGCGCCCAGTTCTCCTGTGTAATCGCCTCACAAGACATGACCCAAATCTATGGCTTCGGTTACAACGGGACTGCCAAGGGTTTTTCACATAACGATTGCAAAGCCGATCAGCCCGGGAACTGCGGCTGCTTTGTCGCCGGCACCCTTGTCAACACTGTCAGCGGTCCAAGGCAGATTCAAAAGCTAGAGACCGGAGACATGGTCTTGACACACGAGAATCGACATCGACCGGTGACGAAAGTTTTCAGGCATCCCTACGAAGGCGACTTGGTCGAACTATTCCTGGAAACAGGATCTCACCTCAACTTCACAAGGAGGAAGACAGCGACCGTTGAGCATCCATTCCTAGTCCGGCGAGGTGGAACGGTCGGTTGGCAAGAAGCAGGAAACGTCATTCCCGGCGACTTTCTTGCGGTCTTTGCCAGAGATTGTTCGGGATGCGGCAAGCGAATTCCCCATTACCGCCAGTTTTGCGCCAGATGCTACATAGAGTCATCAAAGACGGAGGAGATGCGCCGGCGACACAGCGAGCGCATGAAGAACAACAACCCCATGCGTGGGATTCATTGGTACGACCCGAGCAGGTCGGCGCTGATTCAAGCCCACTCTCAAAAGGATACTACGGCCAAAGTTTACAAAGAGCTAGTTCACCTCAAGCAAGAGTACGAGGCTCAAGGCTGGAGATGTGTCATTGTGGATCACACTCTGCGGCCTGACATCGTCGCAATCAATGGAGACCGAGTGGTTGGAATAGAGTATGACCGCCGCCTTTGGCCAAACCATGGGAAGTACGATCTAAGACCCGACGTGCGCTCCCAATACGACGAAATCATTTGGAAAGGGAAATGGGACCTCTCGTACGACGAATACAACGCTGGGTTCGTTTGGGCCAAGGTCAGCATGGCCGCACGAAAACGGGTTCGACAGCCGGTATACAACATAGAGGTCGCCGAAGACAACTCGTATGTAGCTCAAAACTCAGCCGTTCACAACTGCGTGCACGCGGAGATTAATGCGTTGATAAAGGTCCGAGTCAACGATCCTGGAAAGGTTGTCTTCGTCACCGGCCAGCCTTGCATCACGTGCGCTAAGGCTATTATCAACTCCGGGGCTTCGAAGATATACTACCGCTCAGCGTACCGCTCGGACGAGGGGCTCGACCTGTTCAAGCAAGCGGGGATCGAGGTCGAGCGGGTGTAGGCCCGCCGAAACCCTTTTGCGCGCCCAACGAGTGCGGGCGGTTGGATGAAGAACGTGACCCAGGTGAGCCCCCGGGCGATGCCCCCCGCCCCGCCGAAGTGCCCCCGCTGCGGGAGCCCGGACCTCGAGCTGCGCCCGGACAGCGCGTACCTGTGCAAGAAGTGCTTCTACACGACGAAGCCCCGGCTGAGCACCTCCCTCCTGCAGTCGTGGACCCACTCGTTCTTCAACATCGAGGACGAGGGCCCGCCCTCCGAGGAGCTGGTCTTCGGGGGGAAGCTCGCGGGCGCGGGCGGCGTCCTGTTCCTCCTCGCCCTCGGCCTCGCAATCGGACCGTTCCAGATTGCGGGCGTCCTCGGACGGATCCTCGCACCTACGGCCCCCTCGGAACTTGCGTTCATCGGCGGGGTCACGGTCGTCGCGGTCCTCGGGCTGGTCTGCCTCTTCGCGGGGTACACGATGTCCCGCGGGGACCCGAAGGCGTGGCGGGCGATCCTCCCGGTGGGGCTCATCGGCTTGATCCTGGGAATCGTCGGGCCCGGTGGGGCCTTTGGAATCCTGGGCGGCGGGATCGCGGCGATCGGCGGGTACATCGGGCGCGAGGTCTAGGATCTTGGATTCGGTGACCCTGGCGAAAGACTTATCCATCGGGTAAACCATTGTAAACTCATGGAAACGATGGCCACGAAGATTCCCACCGCCCTGGCAAAGGAGGTGGACCGGCTGGTCGCCTCGGGTCGGTATGCGAACCGTTCCGAGGTCCTGCGCGTCGCCGTCCGCGCCCTCCTCGAGTCACGGGCGTCGGCAAGAGCGGGCGGTGCCGAACCCCCCATCCCTCTCAGAATCAGGGCGTTCCGTTCGCGGCTCCAAAAGCTGGCCGGGGACGCACGCTACCGGCACCGTTGGGTCGCCCTGCACGGAGACGACGTCATCGATGCGGACGACGACCACGACGATCTGGTCCGGCGGATCCTGGACCGAGCCGAGGAGCCCATCGACATCGGATTCGCAACAGAACATCCCGGGCCACGGCGGATTCGCCTCGCGAGCCCCATCTCCGCAAGGCGATCGTGATGGAGGCCCGGGGTTCCTATGCGGAGGGCGAAGGCATCAGCCTCGCGCCCAAGCTGAGGGTCGGGATCGGGTTCGGCCGGGGCAGCGTCGTTGGCGCGAGCGCTCTGGTTGACACGGGCGCGGACGTGTGCGCCTTCCCCTCTTCCCTGTTCCCGTTCCGCCTCGCTGAGAAGCGGGAACCGGATGTCGTGCTCGAGATGGCGGACGGTTCATGGGTCCCTTCCCAGGTCCTGTACCCTTCGATTACCGCCGGGGACATCCGGGAACGCGGGATCGCGAGCGTCATCCTCCCGGGGGGCGTCCCGATCCTGGGCCGCAGCTTCCTGAACCGCCTCGCGGTCCGCCTCACCGCCCAATATGGCCTCGTGCACCTGAGAACTCTGAAGGGTCTCCGTGCTCCGTAGGCCCTCGATCGAACCGCCCCGGGAGGGCGCAGGGCCCTAGGGATCCGAGCAGTCTCGGGTGTACCCGCAGCGCGTGCAAATCACCTTGCAACGGATTTCGAACGTCGGTGAACCGCACACGTCGCAGGGCTCCGAGTCCAGGGGTGGGACCGGCTGTGGCGCGTTCGCGGCCGTCCCCGCCATGGGGGAATCAACGCGACGGCGGGGCTTGAAGTCTTCCTTCGGAGTCTGTGGGGTGCACAAGAACCACTGGTGCGGGCAGGGACTCGAGAACCCTTCGGAGTGCGCAGACCCTTAACATCTGGTCACGGCGCTCGCTGAGGCCGCTGGGCACCCGACGGCGCTCGAGGGGCGCGAACCTTGAGGGCCAATCGACGGTTCCTCGTCGTCCCGGCCGTTCCCGATCGCGGGGACTCCCTGGTTCGCGAACGTCCAAGGGGACGCACTCACCCACAGCGATGAGTCATCGACGACCTCCGCGGGGGTGATCCGAAGAAGGAAGGCGTCCAATCCGCCCGGCGTCGTGTCAAACGCGCCAGGGGTCACGGGGAAGTCGGAGGACCATGTCTCTCCCACCGCGCTCACGGTCCCGCCCGGGCCGACGGCGATCGCCCAGCCGAAGTCCCCGGAGTCCCCGCCGATGAACGTCGACTCGAGTACCTTCGCGCCGTTCCACCCGAGACGCAGGACGAACAGATCCCGATCCGCGTTGAACGTCGGGTCGATCGCGTTCGAGGTGACGGGAAAGTCCGCGGAATACGTCCATCCGGTAACCCAGGCGGTCCCGTTGGCGTCGACGGCGATCGCCTGGCCGTAGTCGGAGTCGTTGCCCGCGATGAGACTCGAGTACGCCAATGCGGTGCCCGAGGGGGTGAGTTTCGCCACGAACACGTCGGCGCTGTAATTCATGCCGAAAGTGTTGTTGAAGGCTCCCGGCGTCGTCGGGAAGTCTCGGGAGAACGTCCGACCGGTCACGTACGCCGACCCCGAAGGATCGACATCGAGCCCCCAGCCCTGGTCGCTGTCCAGTCCGCCGAAGCAGCTGGAATAAACGAGGCTCGTGCCCATGGGGTCCAGCTTCGCGACGAACACGTCCGGCCCTCCGGTCTCCTTCGATCGGAACGCCCCCGGCGTGGCGGGGAAGGTAGGGCACGAGCTCTCTCCCGAAATGATGGCGTCGCCGTACGGGTCGACCCTGATTGCCCGAGCGACGTCGTACAGTTCGCCCCCAAGGTACGTCGCGTACTCGAGGTGGGTTCCGTCCGGGCTCACCTTGGCGACGGCCGAGTCCCAGCACCCACCATGACGCTGGCACCCCAGATCGGAGTCGTCGTACGACGTGTCGAGCGCCCCGGGCGTGGCAGGGAAATCCGTGGAGTTCGTGACGCCGGAGATGTATGCGGCCCCAGACGCGTCGACGGCCACGCCGTACGCCAGCTCGAGCGCCCTCCCGCCGAGGTAGGTCCCGTACAGCAACACGTCCCCGGCGGGAGAGAGCTTCGCGAGAAACATGTCCTCGTTACCGCTCGGCGACGGACCGAGAGCGCCCGCCGTCGTGGGGAAGTCGACCGAATCGGTTCCGCCCACGATCAGGATGTTCCCCGCTGCATCGATGGCGATCCCCCGCGCGTCCTCTGCGCCGCTCCCGCCGAGGAACGTGGCGAATACCAAGTTCCCGGCCGGGTCGAACTGCACAACGAAGGCGTCCGGGCCCGCACCGTCGAGGGTGGTGTCGTAGGCCCCGGGGGTCACGGGGAAGTCCGGGGACCAGGTGACTCCAGCGACGTACGTGTTGCTTTGAGCGTCGACAGCGACTGCCTTCGCGGATTCGCTGCTCGCGGAGCCTCCAAGGAGAGTCGAGTACAGACGCGCGTCGGTCACGAGGGCCCCACGGGGGATCGGCGCTCCATCCAAGGTCGTCGCCGCGGCGGTGGCACTCGGGGCAACGATCACAAGCAGAAGGGCGAGCCCGCACAAACCCGCCGGCAGCCCCAGGCGCCGCGGCGCGTTCCCCCACGTGTTTGGCACCGGCGGGTGAGCGCGTCATCGGGGCTTAGGGTTATCGGGCGCGGTCTCCACGGGCAAGCAGCCGAAACCCGCGGTGTGGAGACGTGGAACCCGCGCGATGGTTTAAGCGGACACCTGGGATTCCTCCCGGGGGTCGACTATGTGGAGGGACGCGAGGCGGGCCGCCATCTACGGCCAACTCCAATACGAAACCGCCTCCCGACCCAATTCGAAACGCGTACCGACCCCGTTCGGCGACATCTGGATGTCCCCGATCGAGGCTCAACTGTACGAAGCAATGCGTTTGGCGGGGCTGAACCCGGTCCCCCAGTTCTGTGTCTCCGGCTACTTCGTCGACTTCGCGTTCCCGGACGTCGCCCTCGCCGTCGAGGCGGACGGGGCGGCGTTCCACGAGGGAACCCGCCATGAACGCGACCGCAAGCGGGACTGGATCATCGGGCGGGCCGGGTGGACGGTGAAACGGTTCCACGGGACGACAATCTACCACAGGGCCGACAACTGCGCGTACGTCATCCGGAAGGAGGTCGACGCGAGGTGGGCGTGGGTCCAAGCCCAGCGGGAATGGGCCGAGGCGCGTGCTCGTGAAGAGGCGCTGCGCCGGCAGGCGCGGCGGGAGGCCCTCCTCCGGCCCTTCAAGAACTTCATCCAGTTCCTGAAGCGGGCGTGAACCGGAACCACACGCGCCCGTCCGGGAGGTCGATGACCTTCAGTCGGACCCGGTCCCCGATCTTCAGCTCTTCGTACTTCGCACCGTCGATGCGGGCCGTGAGGAGGATCTCCGTGCCCTTGAGGCGGACGAGGGCCGTCACGAAGGGCACGTCCTTCTCGAAGCCAATCGGGGCGCCCGCCCGCACCTCCGTGAACGCGAACAGCTCGCCCTCCTTCGGGAGGTCGATCCATTCCAGGGAATCGGAGTTGCACTTCGGGCACACGACCCGCGGTTGCCAGTGGACCGCGCCGCACCTCGTGCAATTCGTCGTCGTGAGCTTCCCCTTCCGGAGGTTGTCAAAGAACGGGTGGATGCGGGTGAACTCCGGGGCCTGGAGCGGGTAGAAGTCGAGGGCGAACGGCAGCGGGAGGCCTCGAGTCCCCGCGCTTCCCGGGGGCTCCTCGGACGACACAGGGGGCGATGCGCGGCGTCGTGCAAAAGCCTTCTGCGTGGATAGGTATAGATTCATATAGTATATGAGTCCATCCCTACGCGGCATGAAGTCGATGGCGTTCCCCGCCGAAATGGGCCACAAGGGACCGACCCTAGAGACCCTCCACATGGTGGAGGCCGTGTTGCGGAGGTCGGACATGCCATTGAGCCTGAACCGGATCAAGGGCCTCTTGCCGAGGAAGGTGATGCACCGGACCCTGCGGGATGCGATCGAGCACTACAAGAGGCTCGGATGCGTGACGGAGGGGTCGAAGGGCGTCCTGTGGACCATGAACACGGAGCCGGGGTTCTGGAAGGCGGTGGAGTCGTGGGAGGCCCGTTGACCTGGCCCGGTT
>VBMI01000171.1 GCA_005878955.1 Methanobacteriota archaeon
CGTCGTGCCCACGCGGTCCAGCCCGTGACGGCCCTCCAGAGCGAGTACTCGCTGTGGTGGAGAAGCCCCGAAACGGAAGTGCTGCCGACCCTCGAGGAGCTCGGGATCGGCCTCGTCCCCTTCAGCCCTCTGGGCAAAGGCTTCCTCACGGGGAAGATCGACGAGAACACGACGTTCGACAGCTCCGACTTCCGCAACGTCGTGCCTCGCTTCACGCCGGAGGCCCGGAAAGCGAATCTGGCCCTGGTCGACCTGCTGGCCGGGATCGCGGAACGGAAGAAGGCGACACCGGCTCAGATCGCGCTCGCCTGGCTGCTTGCCCGGAAGCCGTGGATCGTTCCCATCCCCGGCACCCGGAAGATGGAGCGGCTCGAGGAGAACATCGGAGCCGCTGCCGTCGACCTGACGGCGGACGACCTGCGCGAGATCGAGAGCGCCACCTCGAAGATCACCGTGCAAGGGGCGCGGTACCCCGAACACCTGGGGCAAATGACCGGCCGCTGAGCGCCGACACGGGATCAGGGAACTCGGACGTATTCCATCTGGCCGAGCAGGATTTCCGTCCGCTGCTCGAGGTACGGTGTGCTCGGATTGCGTGTGTAGAGACGCGGGCTCGGGATCATCGCCGCGAGCCGCGCCGCTTCTTCGGGTTCGAGGTCCGCGGCCGCCTTCCCGTAGTAGTGCTGCGCAGCGGCTTCGGCGCCGTAGATGCCGGTACCCCATTCGATCACGTTCAGATAGACCTCCAGGATGCGCCGTTTGCTGAGCACGTGCTCGATCATCATCGTAATCACGGCTTCCTGCGCCTTGCGCAAGTAGGTGCGTCGTGGTGAGAGGAACAGGTTCCTGGCGAGCTGCTGGCTGATCGTCGAGGCGCCGCGGCGGATGCGCCCCCCGCGCGCGTTCTTCTCGTAGGCTTCATGGATGGCTTCCACATCGAACCCTTCGTGGTCGAGGAACCTCTGGTCTTCGGCGGCGATGACGGCGCGCTTCAAGTGTTCCGAGATTTGTTCGTACGTCACCCAACGGTGCTGGAGGTAGGCCGTTGGATTGCTCGACTGCAGGCGTTCGAGGCCATTTTGCATGAATGCGGTCGTGTACGGGTTGTGCTCCCGCAGTCGCCATACCTGCCAGAGAACCCAGCCGTGGTAGCCCGCGAGCACGAGCGTGAAGACGGTGAACAGCCGGACCAACAGGCGGCGGAACCGCCGCGGCCGTGCCGGAGGAGCGGGCCGGACTGCCGGATCCATACTCTTGGCCTCCTACTGAGAACTTAGGTGCGGTAACGATGATTCCGCCAGCCCTGGGGTTGAGATCGTGGCACAGCGGGCTGGCGGCGCCTTCCGGTTCGAGGCACAGTTGCGGAGCGGCAGCGTCTTGTGCTCCAATCAGCGCACGCGCCGTTTCGATGGAGGACTGCACGTTGACTGAGGCAACCGCGAACGCGAGCGGACCCGTGCGTTCGGGTTGGATGCGAATCTTGCGGCGAGTCGTCCTTCTTCTGTTATTTGGAGCGGCGCTAGCGTTCGGCCTGTACACCTGGGCCGCCCTGAGTTTTTCATATTCGGACGGAGAGCGCGCCGGCTACGTCCAGAAGTTTTCCAGGAGGGGATGGATCTGCAAGACCTGGGAGGGAGAGCTGGCCATGGCGAACCTGCCAGGCACGATGCCGCAGATCTTCAGTTTCACCGTTCGCGATGTCGCGGTGGCGAATCAGCTCAATATGGACATGGGCAAGCGCGTCATCCTGCACTATGAGCAGCACGTGGGCCTTCCGACGTCCTGCTTCGGTGATACAGAATATTTTGTCACCAGCGTGCGCGCCTCCGAAACGAGCCCCTGATCCAGCTGACGACGGAACTCGCTCTCACTGGATGAGCGCGGTATGCTGCAGCCCCGTGGAAGGGAGCGATGAAATTCATGAAGTGGATCCTGTACCTGGTCAGTTTCGCGGTCGTCACATCGGCGTCCGCGAAGGTCTTCGTCGATCACGATAGGACCGCCGATTTCAGAGCGCGGCGCACCTACGAAGGGGCTGACGCGCGTGGAAGGGGAGGCCGATCTCCACGTCATCACCCATGCCACGACGACGACGGGCAGCCGTCTCGACGTCACGAATTACGGCTACGGCGGCTATGTCGGCTGGGAGGGGTTCACCACCTGGACGCCGGGCACCGGCGTGCAGGTGCGCGACTACACCACCGGCACGCTCGTGGTCGACCTGGTGGATCCGGCCTCCAACAAGCTCATCTGGCGTGGAGTGGCCACCGAGGCCCTCGGGATCAACCCAAACCCGGAGAAGGTCTCGAAGAAGGTGCTGAAAGTGACCCGGTCCATGTTTCGGGATTTCCCGCCTCCGCCACCAGGGGCGACATCGAAATAAAGCGATGGGCGGTCGTGGCGGTCCTGCTAAGTCAGTTCGTCCACCGGGCCTCCAGACGCGGGTTCGACTCCCGCCGCCTCCACCATCGGCCTCCTTCTGTCTTCCGTTGGCTTAGTCGGTCATGGACGCCTATTCCCTGTGTGCGATGCGATTCGAGTGGGATCCGACGAAGGACAACATCGGCCTAAGCTCCCGGAGGGTCGTTTCAAAATCATGGGACCGGGTCGCTCTTGCCGAACGGAACATCGCGGGTGCAGCGAGAAAGCCGTCGTTCCGTTAGCAGCAGGCCGCGAGAGATTCCAAATCGGCGCACCGCGGCGATCGAGTACTCGGAACAAGATGGAATATATCGGCATCGCACTCGGCCCATCAGCAATGGCCGTCCCAGTTCTTGGTACAGCCGGACCGTCTCGACATAGGCCTTCGCCAAAATCTGCCGCTCCGGCGCACGGGTTGCATCCATGATCGTCAGCAGGAATAGCAGCCCGAGGGTCGCCAGATAAAGTGCGGGATGCCTCAGGCGTTCCCGCAGTGCGGACACTTCGCGCTCGTGCTCAATCGACGTCCATCGCATTTGGGGCATTGAATCAGGTCGCCCTTGGGGCGCGAGAGAAGATAAACGATAAGCCCTACCACGCTGCCCACCATGACCACAATCATCCACAAAACCGGTGTGTCCATGCCCCTGGCCTTGGCGTCCTTGGCAACCCAAACCAGCAGGGCGATGTTCAGCGCGAGGATTCCGAGGGGGATCAGAAGCATGAATCCGGTGAGTGTTCCGCACGCAGCACAACCTGCTGCGGTCTCGCCCGCGCCCTGCATTTGGGCCCACGCGAAGGACAAGGGAGTGCTCGTGATGAGCCAGGAGAGGATCACCACCACCCGAGAGGCTTTGCGGTCTTTCGGAATACAGCTCTGCAGCACCTGCATGCTCCCTCCTTTATTGGTTTGGAGCGATCCCGTGATCGGCACGCTCGATCCTTGCGGATGAGCATATGTCAATTCGCAGGGCGAGGAGAAGCTTTTTTTCGCGGGGCCCATCCTCCCGACCGTCAGGGCGAACACCCTGAGGAGGAGCTTGATCCTGATGAGTTCACAATTCATCGAAAGCGCTGGCAAAACCGCTCGCCAGACCGCTCGACGAAAGGTGGAACTCTTGACTTTTCGATGGACCCCCCATTAGTCTTTCATCACACAATCAGGAATACCAAATTCTGCCGGAGTCCGAGACCGCGGGCCGGGGCAGTTCGGGACGGAAGATGAGGAGCACCTCACCAAAAGGAGAGAAA
>VBMI01000019.1 GCA_005878955.1 Methanobacteriota archaeon
CGAGGGCGGGCAACCCACGGTGACGTTCGAGCCCACGACGGCCGCGCCGAGAACGAGCGAGTTACACACGTTGTTCCCATCCCCGACGTAGGCGATGCTGAGGCCATGGAGTTTCTTCCGGGCTTCAAGGATCGTGAACAGGTCGGAGATGATCTGGCACGGATGCTCGAGGTCATCGAGGCCGTTGATGACGGGCACCGTCGCGTTGCGGGCAAGCTCCTCCATGTCCTCGTGGCGATACGCACGGTACATGATCGCGTCGACGTAGCGGCTGAGGACCTTCGCGGTGTCCGCGATCGTCTCGCCCCGGCCGAGCTGCGTGTCCTGCGGGCTAAGGTTCACGGCGTGGCCCCCGAGCTGGGACATGCCGACCTCGAACGAGACCCGAGTGCGGGTCGAAGCCTTTTCGAAGATCATCGCGAGGCTCTTCCCCCGCAATGGCTCGAAGGTCTCCCCCGCTTTCGCGCGGTTCTTGAAGTTCCCCGCAAGCTCCAGGAGGCCCATCATGTCCCGCTCGACGTCCAGGACGGAGACAAGATCGCGCTTGCTCGCCATCGTCCCGCCTAGCGGACCGTCCGACGTAAAGGTTTCGTCCCCGCGCGAGCCCCCTCAAAAGGACTTAAGGCGGACCCGGATTGCGGTACTCGTGGCGGAGCCAAGGCCGAAGACAAAGAGGCGACAGGGGCTCTTCCTCGGAGCCGCCGGCATCGCACTGCTATTCATCCCTGCGGCGGTCCTCGCGGCCGCTCCAGGGGTCCCCTCGCTCTACGCGATCCTCCCGATGGCGGCTGGCATCATCCTTCTCGTCGCGGGGTTCCTCGCACTACCGGGGTCCCTGGCCAACGTATTGAGACCGAAACCCTAATCTTCGGGCCGCGCATCGGAACGACCGCGGCCGGGGTGGGGTAGCCTGGGCATCCTAGGGGACTGTGGATCCCTTGACCCGAGTTCAAATCTCGGTCCCGGCCCTCCCTGACCTCCCGTGGCCGCGCATCCGTGCCAGTATGTTTTAATAGCCGCCACTCCCTAGCACGCCTCTGCCACCGGTCCGGGCGACGACGAAGCCCGAGTCGGCGCGCGCTCCCGGACCCCTCCCGGGAGGAGACTGCGATGATAAAGCAGGCCGAGAAGGAGTACGACCCGAAATCGCTCGAGCGCCGCGTCCAGGAGTTCTGGGTTCGGACGAAGGCCTTCGAGAAGGTCCGCCGGGCCCGCGCGCGAGGGAAGGACTTCTACTTCGTCGATGGCCCGCCGTACACGAGCGGCACGATCCACATGGGTCAGGCCCTCAACAAGTCGATCAAGGACATGGTGCTGCGGTACCGTCGGATGAACAACTTCAACGTCCGGGACCAGCCGGGGTACGACATGCACGGCCTCCCGATCGAGGTGCAGGTCGAGAAGACCCTCGGGATCACGAACAAGAAGGAGATCGAGGAACTCGGCATCGAGCGGTTCGTGAACACGTGCCGGGAGTTCGCCCTCGACTTCCTCCGCAAGATGAACGACCAGTTCGTCCGTCTCGGGGTCTGGATGGACTGGGACCACCCCTACATGACGATCACGAACGAGTACATCGAGTCCGCATGGTGGACGATCAAGAAGGCCCACGACCAGGGGATGCTGTTCGAGGCGGAGAAGAGCCTCCAGTGGTGCGCGCGCTGCCAGACCGCCCTCGCGGAGGCGGAGGTCGAGTACGACGACGAGACGGACCCCTCGATCTACGTGAAGTTCCCGCTCGTCGGCAAGCCGAACGAGTACGTGCTCGTGTGGACGACGACCCCATGGACCCTCCCCGCCAACCTATGCGTCGCCGTGAACCCGAAGTTCAAGTACGCGAGGGTCCGCGTCACGGTCGGCGGGAAGTCGGAGCAGTACTGGCTCGTCGAGCAGAACCTGAAGGCCGTGATGGACACGGCGGGCATCGAGCCGTACCAAATCACGGACGAACTCATGGGGAGCCGGATGGAGGGATGGGCGTACACGCACCCGCTGCTCGCGAAGGTACCGCACCAGCGGGAGATTGAGGGCCGGTGGCTCCATAAGGTCGTCCCGTCCGAGACCGTCACCGCGGAGAGCACGGGGTGTGTCCACACGGCCCCGGGCCATGGGCCCGAGGACTTCGAACTCGGGCAGAAGCTCGGGCTCCCGCCGTTCAGCCCGGTCGACGAACGCGGGGTCTTCAGGGACGAGGCCGGCGCGTACGCGGGGAAGACGACGCGGGAGGCGAACCCGATGATTACCGAAGACCTCCGGGCAGCCGGCCTCCTCTTTGCGGAGGAGAAGATCACGCATCGATACGGCCACTGCTGGCGGTGCAAGACCCCGATCCTGTTCCGCGCGACCACGCAGTGGTTCCTCAAGGTCACGGACGTCAAGCCGAAGATGCTCGAGGAGATCGGGCGGGTCAAGTGGTACCCGGACTGGGCGGGCGAGGCGCGTCAGTACGACTGGACGCTGAACCTGCGCGATTGGTGCCTCTCCCGCCAGCGTTACTGGGGAATCCCGCTCCCGCTCTGGAAGTGTGGGGAGTGTGGCGAGCTGAAGGTCGTCGGGACCCTTGATGACCTGAGGCCCGCGGCGAACTACCGCGAGGGCATGGACCTGCACCGGCCCTGGATCGACGAGGTCACGTTCGAGTGCCCGAAGTGCGGCATGGAGATGCGGAGGATCAAGGACATCCTCGACGTCTGGTTCGACTCCGGCGTGTCCTCCTGGGCCCAGCTGGGATACCCCCGGAGGGAGGACGAGTTCCGCCGGTGGTGGCCCGTGGACTGGATCGTCGAGGGCCCGGACCAGACCCGCGGGTGGTTCAACTCCCAGCTCACCGCGGGGGTCGTCCAGTTCGGTCGGTCCCCGTACGAGAGCGTGCTGATGAACGGATGGGTGAACGGACCGGACGGCCGCCAGATGCACAAGTCCCTGGGGAACTACGTGGACCCCGTCGAGACGATCGACAAGTACGGGGCGGACGCGCTCCGCTTCTTCCTGTTGGAGGTCCACGCGCCCTGGGAGGACATGAACTTCATCGAGGGGGACGTCCAGAACGCCCAGCGCACCCTTAACATCCTCTGGAACGTGCACAAGTTCGCGGCCACATACATGACGGTCGACGAGTTCAATCCGACCGCCCAGTCCCTGGACGCCGTCGTGAAATCCATGCGGGCGGAGGACAAGTGGCTCCTCTCCCGCCTTGAGAACCTGAAGACGGCGTTCGCGAATGAGATGGACGGGTACGAGATCCACCGCGCGTGTCGGCTCCTGGAGGACTTCATCCTGAACGACCTGTCGCGATGGTACGTGAAGCTCGTGCGGGCCCGGACGTGGAAGGAGGGGGAGGACCGGGAGAAGTCGGCCGCGTACCGCGTCCTCTGGGAGGCCCTAGCTCAGCGTCCACATGGAGGATTGGCCGTCCCCGAACGAGCAGTGGACGAACAACATGTTGGAGAAACACATGGTCATCGCGCAGGAGGTCGTCGAGGTCGTCTCGAAGGCCCGCCAGAAGCAGCAGCTGAAACTCCGGTGGCCCGTCCGCCGGGTTGCGGTGAAGGCACCGTCCGACGAGGCCGCGAAGGCCCTGGCGACGTTCAAGGACGTCGTGCTGTCCCAGGCGAACGCGAAGGATCTCGTCCTCCTCACGGCGCAACAGGATTTCGACGGGACGCAGCTCACGATCCAGCCGAACCCCGCCGCAATCGGGAAGGTGTACAAGCAGTGGTGGTCGAAGATTGCCACGATGCTCGAGAACCGCCCCGCCGAGGAAGTCAAGAAGGCCCTGGAGAAGGGGGAGTTCAGGATCGGGATCGAGGGCCAGATCGTCCGGATCGAGCCCCACATGGTCTCGTTCCAGAAGAAGATGCCCGATGACGTCGCTGTCGTCGAGACGCCGCACGGGGAGATCTACGTGGACATGCGGATCACCCCGGAGATCCAGGCGGAGGGTTACGCGCGCGAGGTGGTCCGACGGATCCAGCAGATGCGCAAGGAGACGGACCTCGCCGTAGAGGACTATGTGAAGGCGGCGGTGAAGGTGCGCAAGGAGTTCGCGAAGCTCTTGGAGCCGTGGAAGGCGTTCATCGGAGCGGAGACCCGGAGCCGGACGCTTGCGCTCGGTGACGAGCCCGTGAGCGAGGAGTACGTCGTGGAGTGGAACGTCGAAGGGGAGACGTTCACGATCGGGATCACGCCCCTGCATATGGCCGAGGCGCTCGGCGAGTTCACAAAGATCCCCCACATCACGGAGCGGAAGGCGATCGCCCTGTACGATGCGGGCTTCAAGACCGTGGCCTCCCTCCAACAGGCGACGAAGGACGACCTCGCTCGGGTCGAGGGCCTCGATGCGGGGGAAGCGCGGCGGATCCGCGAGCACTTCGAGTCGGGTGGCGCGGGCGAACCCGGCCTCTGTGCGACATGCGGGGCCGAGCTCCCGGAGAACGCCCGGACGTGTCCTCGTTGCGGCGAGCCGATCGAGGGGGCGGCGCCCCCGACATTCGAGTGTCCCGAGTGCGGGCAACCCGTGCCCCAAGGGGCCCCGGCCTGCCCGGCGTGCGGCCATCGCTTCCAAGAGGAACCGGAGCCGGGGCCCGAGAAGGCGAAGGTCGTCGTGACCCCGTCGAAGGCCCCGGAGAAGGGTTCCGTCACCGCGTGCCCGTTCTGCGACGCGCCCGTCCCCCAAGGGGCGACCGTGTGCCCGAGCTGCGGCACGAGCCTCCGATTGGCGGAGAAAGGCGCGGCGGCGGCGACCACGTTGCGCGTGGAGGTGCCGGAGACGCCTGCGGTCGAGCGGTCCCTCCCGGATCTGTCGGCGTCCTCCACGTATCTTGTGAAGGAGGAGACGTCCGCGGTGTCGTACCGAATCTTCCTCCAAGCGATCGCCAAGGGGATGAAGGGCTTCTGCGTCACCCGCGTCTTCCCGGAGAAGATCCGGGACCAGTATGGGCTGCCGGGCGTGCCAATCCTCTGGCTGAGCAACGTGGGGAAGGAGGACACCGTCCGGCCCAAGGACCTCGAGAAGCTCTCCCTGTCCCTCGAGCAGTTCATCAGCCGGGAGAAGGGAATCGTGGTCGTCGACGGGATCGAGTACCTGATCACGAACAACAACTTCATCACTGTCCTGAGGCTCGTCCAGGCCCTGCGCGACCAAGTCGCGATGCACGCCGCCGTGCTCATCTTCTCCGTGAACCCGGCGGCACTGGACGAGCACCAGCTCCGCCTCCTCGAGCGCGAGGTCGACCAAGTCCTCGACTTCCGGGCCTAGCGCCCCGCGAGGACGGACGCTAGCGCGTCCGCGAGGCGGGGGACCGTCGGCAGCTTCGCAATCTCCTTCGGCGCGACCCAGCGGGCCTCCACGTTCTCCCAGTCCAGGCGGACCCTGCGGGCGCTGACGTCGAAGAGGAACGGATGGATGGCGAAGATGACCGCATCGCCCCGGGTCCGGATGACGGGCCCTCTCGCGCGCAGGTGCGCTCCTGTGATGCCCGTCTCCTCGCGGAGCTCTTGCCGCGCCCGCCGAACGGGGGACTCGCGTCCCTCCAGGTACCCGGAGATGCCGGACCACATCCCTCGGAACGTCCCCACGCGTTCGCTTCGCTTCACGACGAGCACCCGCCCGCGGTTTCGCAGGAATGCCGTCACGACAGGGCGTTCGACGACGCCGGGCACCTCGACCGCCCCCGCCCGCCCGTCCACGATCGCGCGGTCTCCGGTCCGCAACAGGGAGACGTCAATTCCATCCACCAGGGGGATCTCTCCGAGGATCGCACCCGTGGCGACGATCGCCTCGGTACGTTCGTTTACGATTGCCGCGGGTCCGCGCCCCCGCTTCGCCAGGCCGAACAGTACGTACGAGCCGACCGTGCTCCCCTTCCCATGGGGGAAAACGAGGGCCTTCCCTGCGACGGCCTCCCCCCGGAGATCCGAGGTGCCATCGGTGACGACCCCGGACTCGCGGTCCACGCCGCCTAGGAACGACATCGGCTGGTGGCTCGCGAGGACCAAACCCTCGGCAACGCCCGCGGAAACCGCTCGACCGGTGAGCTTCATGCCGCGTACCTCCGAAAGAGTCGCGCGACGTCCCCGAGGACGACCTTCTGGCCGCAGAGCGTCGGGAGGTAGACGGCGCCCTTGCCCGAGGGGGTCGCGACGGTCTTTGAGACGTTCTCGATCATCGTGACCTCGAGGCAGGTGTCGACGAATACCTTGCCGCCGAACGACTCGATGGTGTCGACCGCGCGCCGGGCCTCGTCTCGAACCGGGCGGCTCGTGAACACCCAGACGGGGATGCGGGGGCGGTTCTTCTCCATGAGCCGGGAGATTTCCACGAGCTCTTCCGAAGAGAGCTGCGGGGATCCGAGCCCGATTATGTCCGCGTCCTCACCGGTCGTGAACTCCCTCTCGATTTCGGCTAGGTCGCGCTCCGTGATCCTGGTACGGGGCAGGCCCTTCAGACGGGCGCGCCGCCACTCCGGGGTCCCGCGCTCGATGTGGAACATGGCGGTATCCCCGGTCGAGGCGATCGACGCACAGAGCCACTTCAGGTCCGTCTCTGTCCCGCGTACTCCGCGGAAGTACGGCACGCCTCCGCTGGCCCGCCGCCCCGCGAGGAGGCCGGCGAGGGAGAACCGATGACCGCGGAGACGGGCGCGAACATCGACGATCATAGTCGCCCGCCGACCCTCGTCCAGGTGGAACCCGTAGTTCGGTGTGACCCCCGCGACCGACGCCGCGAGCGCGGCCGGCCCGCCCTCCCGGTTCGTGCGGGCGCCGAGGACCGAGTTCGCGAAGCACACGGCGGAACTCTCCGCCCATGCAACATGGTCCCCGAAACGGGGGCGGTTCCCGATCAGGTACGGAGTGCAGCTAAAGGACTCGCGGACCCCCATCCGGCGGTACGCGCGCGCGATTCTCTCCTGCTTAGCCGCGAAGTCGTGCGTGATCTTCTGTTCGCGCCAGCGGTCAAGGTCCATGCCGAGTGGGTTCACCGTCGTGGGCACGACGACCCGCGCCCCGGCCGCGAAGTCCTCGATGAACTCGAGGCCCGGATCCCCGACCATCTTGTACGACGCGCCCGCGACGTGGGCCGAGGTGATCGGGATCAGCCGGTCCGCCTCGTAAATCTCCCCAAGGGCGATTAGCAGTCGCATCGCGGTCCGCTCCGCAGCGGTCCCATGGTCGCGGAGCTGCTTCTGCCGCTGGGAGAGGCGCACGTCACAGTCCCCCGAGGTACTCCCGGGCCGCCTTGACCGCTGCGCCCTTCTTCGCGGGATGGGCGACAACCTTCGCCCGCACAGCGATGGCGTCGTCGTCCCGTGCGAGCTCGATGCTTCCAACGAACGCCTGCTGCTTGGCGAACCGGAGGTGGAGGACGGCGTCGTCGTCCATCCGGTCGGCGATTCCCTCGAGGGCCTGCGGGAAGGCACCCGCGTCGCGAACCCGCCGCCAGAACCCCTCGATCGCCTCTCTCCGTTCGAGGCGGCACGTCAGAAGGAGGATTGGATTGCCGTGGGCGCCCTCCAGGCGCTCGGTCGATGGGTCGCAGTCGGGGGCGAGGGTACGGAGGGCGCGTCGGACGCGCTCCTCGTCCTCCGTCGCGTGGCAGTACGTCCGCAGCTCCACGCTATGGAACATGGGAGGACCCGCCGAGGACGCCCTCGAGGACGGCGCGGGCGATCGCGCGGAAGGCGCCCAAGTCGCCCTCGTTCACGACCATGTGGTCCGCGGTCGCGATCACGTCGCCGAGCCCCCACCGGAGTTCCCGGGCATCCCGGACGAGGAACTCCTCCCACGACGCGGGCGCGTCGCTCCGGCTGCGTCCCTGCAACCGCGCGAACCGCACCTTCGGTGCGGCGTGGATCGCCACGACCTCGACGGACTCGCCGAGGGCCCGACGGAACGCCTCCAGCTCCTTCGAGCCTCTCAGGCCGTCGATGACGACCCGTTCCCCGCGGACCCGGGGGAGGGTCCTCTCCGCCCACACTCCGTACCCGTGCGCCTCGCGTTCCGAATGCGAGAACCCGCCGATCGCTTCGTCCGAGGCACCGATCCCGCGCTTCCGCCCCTCCTCTCGGACGACGTCCCCCATCCGGACGACGGTGAAGCCGTGCTCCCCCGCGACTTTCAAAAACTCCTCCTTCCCGCAGCCCGGCATTCCGGTGACGCAGAGGACCTTCACGGAGGCGGGGAAGGGTCGAGCGACTTAAGAGTTTCGAGGGAGTCGGCCCGCCGCATCAGCCCTTGGAGTCGCCCGCCCGCGGGGTCGCGGTGCCGAGGAGTAGGGTCGCGAGGACGAGGTCCTCGTTCGCGCTCGAGTAGTCGCCGCTCCGGAAGGCCGCTTCCGCGCGGCCCAGGATCTCCTGGGCCTCCTCCCGGAGCGGGGTCGTCGCGGGCACGGTGAAGCTCTGACGGCGTTCCTGGAGGGACCGCGCGAGGACCTCCCGCTCCGCCTCCGCCCTCAGGATCGCGGCCTCGGCCTCCTCGAGTCGGGCCACCGCACCCAAATAATCGCCATCCCGCATCGCGCGGCGGGCGTCGAGGATCGAGCGGTCCGCGGCCACGGAGAGGTGGCCCTCCCGGACGAGCGCGGAGTATCGGTTCGTCGCGTTCGCGATCCACGAGGCGGCGCGTTGGTACGCCCCCGCGAGCTTCCGCGTATCGTCTGCCAGCCTGCGGGCCATCCCCGCCGCCGGCTCGATCACCCCGCGGTGCAGCGCGTCACGGCTGAGGGCGAGCTGGCTCGTCAACCGGCCGGTGTCGACGCCCTTCGTCCGGAGGTCGGCCAACACCGCGGAGGTCGCCGCGAGGATGTCGGTCGCTTCGCCGAACTCCCCCCGGAGGCGGGTCGCGCGGGCCTCGATGTCCTTCGCGACCCGTGCGGCGTCGTCGTACTTCCGCATCGCGAGGCGCCGCGTGGCGCCCTCCAGCGCGGACTCCAGGGCCGATGCGGCCCCGGACTCGAACGTGTCGCGATCCTTCGGGCCGGGCACGGACGCGAGTCCTTCGATGGCCAGCTCGGCCATGAACACCGCGTTCGAGGCAGCGGCAGCTTTCTCCACGAGCCCCTTTCCATCGGCTTCCGCTTCGTTGAGGATGGAGCGGGACGTGACGTAGTCCGGGATCTGCAGGGGATCGTGCCACACGCCGGAGGCCACCCGCTCCTCCGCGCGGCGGAGAGCATCCTCCATCGCGTCCGTCGTGAGCCCGAGGCGCCGGGCCTCGTCGATCCTCTCGGTCAACGCGGCGAGCGCCTTCTCGTATCCGCGGAAGTCGTCCTCGATGCGGACCGCGATCTTCTCCGCGACGTGGGCGGCATCCGTCGCCCGCGCATAGTCCTGCGCCGCGTACGCCTTCTTTGCCCCGAGGAGGAGGGCATCGGGCCCGCGCAGGTCCACGGTCTCCAGGTGGAGGACGGCGAGAAGGGATTCGGCGCGGGCGATCGCGTCCTCGGCCTGGCGGGCCTTGGCCGCACGAAGGAATCCAAAACCGCCGTTCGCCATGAGTCTCTCCCCCCTCGGCCCCGCGCGCGGACTGTACCGGGGGAGTTGCCGCATCCGCGAGGCCGGCAGGTAGCAGAATAGATTCGGAGGTGGGGGTATAAGAGTTCCTGTCCTCCCGACGGCGCCTCCTAAGTGATAATCAACTGCACAAACTACTAATAAGAACCGAAATCTAAGGACCATCCGACTCGGAGCGAGGCAGGTTCCCTATGCCCTTGGACCTAGACCTGAAGAAGCTGCGGTTCGGCACCGAGCTGCTGAAGCGGGGCTTCGCGAAGATGCAGAAGGGCGGGGTGATCATGGACGTCACGACGGCGGACCAGGCCCTCGTCGCCGAGGAGGCGGGCGCGGTCGCCGTGATGGCCCTCGAGCGGGTCCCGGCGGACATCCGCGCGGCGGGCGGGGTCGCCCGAATGGCGGACCCCGTGCGGGTCCAGGAGATCATGGACGCGGTCACGGTCCCCGTGATGGCGAAGTGCCGGATCGGCCACACTGTCGAGGCCCAGGCGCTGGAGTCGATGGGCGTGGACATGATTGACGAGTCCGAGGTCCTCACCCCCGCGGACCCGTGGTTCCACGTGAAAAAGAAGCAGTTCCAGGTCCCCTTCGTCTGCGGCGCCCGGAACCTCGGCGAGGCGGTGCGGCGGGTGTGGGAGGGCGCGGCGATGATCCGGACGAAGGGTGAGCCGGGGACGGGGAACGTTATCGAGGCCGTCCGCCACATGCGCATGATGACGGCGGGGATTGCCGAGCTGAAGACCCGCACGAACGACGCGCTCCTCTCGATCTCCGGGCGGTTCGCGAACCCGTACGTCACTCTCCTCCGGGAGATCCGCGAGTCCCACGGCGAGTCCCCGACGATCGCGGAGCACGATGTGGCGCTCGGGGACCAGACCCTCGACGACATCACGGAGGGGCTGTACCAGACCCTCCTCGAGGTGAAGAAGCTCCAGCGGCTCCCCGTCGTGAACTTCGCGGCGGGGGGCATCGCGACCCCGCCGGACGCCGCCCTGATGATGCAGCTCGGCTGCGACGGCGTGTTCGTCGGCAGCGGGGTCTTCAAGTCCGAGAACCCCGAGGCCCGGGGCCGGTCGATCGTCGAGGCGGTCACCCACTTTGACGACCCGGCCGTCGTCGCAGAGGTCTCGAAGGGCCTCGGCGGGGCGATGAAGGGGATCGAGATCAGCCAGCTCGCGCTCGAGGAGCGGATGCAGGAGCGGAGCGAGTAGCGAGCCGCACCGCCTCGTCCAGCACCTTCTGCACGCCGGAGCCCGTCACGGTGGACATCGCGGGACGCCCCAGGTCCGTCCTCGCAAGGTCGGCCTTCGCCTCGACGACGAGGACGGGCGCATCGGGGAACGACTCGCGGACGGTGTCGAGGAGCCGCATCTGCGACGACAGCGGGTAGCCGCACGTCTCGGAGGGGTCCAGGATGAACAGGACCACTCCCGCGACATGGGCGAGGGCCGAGATCGCCTGCCGCTCCATCGGGTTCCGCTGGTCCATGGGACGGTCCAGGAGCCCGGGCGTGTCGAGAATCTGGAACCGAGTGTACCCGACATCGAAGTGGCCCACGGTGACCCCCTGGGTCGTGAAGGGGTACGGGGCGATCCGGGGCTTCGCGGTGCTCACACGGGCGACGAAGGAGCTTTTCCCGACGTTCGGGTAGCCCGCGACGACGATCGTGGGCGCCTCGGGGTCCAGGTCCGGGAACCGCTTCAACGGGCGACGGGCGGCCTCGAGCGCGTCGAGGTTGGTCCCGATCTGCTTCACCACGGAGGAGAACCGCCCGAAGGCCTCCCGCCGGACGGAACCCACGTCCGCGGCCCCGCGGGCCGCCTGCACCCGCCTGGCGGACTGTCGGGACAGCTCGAGGATCTTGGTCCGGGCCCAGTCCGCCGCCGCGAGGTGCTTGTGGAGCGCCGCAACGCCGACGGTGACGTCGATGAGCTCGCGGTAGAACGGCGGGATCCGGTCGAGGGACGGGAAGCCCTTGATGTACGACTCCAGGGTGCTCGCGAGGGCATCCCCCGCCGCCTGGATCTTTGCCACGGCGAGGTTCTTCGTCCGCTCCTCCCGGGTACGACCCTTTGCGGTCGTCGCCTTGGACGCCTTCCGGAACGCTTTGTCCAGGAGGCCCTGGGCATCGAGGACGCGGGGGGTCTCGAACACGCCGCGCGATGGCCTCCCCCGGATAAAGCCTATCCTCCCAGGAACACGTTGAGCACGAGGAATGCGAACACGACGAACCCCGCGCGGGTCCACGCGGCGAGGAAGTTCGCGACGAGGAACGCGGTCCGGTTGAGCGCCTTCCCCTCCTCGTTGAACAGCGCGTAGAGATAGATCGGGATCGTGTCCGACATCAGCGGGATGCTCAGGAGAACGTACACGCCGACGTAGTTCGTCTTCCGCACGAACCGCTCGCACCACGCCACGAGGCGCCCGATGGAGCGGTACCGCTGGGACCAGCGGCGGATGTCGTCCTCGACGCGAAGGCCGAGGTAGAAGACCAGCCACGCACCCACCGTCTTCCCCGACGCCATCGCGAGGACGACCGCCAGAAGGTACCCCCACTGCTGCCCCAGGTAGGCGGGCGGGCTGTTGTATGTGGCCGTGATGAAGGAGACGATATCGTCCAGGATGCCCACGGGGTCCCCGCGGCGCATCGAGACGGGCCCTATTTAGCGGCTCCCGTCCCGTTCTCCGTTACGAGGGTATCGGGTGGAGCTCTCCGTCTTGCGTGAGCAGGACGACCCGGCTGTCTTCCCGCTCGGCGGCGGGGCGATACCCGAGTCGCTCCCCGAGGCGTTCGGCGAACTCCCGGATCGCCGCGTGCTCCGGCATGTTCTCGACCCGGAGCCTCAGCCGCGACTCCCCGACGAAGGAGTACCCCTTGCACTCGATGAACATGGGCCGGGCGATCGCGTCGAGCGCGGCGTATTCGTCCTCCCATCCGAGGTTCCAACCCTCGACGAGGGTGTGGCGGACCACCGTCCGCGTGTTCAGGGACGGGAGGAGCGCGAGGGTTTCGCGGAGCTTCTCCCATTCGTGCTCGGACTTCGGCGCCATGAGGCGGCGGTAGACGTCCGCGTTCGGCGCCGCGACCGTGACGTACAGCTGGGTCGGGAGCCGGCCCTCCGCCGCCATCCTCCGGAGGACCGCGGGCGTGGTCCCGTTCGTGACGAGGAACGTCGTCATCTTCCGGCGGTGGAACTCGTCGATCATCTCACCGAGCCGCCTATACAACGTCGGTTCGCCGGTCAGCGAGATTGCGACCTGGTTCGGGTTCCACGCCTCGGAGAACTTCTCCTTGGAGACCTTGGGGTTCCCCTTGAATCCGGAGAGCAGGTGCCGCTGGGCCTCGATCGACTCCTCCACGACGAAGCCGGGGTCGTCCGCGTGGACGAGGGAATCGGAGCCCCACTCCTGGGTCCGCCAGCAGAACAGGCACCCGAGGTTGCACGAGTCGACCGTCGGGGTCATCTGGAGGCAGCGGTGGCTCTTGATCCCGTAGAAGGTCTCCTTGTAGCAGCCCACGCCCTTTGTCAGGCTGTTCTTCGTCCAGTGGCAGACCTTGACACCGCTGTGCTCCCCCACGACCCTGTAGCCCTGCCGCTCGAGCACCTCGCGCTTCGCGGGGTCCATCGCGGCGCCGTAGCGGGCCGATTCCATAAGACGTTTTCGCGCAGACGGACGACCGCCGGTGGCGCGATCCGGCGAACCGAGGAAGCGCTCAGGCTCACCCTTTCGGCGTCGCCACCTTGGGCCACGTGGCCTCAAGGTCCAAGTCCGCAGCGGTGAAGTCCCGCCGGAGAAAGACCTCGTTCTTGGCGACGATTGCATTCACCCGCCCGCCCGGGTCGAAGGCCACGTCATGGACTTTCCAATGATGTTTATGGAGCGTGAACGGCTTGGAGATGTTTGTCGGGTGGACCGCTCGCTTGACGCTATCGGGGACGCCCCCGATGCCTCGGAAGACCCACCACGGATCGTAGTGAAACAAGTGGCGCAATTGCTCCGGCTTCCACCGCTCGACGGGTTCTTGATCCCGTAGCCGGGCGGGGATCCTCACGTGGTCCTGCTCGACGGAGGCTGGAAGGTGGAGGATGGATGGCGGCGAGCCGAACCGGTCGAGGAGGGTCAACGCCACGTTCCACTCTCGGTCCCAGAACGGGAATACGTACTTGGTGAGGACGTCGCCGTCCGTGAGCCGGACCCTTCGGTTCACGAGGGACCGTTGCGTGAGCTCCACATCACCCTCGCCGCGGAGATCAATCGCACGACGCACGAACCCGTCGCGGGAGTCCCGCTCATTCGTCCATCTCTCCCCCCTCCTGCTCCGTCCCTTCCAGGAGCCCCCCCGCGGGGACGGCCTCCTTGCCGCGAACCTTCGCCACCCGCTCCATGAGATGGCGGACAGGGTGGGAATCTTCCTTTTCATCGAGCAAGTAGGCGACCTCTTTCTCGTCGAACCCGAGTTCGAGGGTCGCCGCGAGCTTGAGGTCGCCGTCGTTCGTGTACAGGAACCGGAACGCCGGAAGGACGTCCGAGAGGACGAGGGCCCGGGAGGTATGCAGGAACCGGGCGAGCTTCAATGCGAGGGAGTTTCGGACCGCCCGGCGGCCACGGGCCCGGGACTGCTTCAGGAGCCATTGCGGGAACATGTACTGTCCGCCCGTGTAGCGCCCTTCGCGGGCCGCGGCCACCCCCATCGTCATGAGGTCGGAGGCGTACGACCACAGCCCGTACTGTTGCCGCCGGCGGGCCCGGGCGAGGTACGCATCCGCCCGCTGGAGCGCGAGGTATCCCCGTTCGAGGTCGTCGGCCCGGCGGTAGTCGAGCGGGAGGTTCTCATCGATCCAGAGGATGAGGTCCTCGGGGCTCTCGTCGAGGTCGCGGATGCTCTCGCGGGCCCGTTTCCCCTCCCCGGAGCGGAAAATCTCCTCGAGCGCGACGTACACCGAGGATTCGCGGTCCCTCGCCCCGATTGAATCCACCGCCGTGGACTCCACTCGGGACTCACCGCGGGCGATGAGCTCGAGGTCGTTGATCGCAGACCGGAGGTCGCCGTCGCAGTGGTCTCCGATGTACTCGATCACCCCGTCCGGCACCTCTACGCCCTCCGACTTCGCGATGGTCCTCAGGACGGTCTTCGCGCTCGACGGATGAATTGGCTTGAACTTGATCGTCCGGGCGAGGCCTTTGAGCGAAGAGGACCGCCGCGTCAGTCCATAGAGGTCGTTCGCGATGAGTACGATCGGTTGAGACGTCTTCCGGATCGTGTCGACAATCGCGCCGATCCCTCCTGAGTCTTCGCGGCCGAGGAGGTTGTCTGCCTCGTCAAGGATCACGAGCTTGCGGCCCCCGGCAGCGGTCGTCAGGAACTCGCCGGTGTCGGAGAACGTCTGAGTGACGGCCCCGCGCAGTGCGACCTGTCGGACGGCTTCCGCGTTCCGCCGGTCCGACGCGTTCATCTCGACGACGGCCCAACCCAAGTCGTTCGCCAGCGCGATGGCCGCGCTCGTCTTGCCCGTGCCGGGCGGCCCTGCGAGGATTACAGCTCTCCGATCGGGGGCCCCCTTCTCCCAGGACCCGGCCCACTTTTCGAGATCCGCGACCGCGGTGGGGTTCCCCACGACTTCGCGCAAGGTCTTCGGGCGATACCCCTCCGCCCACGTAGTCATCGGGCGGCCATCGCGCTACTCGGCTAAAAGCTCGGCCGGAGACTAGCGAAAATGAATCGGGTGGTCGATTATATGTCGAACATATATTCTATCGACCAGATATCGAGTCATGGTTACAAGAGTTTAGGCCACAGCTTGAATCCCTCCGATCGGCGCTTTCGGGCCTAATCCGCCTGGGTTTTCTCGTACAACTCGCAGAGTTCACGGAGAAACTCGTCGTACGTCCGGCGAAACTTCAGCCGGTACAGGCGATCGCGCGTCTGGGGCGTCAATTGGATTGACGTGACTTGGACTTTCTTCGCGGTCATGAGGCCTCACCCATGGTTCTATTGTTCCCTATGATACCATCCACGTATATGGTATCTATGACGCTGTTGACCTACATAGTCCCCATAGGGGCATGGTTTGTCCAGACTCGCGTCGGAGAAGGCCTAGTGCGGTTCGGTAGACCGAAGCGTACTAGCAGGGCCTCGGTCGCGCGCCTCGTAGTCCTCCAGGCGTATCTGGAAGCGGGTCTCCGACTTCTGGTCCGGCCGGCGAATCCGGCGCTCCATCTCCTGCTGCACGCGGTTGAAGGCGTCCCGTTCGATCAGCGCCCGGTGGGAGCCGAGCTTCACGCTCCCGTTCGCCCGCGTGAGCCCGCAGTACACCGGATTCCCAAGGATGTTCGCCACCGTCTGACTCGCCCACGTTCGGCCCGTCTTCGTCCGGTGGCCGAGCCGGTTCAGCTCTTGGCAGATCTTGGCGATCCCCCGCCCCTCGAGGTACCGTCGGAAGATGAACGATACGACCTTCGCCTCGTCGTCGTTCACCTGGAGGGAGCCTTCGAGGTACCGGTACCCGAAGGGGCTCGCGTAGTTCAAGAAGCCGCTGAACTTCCTCGGGTCCTCGTCCGCGGGCCTCCCGGGCACGGGTCCTTTGATGATCTTGTACCGCCGGAGGAGCTCGTGTTCATTGAACCCCTTCTCGGCGCAGAGCCGGTGCAGGGCCTCTTCCTCGGAGTCCGCCTGGAAGTGGCGGACGAACTCCCGCACGCTCGAGAACCGCATGAACACCTCCCAGAAGAGGAGCGGGTCCTCGGGGGCAAGGTCCGCGCAGTGGTCGCAGAGGGTCACAGGCTGGGTCCGCCGGGAGGGGTCCCGCCGTTCGTCGGCGACGACCTCCTTGGTTGCGAGACGCTTCCGCGACCAGCACCGCTCGCACCGTTCTCGCACGCGTCAGCCCCCCGCGGTCGCGGAGATCCGGGTCTCCCTGCCTCCGGGTGCCAGGGGCAGGGCGGAGGGCGATCGAACGAGGGCCGCGATCTTCACCCGTGACTGGAGCGCCCGCTGGGCGCGGTTGAACACGTCCCTTCCGATGATCGCCGTATGGTCGGCGGGCCGGGTGATGCCGTCCCAGCGAAGGTATCCCGCGTAGAGCGGGTTGTGGAGAATGTACAGGACACGGGCGTGCGTCCACCGTCCTCCGCGCTTCGCGCGTACGCCCCTGGCGTTCAGGGCGTCAGCGATTCGTTCCGTCGTCTCTCCGCTGAGGCACCGTTCGAAGACCTCGCGCACCACGGCACCCTCATCGGGTTGAGCCACCAGCCGGCCTCCTTCCACGGAGTATCCGAAGGGGACACTGAACCCGAGGATCCCGGGCCCGGTCCGCGCCTTCTGGCTCATCCCCATGTACACCCGCTCCCCGATTTGTTCCGATTCGAGTTGGGCGATTCGCTGGATGATGTCCATCACGAAGCGGCCCATGGCGGTAGAGGTGTCGAAGGATTCCGTGGCGCTGACGAAGTTCTTGCCCCACACCTGCAGGTTCTCCATCATCTCCATGAAATTGCGAGAGTTGCGGTGGATCCGGTCCATCTTGATGACGAGCAAGGTGTCCCACGTGTCGCGCTCCGCCATCATCTTCTGGTAGGCGGGGCGCTTCACATCCCTCCCGCTGTGCCCATCGTCGACGTACTTCGTCGCGATCGACCAGTCGCGGGCCTTGCAATACGCCTCGAGCCGTTCCCTCTGTGCTTCGAGAGAAAAGCCTTCCTTGGCCTGGTCCTCGGTCGAAACCCGAGTGTAGACTGCGACTCTGGTCCCCGATCCCATCCCGCCCGGGGAATGGGCTAGCCTGTTAAAAAGGTGTCGGACGAAAGTCGGACGCTTGCGCCGGCATGCCCGTCGTCGATTTATATTGTCGGAACGCGATATTTGAAGACCTGCGGGTGCGCGTCGAAGATATATTCTTCTAGCAAGAACCGCTTCATGCTATACTTTCTATACGTCCATAGACGAAATGCGGTCGATGGTAGAAAAATAATCGCAAGTATTGGTGACAGCTATCCTTTCCTCACCGTTTGCTTTTCGAGCGACGAAGGTCGTCCAGGATTTCTTTTGCTCGGTCCATCCGGACCTTTCCTTCCTTTACCAACGCCTCCGCCACTCTGTCGATTTCTTCCCCCGCCGCACCGACGGTGGCCGCGATGTTGCGGGCGTGGAGGCCCATGTGCCCCCTCTGGATCCCCTCGGTCGCCAGGGCCCGCAGCGCGGCGAAGTTCTGGGCGAGGCCCACGGAGGCGATCACCTCCGCGAGCTCCTGGGCGGTCTTGACCCCGAGGAGCTTCACGCACGCCTTCGCGGTGGGATGGACCGCCGTGGCCCCGCCAACGAGCCCCACGGCGAGCGGCATCTCGATCGTCCCCACGAGGTCGCCGTCCGCGTTCCGTTCCCACGTCGTCAAGGATCGGTACCCGCCCCCGTGCCAGGCTGCATAGGCGTGGGCCCCCGCCTCGACCGCCCGGAAGTCGTTCCCCGTCGCGATCACGACCGCGTCCACGCCGTTCATGATGCCCTTGTTATGGGTCGCGCACCGGAAGGGGTCCGAGTCCGCAAAGGCGAACGCCTCGAGGATCCCCTCGACCACCTCGTCCCCCCCGATCGCATCCGTTCGGATCGCGTCCTTCGAGTACACCGCCCGAGAGCGGGCAAGCCGGCGCACGGCGAGGTTGGAGATGATGCGGAGGTACACGCGGCCCCCCGTGAGCTCCTCGAGGTACGGCGCGACCGCCTCCGCCATCGTGTTCACGGCGTTCGCCCCCATCGCGTCGCGCGTGTCCACGAGGAGGTGCGTCACAACCATCGGACCGCGGGACGTCGGGATGACCCGGACCTCGACGTCCTTGGCACCGCCGCCGAGCTTCACAAGGATCGGGTCCTTCTCGTTCGCCCTCCGCAGGATCTCGTCCCTTTCATGGAGGATCGCGAGGCGGGCCGAGTGGGGGTCCGGCACGCGGACGAGTTGGACCTGCCCGATCATGATCGGGCCTGAGGTGGAGGCGCGGAAGCCGCCCTTCGCGCGCGCCATCTTCGCGGAGTTGCTCGCGGCCGCGACCACGGAGGGCTCCTCGATCGCCATCGGGACGAGGTAGTCCCGCTCGTTGATCCGGAAGTTCACGGCGACCCCCAACGGGATCGGCATCGTCCCCACGGCGTTCTCGATCATCCGGTCGACCTGGTCGAACTTGAGGGCCCCGGTGGCGCCGATCGTGCGGACCTCGTCGTCCGTGAGGCCCCCGAACTCTCCGACGATCTTCCACCGCTCCTCGGGGCTCTTCTTGTAGAAACCGGAGATGTCGGACGTCTTCATGACGGCAGAATCGCGCCCCCACGGGGGAGGTCCCGCCGCAGCTCTTGCAGGCGACGGTTGCCTCGGCGGGCGGGGCGGGCGTTGGCGCCGACGGCGGGGGGGCGGGTGCGCCCGGTGGCGGATACGCCGGAGGGTAATACACGGGATACGCGGGGTACGCGGCGGGGTAGTACCCGGGAGGCCGTACGGGATGGTCGCCGCGGACGATGAGGTAGATCAAGAGGCCGATGAGGCCCGCCACGAGCACGACGATTAGCCAGAGGACGCCGCTCATCCCGCGGCTCTCCGCGTCCCGATAGACCCAGATAGCGATGAGCAGGGAGAGGACGAGGCCGCCGATCACGAGGAGGCAGATGCCGCTCGTGAGCAGCGCGTCCTGAAGCGGAAGGCTCTGGAGCAGTCCACCGAGGTCCATCGAAGAGCCCGCTCCCCACCCGCCTACCAGGGCGGTCGGCCCGTTGCCCGGAGGGCCTGGTTGTAGTGGTTCGCGCGGGTGTACGCGTCGTACATCCCGTAAATCCAGAACGGAACGGAGACGACGCAGAGGAGGAACCCTGTGAAAAAGGAGAGGGCTGACAGCAGGATTCCCACGATCAAGAAGATGACCCCCTTCGAGATTTCATGGTTGTAGAACTGCCCCAGCCCGGTCAGAAGTAGTGAGAGGATGAGGGCCAAGGCGGCGCTCTTCTCTCCTGGCATGGGACCGTACGCTGGATACTGTCCATATCCAGGAGGGTACTGCCCGGGTGGCGGGTACGCGCCGGCGGGCGGCGCGTACCCCGGGGGCGCGGCATAGCCGGGAGGTGGCGCGTACGTCGGTTGCTGCCCGTATCCGCCGGCCGGATATTGGGGCGCCATCGGTGGGGCCTGCGGTGGCGGGGCCGCCGCGGCGGGCGGCGACGCCTTCTGGATCGGCGCTCCGCACGATGGACAGAACGCGACACCTTCGGCGACCTGACTGCCACAGGACGAGCAGAACGGCATCGGGGAAGACCTCGCGCCGGAACGCGGGTGTGCATCTATAAACCTTTCCGGAGAGGCCCGCGCCTCCCGGGACGCAAGGATTAGACCGGCGAGCCGGAAAGGTTATTATAAACGGGTCCGGATTCCGCCGCTTGGTGGGTTATCATGGCTGTAGAGAGTGCTCCGGAGGCTCCGCCGACGGCGGCGCCTTCGAAGGGGAAGGGGATGTGGATCGGGTTGGCGGTCGTCGTGATCGTCATCGTCATCCTCCTGGGGGCCGTGTTCGGCGGCCTCCTCGGCCCGCCGGCCACGGCGAAGCCGGAGGCGGTCTACCACGTGGGCTATCCAGGGGACGCGATCAAGTACCTCCCGACGGTTTGGACGAACCGCGCGGTATGGGACGCGAAGTGGTTCTTCTCCGAGGGTCTTCGGGACCAGGGGTTCATCGACCAGCTGAAGGCGACCGGGATCAACGTCACGCAGATCGTGGGCACGGCCCCGACGACCTCGCAGAACCCGGCAATCCTCGCGTCCGCAACGATCTTCAACGAGAACTACACCACGCGCTTCAGTGACTCCACCGTCGGACTGTTCGCCTCCCAGGCCTACGACGGGATCTTCGTGATGTCGCTGGCCATGGCGAAGGCGAACACCACGGACACGAGCTCCGCCGCCTTCAAACAGGCGATGCGGGACGTGTCGAACCCGCCCGGGACGACGATCCGGCCCCAGGAATGGGCGAAGGCGATCACCGAGATCTCCGCGGGCCGCGACATCGACTACGTCGGGGCCTCGGGGGCCGTGAACTTCGACCAGTACGGCGAGGTCGGCTCCGACTACGAGGTCTGGGGCGTGAACGCGGCCGGGACCATCTACCAGAAGCAGTTCATCGCCGAGGGCAGCTGGGCGCCCGCGCCGTCCCCGGCCCCGCCGGTCGGGACGCGGTCCGACGTCCCCCGCCATCCGACGGCCCTCCCGATCAAGTTCGGCACGATCCTGTCGTATACCGGCGGCCTAGGGCTGTACGGCCCGGACATCCGGAACGGGACCATCTTGGCCGCGGAGAATATCAACAACAACGGCGGCGTATGGGGCGGCGCCGTCACGCTCGTCCACGAGGACGACGCGACGAACCCGACCACCGGGGCGAATGCGGCAACGAAGCTGATCACAATCGACAACGTCGACGCGATCCTCGGGTCGCTCGCCTCGAGCGTGTCCCAGAAGGTGTACGAGGTCGCGAAGCCGGCGGGCGTCGCGGAGCTATCGCCGGCTTCGACGTCTCCGCTGTTCACGACGCTCGACGACGTGGACCTGTTCTGGCGGACCGCTCCGTCGGACGCCCTCCAGGGCAAGGCGGCGGCCCTGTACGCGTACCGGGACGCAGGGTGGCGAAAGGTCTCCGTGTTCAACATCAACAACGCGTACGGAAACGGACTCGGGGACGTCTTCGCCTCGGGCTTCGCGGCCCGCGGCGGGCAGATCCTCCGCCAGGTCCCGTATGAGCCGGACAAGGCGTCGTATGACTCCGAGCTCACGACGCTGTTCACGCCGGTGGTGTCGCGTGCCCCGCCGATGCGGGCGCCGCGCCTCGATGAGGGAACTCGCTAGGCGGACGAACGAGGGGGGCGGCGGCCCTCCTCCTCCCTTTGTTTTTTCGGTCTATCCTCCGAGGTACATCCGTCGGACTTCGGGGTTCCCGAGGAGGTCCTTCGCAGGTCCCGTGAAGCGGTTCCTCCCCATCTCGAGGACGTAGCCCCGGTCCGCCATCTCGAGCGCCTTCTTGGCGTTCTGCTCCACGA
>VBMI01000174.1 GCA_005878955.1 Methanobacteriota archaeon
TGGCGCTCCTTTCGAATCCTCGCGGGTCGAATCCAATAAATACCGCCCGTGGGTATGGACACTTGTGAGGTCGGCGGGAGGGGCGCTCCGACCCCGGACAATCGCTCTCGTGGCCGGGTTCGTGGCCGTCGTAATCGCGATCGCAGCGTCTCTCGTTCTGTTCCAACCGCCCGCCACGAAGGCGGCCCCTGATTTCACGCTGACGGACATCGACGGGAACACCG
This sequence comes from Methanobacteriota archaeon, assembly GCA_005878955.1. Lineage (GTDB taxonomy): Archaea > Thermoplasmatota > Thermoplasmata > RBG-16-68-12 > RBG-16-68-12 > EA-19. The sequence goes on from VBMI01000174.1 coordinate 225, forward strand.
TGCACCTCGCTGACTTCCGTGGGAAGATCACGGTCCTGGACTTCATGTACATCAACTGCGCCTCGTGCGAGCTCGCACGTCCCGTGGTGCAGGAGGTCTTTGCGGCCCACGCCGCCGTGATGGAAGGGGTTTCGATCGACATCGTCCTCCTCGACTCGCAAGCCCAGCTCCAGACTTACCGGGACCAGAAGGGGATTCCCTGGCACGTCGCGCGGGACACGGCGGGCGTCGCGGGCGCGTACGTCGTCCGGGAGGTCGTCCGGCTCTTCCTGGTGGGCCAGGACGGCTCTATCATCTTCGACCGGCAGGGGATGTCGCCGGGGGACGAGACGGCCCTGCGGAGCGACCTCGAAAACACGATCGGTCTGGCGTTGCAGGGGAGGGCCCCCGCCATCAGCATCCAGCAGGTGAGCATCTTCGCCCTCGCCGCGTTGGCGGGCGTGGCCTCCTTCTTCTCTCCCTGTTCCTTCCCGATGCTGCCGGGCTACATGGCCTTCTTCCTGAGCCTCGACGCGAAGAAGCAGGGGGCGATGACGAAGCGGAGGGCCGTCCTCTCGGGCACCCTGTCTTCGATGGGGATCATCCTCGTCTATGGGATCATCGCCGCGGTCCTCATCCTCACCGCGGGCGTCGCGGCGGCCTACGTGCCTCCGTTGCAGGGGATCGTCGGGTTCCTCCTCATCGTGATGGGCGCGGTCATGTTCACCGCTGTGCAGTACAACTGGCTGGTGAACCCGTTCCGAAGCATCCGGCAGAAGGTGTTCCCGAGGTGGACGCCGAACGAGGTCCGAACGGTCCAGGGGAAGCTGTTCTCCTACGGGGTCGGGTACGGCGCGGCGGGCTTCGGGTGCGTCGCCCCTCCCTTCATTGCCGCCATCCTGGGCGCGACCGTGATCGGCGGGCTTCCGGCGGGACTCGCGGTCCTGGCAGTGTATGCGGGCGTCGTCATCCTGCTGATGGCGGTGATTACGGTGGCGCTCGCGACGCTTGGGCAGGCGGCGGTGAAGAAGATGAACCGGTACACCGAGCTGATCAAGAAGGGTCGCAATTCTCCCATCCAAGGGAGGTGGCATGCACGCCACATGACACGACGGAAGCCCTCCCGCGCGAGGCTTAGGCCCTTCCGCATCGACGACGCCGCGGGCGTCTGCCGGATCTACCCGATGTTCTTCGTGGACAATACGGTTCAGTTCGGGCGGGGCCGGATGACCGTCGCAGACGTTGGCGGCCGGGTCGTCGGGTTCGTCCTGTGGGCGCCCGGTTTCGAACCGGCGTGGTTCGATTCCCGGGTGCGGCGATGGGCGGAGCTCAGCGAGCTCCACGTCCACCCGGACTTTCAGAACCTGGGCATCGGGCTACGGCTGGTCCGCGCCGCGATCCGTCAAGCTCGGGTGGCGGGATTTCCCGCCCTGTACCTGATGGTCGAGGAGGACAACGGGACCGCGCGGCGGGTGTACGAGAAGGCGGGGTTCCGGGAGCACAACAGAATCGTGCGAAACAAGCTCGAACTGTGAACGTGTCCGGCGGCGGCTCCGATCGCCCTCTCCTGCCGGGCAACACCTTTGTAGGGGGGCGCGGGCTCTCTGGGCCGTGGCGAAGCGTGCTCCGACCCCCAACTGGCGGGCGTGGCTCGCGCGGTGGGACGAGCAGCAGGAGAGCTTCAACCCCAGCCGGGAGCGACGGTTCGACGCGATGTTTGACGTACTCGCGGCCGCGCTCCCCCGGAGGTTCACCGCGCTCGACCTGGGATGCGGGCCGGGCTCGCTCACCGCTCGACTCCTACGGCGATTTCCCGCCGCCCGCGTGGTGGCCGTGGACTTCGACCCAGTGGTCCTTCAGGTGGGACGGGGAGCCCTGAGCGGACTCGGCGATCGAATCACATGGGTCGACGCGAACCTCGGGGCGCCCGGGTGGACGATGAGCCTTCCGCGCCGTCGGTTCGATGCCGCGGTGAGCACGACCGCGCTACACTGGCTCCGCCGTCCCGAGCTCCGCAGGCTGTACAGGGACCTCGCACCATTGATCCGCCCCAGAGGTGTGGTCCTGAACGGGGATTACTTGCCCTGGGGCGCCCAGCGGCCGAGGCTTGGGCGGCTCGCGGAACGCGCCCGCCGGAACGCGTTCGGCGGAAAGTCCCTCCAATCCGAGTGGGCGGGGTGGAACCGCTGGTGGCGGGACATCGAGAAGGAAGCAGCTCTCCAGGACGAGTTCGTCCTGCGGAAGGAACGGTTCCCAACCCCCCACGGGAGCTCCCGCGACTCTCCGGTCCCGCTCGAGTTCCATCTACGGGCGCTTCGACGGGCAGGGTTCCGCGACGTCGACGTGGTCTGGCAAGAGATGGAGAACCGCGTCCTCGTCGGATTTCGGTGACGAGGCCCGCTCACCGGATTGCTCACGAGCCGACGAGCTTCTCCGTGTCGATCTGCGCCCTCTGTAATCGCCCGCTATAGTCCACGTAGACCGTCTTCCAGTACGTGAACTCCTCGAGGGCGGTCGTCCCCGCCTCCCGCGTGTCCGTGGGGCCGGTCTCCTTCGTCCCGCCGAACGGGAGCTGGACCTCCGCGCCGATCGTGGGCGCGTTCACATACGTGATTCCCGCCTCGAGATCGTGCATCGCGCGGAACGCGAGCCGGAGGTCGTTCGTGTAGATCGAGGAGCTGAGGCCGTACTTCACGTCGTTCGCGATCGAGACCGCGTCCTCGTAGTCCTTCGCTTTCAGCACGCTGAGCACGGGGCCGAAGATCTCCTCTTGGGCGAGTCGGGCCTTCCGGTCCACCGCGAAGACCGTGGGTTGGATGAAGAACCCTTTGTCGTACGCCCCGCCCGTGAGCTCCTCCCCTCCCGTGAGGAGATCGTCCTTCTCCTTCTTCCCGACGGCGATGTACTCGAGCACCTTCTTCTCCTGGTCCGCGGAGGCGACCGGCCCCATGTCCGTCGTCGGTTCGATCGGGTTCCCGACCCGGAGCTTCTCCGCCCGCCCGACGAGCTCGTCGACGACGCGGTCGTAGATCTTCCGATGTACGATGAGACGCGACGCGGCCGTGCACCGCTGGCCCGCGGTCCCGAAGGCGCCGAACATCACCCCGTCCATCAGGAGGTCCAGGTCCGCATCGTCCATCGCGAGGATTGCGTTTTTCCCGCCGAGCTCGAGGCCGAC
>VBMI01000170.1 GCA_005878955.1 Methanobacteriota archaeon
GAGCAAGCTGTTAGCTCGTATACCGCTCGATCCGCTCGTACAGGGAGTAAAACCCGCCGGACTTGAGGACGCACTCCTGGGCGCCCAGCTTCCGGGCCTGGCCGAGCAGCTCGGCGTTGTCGACGGCGCTGTAGAGGAGCACCGGCACGTCCTTCGTCGCCGGCCTTTCGCGGAGGCGGCGCAGGACCTCCAGCCCGTCCATGTCGGGCATCATCCAGTCGAGCACGATGACGTCCGGCCGGGCGGCCTCGGCGACGTCGAGGGCCTCGCGCCCGCTTTGCGCGATGGCGGCCTGGTAGCCCATGCGCGACAGCAGGCGCCGCAGCGCGTCACAGGTCGCCTCGTCGTCGTCCACCACCAGCACGAAAGCCATGATCCGGGCATGGTATTCACATGCGTCGGGAACATCTGCGCAAAATTTTCCGAATTTGCCGACCACGGCAACTTTCGGCCCCGCAACGGGTAGTGAATCGGACGGGTGAGGCGGGCCGTGGTGCGCACCTTGGAGGTGGGAATGCTGGACCGACTTGGGCGTCGGGCGCTGGGCACGGGACTGGTGTTGTTGCTGAGCGTGGCCGCAAACGGCGCCGATCCGGTGCCGCCGGTGGTGCCGGGGTATTCCCGTCTCAAGGCCGCGGAAAAGCTCGGCGGCGACGCCGCCGCGGGCGAACTGCTCCTGGCCGAGCTCAACTGCACCGCCTGCCACGCCCCCGCCAACGCCGACTCGCCCCGCGTCGCTCCGAAGGGCGCCCCCGACCTTTCCGCGATCGGGTCGCGCGTCACGCCGCAATGGCTCCGCGCCTACCTCGCCGACCCGCACGGGCTGAAAGCCGGCGCGACGATGCCGGACCTCTTCCACGCCTCCGAGCCGCAGGCGCGGGACGGGGCGGTCGATTTCCTCGTCCACTTTCTGCTCAGCCAGGGCGGCCCGATCCCGCCCTCGACGGTCGAGGGCAACGCACTGCTCGTGGACCAGGGCCGGGAGCTGTATCACACGGTCGGCTGCGTCGCCTGCCACCCGGCGCAGGAGAAGCCCAAAAGCGCCACGCCCGGCGCCACCGCCGACGCCGACACGGGCGCCACGCCCACGGGTCGCGCCAACCCCGCCACGCCCGACCTGCCGTCGGTGCCGCTGGGGGACCTCGCGTCCAAGACTACGGTCGACCGGCTGACGGTGTTCCTCTGCGATCTACCTGGTGCGCGACCAGCTCACAAGGGCGCAGGTCGCCACCGCCCCGCCGGCGCGCACGCCGGGCCTGCGCTACGCCTACTACGCTCGCGAAGGGACGCCGATCAAAGACATCAAGCCCGAGAGTCTGGAGGCGCTCAAGCCTAAGGCGGAGGGCAAGCTCGACAAGGTCGGGCTCAACATCCCCAACCGCGCGAGCGACGCCTTCGCGCTCAAGTTCACCGGGCTGATCGAGGCTCCGCGGACCGGCAAGTACACATTTCACCTCACCTCCGACGATGGCTCCCGGCTGTACCTCGACGGCCATTTCCTGATCGACAACGACGGGGTCCACGGCGGGGTCGAAAAGTCGGCCTCGGCCGAATTGAAGGCGGGCGATCACCCGCTCATCATCACCTATTTCGAGGAAGCCGGCGGCGAGGAGCTGAAGCTGTCGTGGGAGGGGCCGGGTGTCGAGCGGCAGGAGGTGCCGGCGTCGGTGCTGTTCAGCATCGGCGGCCGACCAATGGTGCCGCTGGGGAACGTGGAAAGCTTCAAGCCCGATCCGCAGAGGGCCGCGATGGGCCAGCGGATGTTCTCTGTGCTTGGATGCGCGAGCTGCCACGCGCTGACGAGCGCCCCCCCGATGCGCCCGGCGAAGGCGCTGGCCGCCTTGAACGTGGAATCCCCCGACGGCTGCCTGGGCGAGCACGTCCGCAAAGGGCTGCCGCAGTATCACCTCGGCGCGGACCAGCGCGCGTCGATCAAGGCGGCGCTCAAGAACGTCGCCTCGCTCAATGCGCCCCTGGAGCCCGCGGCCCGCGCCGCGCGCGAGATGGCGGCGATGAACTGCTTCGCCTGCCACGTCCCGCCTGCCGCCGCTGCTCACCGGCGTGGGCGCCAGGCTCAAGCCCGCCGCGATCGAGCAGATCGTCACCGCCGGCAACCTGCACGTCCGCCGCCACCACATGGCCACGCGCATGCCGCAGTTTCCGAAGGACCGCGTCGCGGGGCTGATCGACGCGATCGTCAAGGCCGACGGACCGACGGGCGAAGAGAAGGGCCCCGCCTTCACCGAAGGCGCGGCGCGCGACGGGCGCCTGCTGGTGGGCACCAAGGGAATGGGCTGCGTCAACTGCCACGGCGCCGCCGGCGCCAAGTCGCTCGGCATGCCGTCGGTGGACCTGACCGTGCAATACGAGCGGCTCCGCTGGCCGTGGTTCCGGCAACTCATGCTCGACCCGGCCAAGGCCAACCCGGGTACGCGCATGCCCGGGTTCTGGACCGACGGGAACATCATCTACAAGGACGTGGCTGGCGGGACCGTGGAGGGCCAGATCGCGGCGATCTGGGCTTATCTGTCGCTGGGCAGGTCGATGGCCCCGCCCGCGGGCGTTCGGCCGGAAGGCGCGGGGATGGAGCTTATCGCGATTGACGATCCGATCATCCACCGGACGTTCATGGCCGAGGTGGGGCCGCGGGCCATCACGGTGGGGTTCCCGGATAACTTGAACATCGCTTTCGACGCCAACACGGTGCGGCTGGCCAAGGCCTGGCGCGGGCGGTTCTTCGACGCCAAGGGGATGTGGGAAGGCCGCGGCGGCACCGCCAACGGGCCGCTGGGGACTGATGTCATCAATATGCCGCCGGGGCCCGCGATCGCGGTGCTCGACTCGCCCGATGCGCCCTGGCCCAGGGCGAAGGACCGCAACGACCGCAACGTCGGCGGCGCCTTCCGTGGCTACCGCCTCGACAAGAAGCAGCAGCCGATTTTCATGTATCGCCTCGGCACGGTCGAGGTGGAGGAGCAGCCTTTGCCGGTATTGAAGGAGAACGGGGTGGGGCTGGCGCGACGGTTTGCACTCTCCGCGAAGGGCGAGCCGCCGTCGCCGGGGCTGTATTGCCTGCTGGCGGCGGGTGCGAAGATCGAGCGGGGCTCGGCGGCGGGGGAGTGGCGCGTGGATGACAAAGTCACCGTGCGCCTGAAGGCGCCGGACGACCCGAAGCCGGTCGTGCGGGAAAAGGATGGGACGAAGCAGTTGGTCCTGCCGGTCAATTTTGACCCCGAAGGCAAGGCCACGTTCGCGGTGGAGACGTCATGGTAATCGTTCGGTCTGTCGTGGCACTGGTTTGCGCTGTCGCGCTTTCAATTCCTGCCTTTGGCCAGTCCAAATCTTCCGCCGAGGACGAGTATTACAAGATCGTCTCATTCAACCCTCCCGAGGACGTGGTGCTCGAGTGCGGCGGGTTTGAGATGATGCCGGATGGCAAGCTGGCGGTCGCGACGCGGCGGGGCGACATCTATACGATCGGCAACGCCTTCGACGTCCCGCCCGCCAAGGCGACGTACAACCGCTGGGCGACGGGGCTGCACGAGATTCTCGGCCTCGCCTGGCGCGACGGCTGGCTCTACGCGGTGCAGCGTGGCGAGGTGTCCCGCCTCAAGGACACCGATAACGACGGTAAGGCGGACGTCTACGAGACCTTCTGCGACGACTGGGGCATCAGCGGCGACTACCACGAATACGCCATGGGCTCCAAGTTCGATAAGGACGGCAACCTCTACGTCGTCCTGTGCCTGACGGGTTCGTTTACCAGCGAGGCGCCGTATCGCGGCTGGTGCCTGAAGATCACGCCGGAGGGAAAGGCGGTCCCTTTCGCCAGCGGCATCCGCTCGCCGGGGGGGATAGGCTATAACCACCTCGGGGAGCTGTTCTATACCGACAACCAGGGCCCGTGGAACGGAACGAGCTCGCTGAAGCAGCTCCTGCCCGGCTCATTCATGGGACATCCGATCGGGTTCAAGTGGTACCCGATGGCCCAGCTCAAGGGGATGCCCCCGCCGCCGCGGGAGCCGACCAGCGGCAGCCGGTTTCACGTCGAGGCGGCGAAGATCCCGCAGTACATCCCGCCGGTGGCGCTGCTCCCGCACGAGAAGGTG
>VBMI01000096.1:0-10644 GCA_005878955.1 Methanobacteriota archaeon
CTCGGCGGTTGGGGGCCCTCCCATGGCGGACGTGTTCATCGACCTGTGGGGCGTCCTCACCGATTCCCGCAGGATGACGCCCGCGTACCGGCAGAGCGCTGCCGAGCTCCTGTGGTCCCGCCATGGCGGCTCAATCGAGGGGTGGAGCCGGGCCCACGACGTCGCCCTCGCTTGGTACGAGGATCACATGGCCCGTCCGGAGACGTGGGCGGCGGGGACCTGGGTCGAGGTCGTCAACCGCGCGGACTCGGAGAACGTCCTGCGGATGTTCCGCGAGGTCGGCGCCCCGCCGCCCCCGGACCCCCTCGCGTTCTCGAAGGCGCTCGACCTCGAGGTGATGTCCGCGATCGATTCCGCGTTCCCGGACGCCCGCCCGGCGGTCCACGCGTTGCGAAAGGCGGGCCACCGGGTCTTCGTCTCGACGAACGCCACGGAGGCGAACGCCCGCGGGGCGCTGACGGGCGCGAAGCTTCTGGCCGAGGTGACGGACGTGATCACCGGCGAGGGCCAGAACGCTGGGAAGACGTCCGAGGCGTACTGGCGGGGCCTCGTCCCCCGCCTCAAGGCGATTCCCGACCGGTCGTTCGTCGTCGACGACCGCCCGGAGTACCTGAAGGCCGCCGGGCTCGTGGGGTTCCGGTGCCTCCTGATGGACCGGGAGGGGAAGCATCCGGCGCCGACGGTCCCCGCGTACGTGTCCGCGACCCTCCGGCACCTCGCGGGCCTCCCGCAATACGTGCAGGACGCGGTCAGGGCCGCACGCGCTCGAGCCTGATGTACCGCACCGAATCCCCCGCCGCGGCGAAGAGGAGGGACTTCTTCACGCCGTGCGCGAGCCGCACCGCGCGGCTCACCTCCGGCCACATCCCCCGGTACGCCTCGGGGAGCGCGTGGACGAGGTACTTCGCGTGGGTCCGGTCCGGGTCGCCCTCGTACGCGCGGAAGTGCGAGCCGTACTTGAAGCCGGTCTTCGCGACGATCCCCCGGGCCTTCAGGTCCTCGTACACCGCCAGCCGGAGGTCGAAGTCCGGCTGGATCCGGCGGGCCTCCGAGACGAGGCGCGGGAGCGCGATCCGGCGATCGGTGTCCGCGTTCCGGAGGTCGATCGCCCCGAGCTTGAGCAGGTGGGCGGTCTCGATCAGGGAGAGCTGGAGCCGGCGTCCCACGATCTTCCCGTAGAACCCGTTTCCATGGAGGGCGCGCGCCTCCGCCTCCTCCACGACCATCGCCCGGTCCTCGAGGAGATGAGCGGTCGCGATCGGCCTGTCGGGCCGGGCCGGCGGCGGGCGGCCCTTCGGGTCGGACTCCCGCACCGCGTAGTACGTGAGGTCGCTCTCCTCGTCCACGACCGCGAGCAGCAGCTGCTTCCTCATCCCCGCGACGCGGTGGATCAGCTCGGCCAGGGCCGCGGCGTCGAAGACCGCACGCTCGGAGATTGCCGCGACCCAGTACTTCGCGGGGGACTTCTTCGGCGTCCCGCCCCGGGGGTACACGAGGAAGTCCGGCGGCCCCGTGCCCTCGACGACGACGTACCCGCGCTGCCGGAGGTCCCGGTACACGACGTACTTGATCTCGAACTGGTCGTATGCGGCGGCCGCGCCCCGGAAGAGCGTCCGCATCGGGACGTCAGCGCGGTCGCGGTGGACCGCGAGGCGGCCCGTCTCCACGAGGTACACGGCCTCGAGGAGGGTGAGGGAGACGCCGCCCCCGCCGAGGGGCTCGCCGTAGGAGCCCCGGTTGTGGAGCGCGGACGCCTCCGCGGGGTCCTCCACGATCACCTTGTCCCCCCGGAAATCGCCCGGCATCGCGCGGCGCGATGCGGGGACCCGGGATAAAGGATTGCGGGGTGGGAGCGTGCGCGCACATCTTATATACGCCGAGCCGGCTCGTTCTCCCATGAATCGGGAGCGGCTCCTCGACGAGGTGCGGTTGATCCTCGCGAAGACCGGGTTCTACCTCAGCGACAAGGCGAACACCCGCGGCCTCGCGTTCGACGTCGTCGCGCGGCGGGACGAGGTCCTCCTCCTCGTGAAGGTGCTCCTGAACGTGGACGCGTTCTCGAAGCAGGGGGCGGAGGAGCTCCGGATGATCGCGACGACCCTGAAGGGGGCGCCCCTCCTGGTCGGCGAGCGGTCCAGTGCGGGCCCGCTCGAGGACGGGGTCATCTATGCCCGGTCCGGCGTCCCGATCCTGTCCGGCCAGACGTTCAAGGACTTCTTCGAGGAGGGCGTCCCACCGTTCATCTTCTCCGCGCCCGGAGGCCTGTATGTGAAGCTCGACGGCGAGGCCCTCCGGCGCGCGCGGGAGGAGAAGCAGGTCTCCCTCGGGGCCCTCGCGGAGGTCGCGGGCGTCTCCCGCCGAGCGATCCAGATGTACCTCGACGGGATGTCCGCGACGATCGACATCGCCCTCCGGCTGGAGGAGTACCTCGGCGAGCCACTCGTCGTCCCGATGGACCCGTTCCTCTACACCTCGCGGGTGGCGGACCTGCTCACGGGCTTCGAGGAGTTCGAACGGTTCGAGCGGGACGTCTTCCGTCGGCTGTCCCGCCTGGGGTACGACGTGCTGCCGACCGTGAAGTGCCCGTTCGAGGCGTTCACGAAGGACCGCGAAGTCGTCCTCCTGACCGGGGTCACGAGCGCGGGGGAGAGGGCCCACGAGAAGGCGAGCATCGTCTCGAACCTCGCGCGGGTCATCGAGCGCGACTCCGTGCTGTTCGTCGAGCGGCGGGTATCGAGGACGACCCTGGAGGGCACCGCCGTGATCGGGAAGGACGAGCTGAAGAAGATCAAGGATCGCGCGAAGATCCTCGAGTTGATCGAGGAGCGGAAGTCGTGACATGGACGTCGTCACCCTCGGCGGGTGCCGGGTCCACTTGATGCCCGTCGTCCGCGGTCTCGTCTCCGAGGGGGAGCGGGTGCGGGCGGCGTTCACCGACGCGGGCCCGGAGGCGGTGGCCCTGAGCATCTCCCGGGAGGAGCTCGAGGGGCTGCGCGACTACGCCGGCGGGAACGCGCCACCGGACAACCTCGAGGAGGAGGTCTATGTCCGGGGCCTCACGCGGTTCGGCGAGGTCCGGAAGCCGCCGCCCTGCTTCGTCGAAGCGGCCGGGCTCGCCAGGCGAAGCTCCGCCGGTGGAAGGCGCCGGGTAGCACGCCCGAGGAGTTCGTCGTCGAGTGGGACATCCAGGTCAACGGGAGCGCGGGGTACCGGAAACTCCAGGACGAGCGCGAAGGCTTCCTCGCGCGCCGGATTCGCCAGCTCTCCTCGAAGTACGGCGTCCTGCTCGCGCTTGTCGAGGTCGAGCGCGCGAAAGGCGTCCGAAACCGACTCGGTTAGCGGCCCATGTACTGGGACTTGTTCCCGTCACCGAGGTCGATGTCCAGGATCCCTATCGTCGTCCCGGCGGGGAGCGGCTCGATGTTATAGCTCGCCCATTGAGCGCCCGTTGCAGGATTCAGGTTCCGGAAGTACACGAGCGAGTTCCCCGATGTGTCCGTGGAGACCACGACGTCATCATCCCCGTCCCCGTCGACATCGCCGGCCGCAAGACCGGTGATCGTCGCAGAGGTCGCAGGAGTGATCAGAGCGATCTGGGCCCCCGAGGCCCCGTTCCCCGAAAGGATTCGCGCATTCGTGCCGGACGCGACGACGATTTCGAGTCCAGCGCTGGACGTCGTTATCGCCGCAAGCTTGATGCCGACGATTGCCGCGCCTCCCGGTACGCTGAAGTACGCGGCACCCGGCGTCTGGAGGCCGCCGGCGAAACCAACGAGCTTGTACACCCTCCCGGTCGTGGTTCCGACGACGACATCTGAGTAACCGTTGGCGTCCTGGTCGTCTGCGTCGATTGACCTCCCATCGCCGGCAGCGCCCGGGACGGCGGGCAGCGTGATCACGGCGCCCGGTTGGATTGGCTGCGTGGTGTCCTCGATGTACATCTGGTCCACGAACAAGATGTCGAGGGAGGTGTTCCCCACGTGGTGGTCGAGGTCGATGACCCGAATCCACACGATCTGGTTCTGGAGGTTCTGGACGAAGGTGTACGTCTGGGCCAGGTCCGTCGTTGTGTTGACCCACAGGATTGTCGTGTACGTGCCCGTCGTCGGATCCCCGCCCACGACGTCGGTCGCAAAGGCGACCGCGAAGTTGTCGCCCTCGACGTTCGCGGAGTGGTGCCCTTCGAACCGGAGAGAGTAGGAGGACAGGGGCCGGTTCGGGATCTGCTGGATCCGCCAGTAGTGCTTGAGTTCGCTCGCGTCCCCGCCCGTGGAGGACCAACTCAGCTGTAAGTTGTCGAATTGGGTGATTGTCGTGCCGGTGCCACTCGCGGGGTTCTGGGTGCGGGCGGCGATTTTCAGGTAGTACGTGCCCGCCGCCGGGATTCGGCTCGCCGGCACGGAGATTGTCCCGCTCGAGATCCATATCGTAGTGGCGGTGTGGGGGCCGAGCGTCGCGATTGCCGACGCGAGGACCGGTGCACCCGCTCCCGAGTCGACGAAGACGTACACCGTGACGGACGCGCCCGCGACGATCTGGGACACCTTGCGGTCGAACTGGACCGTAGCGGTGAAGGGGCCCGATCCGCTCGCAGTGAAGCTCTGGTACCAGTACCCGCTCACGGTGGTGCTCGCGACGAAGTTCGAGTGAACGTCGACCAGGCCGTTCGGATTTCCGCCCGCCGCGTGCCATTCCCCGAAGACGTTCGCGCCGCTCTCCCAGTCCGCGTAGGTCCACGGGGCCTGGGCCACGTCCACGCTCGGGTTCGTTGTGGTCCCCGACTGCGCGGCCTCGGTCACGATGCCTTCCTGGACCTGCTCCCAGACGTTGTCGCTGTCATGCGTCTTCAGGAAGTCCGGGACGGTGACTTGGCCTTGGCTGGTGACCTCCGCCTCCGCAAAGTGGCGAGTGATGATTCCGCCCGTGCTGAACGTGCCGAGGCCGTCGAGGTTCAGGTAATATGTGACGGTCCCGCCAGCGCGGGCAACCGCGATGTCAAGATCCCCGTCCCCATCGAAGTCGCCCGTCGTGACGCCCCAAATCTGCTGGGCCCGTGTCGAGTCGATCGTCACGGGGGCGGACGGGGCGCCCGTCGTCCACGTCCCGTCGTTCCGGAAGTAGAGGAGCCGTCCATCCGTCATCCCACAGATGATTTCGGGCAGGTTGTCCCCGGTCAGGTCCGCGGCCGTGAGGTCGCTGCAATACACGCTGTTCCCGCTCAAGGCGAGGAGGGTGAACTTTTGGAAGATGACGTTGCCGTCGAAGTCGAGCGAGCGGCGGTAGTAGTTGATTTCCGCATTGTTGTTGTCGAGCTGGATCGAATCGGCGATGTCGAGGTCGCCGTCCGCGTCGCCGTCGAGGAACTTGACCGCCCAAGTCTGTTCGTTCTTGCAACTGCCTTGGCCTTGGAGCCCGCAGTACTCGTAACGCGTCTTACGCCACTTGTCGAGCCCGTTCAGGTTCTCGTAGTAGTAACCGTAGTCGTGGGTGCCCCAGGCGGGCGCGGTCGTGTCGATGTTCCCGCCCACGACGTCCAGACGGAACAGGGGCGCGGTGATCACGAGCTGGGCCCCGAGGGTCCCGTACGCTTCGTCGGTGTCGGAGACATACGAGATGGTCATCGCGTAGTTCTGGAGGCCCTCCACCCACGGGTCCCCGTCCGCTAGGCTGAGGTTGATCCGGAATCGGTAGGTGATGGTAGCCCCGTTCACACTGAGGGCGCGGGGCGGTGGGCTGGTCTGACAGGTCCCGAGTGCGACGGGGCAGAGGGGAGGGTTCGAGTCCCTCCCGTTCGCGAACGCCTTAAAGACTTGGACGCCGGACTGGAAGTCCCGGATCTGCACGCTGCCGAAGGTCACGGCGTCCGTCGTCGGGTTCACGCTGAACATGGACACGGAAACCCAGACGTTGTCCGTGGACAGGAACTGGTTCGTCTTCTGCGTGTACGCGGAGTCCTTGTACGTCTCGATGAGCGGGAACTGCCGCATGTACCCGTCATTGTCCGTGATGTTGACCGCGTCCGTCGTGTTGAACCGCGTGCCCTGGGAGTCGATGATGTCGATCGTCAGGGCGTAGCGCGCGAACCAGTAGTACGGCGGGTGCACCGGGTTCCGGTAGTAGTTGATTCCCGTGCTCGACGCGTTGTTCAGGTCGAACCGGAAGAGGAACACGTTGTACCCGTTCACCTGTTTGTAGAACTTGAATGCCTGGAGGTTCGTGGGCTTCGTCGTCGTCGTGGGCGTCTTGCAGGTGCCTGGCCCGTATACGACGGGTTGCGTTAGCGAGCACCCGGCGACTTGGTAGGGGTCGAACTGGTAGTACACGTCCTTCCCGATCGCGTCCTTCAGGATGTAGGAGCCGACGACGACCACGACCCGCTCCGTCCCCTTGAACGTCCGGGTCTCCTTCGCCGCGAACTCCTTCGAGTCCCACTGGGAAGCGTTGAAGATGTTGTACCCCTGGAGCCCGTTGTACCGGAGGTTCGGAGGCCGCCCCGTGAGATTGAACCCGGGCCCGCTCTGCTCCCCCGCGGGGCCGAGGTCGACCTGGAGGGTCATCCGCGACGTCGTCACGAAGGTCCCGTCCGTCGCGCTGAACAGGACGATGGACCCGTCCCAGCTCAGGTTCGTCGGCACCATGCACTCGCGTTGAAGGGTCCAGATGCCGTCGCCCTTCACGAGGTCCCCGTTCGTCCCGTCGTCGTACATCCTCTGCGGGGTCTTGCACGGGTCCGGGGTGCCGTAGAAGATCGTGAGGGTCGCGTTCACGCTCTGCAGGTTCCCGTCATCGTCGAACACCCTCGCGTAGATCACGAAGGGCTGCAGGGTCAGCGGGGTGTCGATCCTCGACGTGTCCGGCTTCCCGTCCGCCCACTTCTCGAGGAACAGCGGCGGGTGGCTGCCCGCCGGGCCGAGGATGTCCTCGGACCAGAGGATCGTGCTCTTCAGCACGTCCACGACCGCCGCGCGGATCGTGTCCGTCGCCAAGACGGTCTTGTTCGTGATCGACCACCGCTCGCCGATGCTCCAGGTGTTGTCCCGTCCGTCGATCAGCCCGTATGGCGTCCCCGAGTTCGGGCCCCATCCGACCGTGCCCTTCGTCCGGAGGATCTCGACGGTCCGCAAACCGCTCGCCTTCGTGATCGTCAGGTACACCCGGGTGCCGGGGTAGCCGAGCTCCTCCCCGCCGCGGTGCGCGATTGTGACATTGACGCCGTCCCACAGGCCGCCCGGGGTCTTCAGCGGGGTGAGCGTGCCGTCCAGCTCGAGGCGGGTGCTCGCCGTCGGGGTCGGGATCGAGGCGACCCAGATGATGATCACCGAGAACAGGGAGACGGTCATCCCGAGGATCAGGATTGTCCCGATGACCTCGGAGACGGCGTTCCGGTCCTGGCGCAGACAGCGGCGGGGTGGGTTCATGGCAGCGGCACTCCTGCGGAGGGAAACGTCGCGCTACTCGGGAGGACGCTATATAACGATATCGTGGTCATTACCAATCGACCCGCGCCCGGGGCCACGTGGGGGACGAGAATCGCAGCGAACGGCGCTCGGGCCGAACGTCTGAAATAGACAACCGGCGGATGATGCGGCGATGCTCCTCACGGCCGCGGAGCGGGTCCTCCTTCACCTCCTCCCGCTGTGGAACGCGAAGGACGTCGCGCGGGAGGCGACGCAGGAGGGGATCGCGGAGGGCACCGGGCTCCGCCGCTCCCACGTCCCCCGCGCGGTGAAGCGGCTCGTCGCGGACGCGAGCGTCGACGTGCGGGAGGGCCGGATCCGCGGTCGCGGGCGGAAGGTCCGCGTGTACGTCCTGACGGAGCCGGGGATCCGCCGCGCGCGGGAGCTCCTGACCGGTCTCGAGTCCGAGGAGGTCCTCTTCGGCGACCGGCGGGTCGCGATCGGGGCGCTCGCCGCGGAGCTCCACGTGAACCCGTCCGAGGTCGTCGCGGGGCTCGACGACGAGGGGGGCTACCGGCCCCGCCGGACCGCCCTCGCCGTCCCGGAGACCCAGCTCATCGAGCGGGAGGCGGACCTCCGGGCCCTCGCGGAATGGCTGCGTGCGCCGTCCCCCGCCGCGGTCGTGTACGGCTCCCGCGGGATGGGGAAGACCGCCCTCGGGCACGCGTTCCTCGCGACCGCCCGCCGCCCCGCGGTATGGGTCGACGTCTCCCCGGAAGACCCGTCGGCCCTCCGTCACGACATCGCGGCGTCCCTCCGGTCCCTCGGCGGTTCCGGGGACCCGGACGTCCTCGAGCGGGACATCACGGCCGCGCGCCCCCTCCTCGTCTTCGACGGGTACGGGGAGGTCGTGGAGGGCGTCGTGGACGCCGTGCGGTCGGTGTTCGCGTGGGTCGCCGCGTCCCCCGGCGCGAAGCTCCTCGTCCTCGCCCAGGAGGCAACGCCCTCGTACTGCCGGTTCTACGGCGCCGCGGAGATGCGGAAGGGCAGCGTCCTCGAGTTCCGCCTCAAGGGGCTGAGCCCCGAGGGGACGAAGCGCCTCCTCGGGAACCCCGGGATCCGGGAGGAGGCCCTCCGGCAGGTGTACCTGCTCACGAAGGGGTGCCCGCTGTACCTCACCCTGATCCGGGACGGCGACGCGGCGCGGCTGCGGGAGGTATCGCGGTTCACGCCCGCGGAGATCCGGCTCCTCCTGTTCTCGCGAGGGGCCCAGGCCTAACCGAGGGGCCCGACCTTCACGACGCGCCTCGGCACGGGGTTGTCGAGCGCGCCGTCGACCGTGCCCTCCGGGGACGGCACCCGGCGGAGCGCGCACACGACGTCGAGGACGCCCCCGAGGTCGTCCCGCACCTCGGCGGTCCGGACCTCGCACAGGACGCGGCTCCCATCCTTCCGCCGGAGGTAGAAGATCGTGGGCTCGCGGCGCACGGCCGGGCGGAGGACCAGGTCCGCGGCCCTCGGCGCGTCCGGAAGGCGGACGCCTCCCCGGTCCGTGACCCCGAACGTCTCCGCGAAGCCACGGCCCGCGACCTCCGCCGTCTGCCACTGGAGGAGCTCCTCCGCGAGTCCGTCGAGCGCGGCAATCCGATGGTCCTCGGTGAGGGTGATCAGGCCGTCCGCGAGGATCTCGCTCGTGACCCGGAGCTTCTCCTCCGCGCGCGCGGTCTCCGCCTTCAGGCGGAAGTTGTCGATCGCGATAGCCGCCTGCTGCGCGACGCCCATGACGACGTTGATCTCCTGGGACGTCAGGAGGCGCGGCCCCTTCGTGTGGTCCAAGAGCATGATCCCGAGGACCGTGTCCCGGCACACGACGGGGACGATGAGGACCGTCCGCATCCCGAGGGAATCCGCCATATGCGGCGGGAGGGACGCGCCCCGGACGAGGGCGGGCAGCTTCTGCTCGAGGATCCGGTGGGCGAGGTTGCGGACGTCGTCCTCCCGGAGGACGAGCCGCTGGAAGATCGCGTTCCGCTCCCGGTCCGGGCCGAACATCTGGGCCGTCCGGAACTCGTGCCGCTGCGGGTCGAACAGGAGGATCGCGCAGCGGTCCACGCCGACGAGCTGCGGAGTGATCCGCACGATCGCCCCGAGGACCTCCTCGAGGTCCGTGAGTCCCGCCACCATCTCGGAGATGCCAAGAAGCGCGGCGAGGACCTTCGTGTCCCTGAGGTCCCCTTCCGGAAGCACGAATTCCAGTTACGTCGACGGTGAGTCTATTAAGGTATTGGGATGGTTATCAACTTGGAGCGCCGATGTCCCGACCCCGCGGCTTCCTCGTCGTACTCGGCATCGCCTTCCTGGTCGCGGCGCTCGCGATCACCGCGTTCGACCGGTTCCTCGCGCTCGGAGCGTTCATCGTTGGCGCGTTCCTGCTCGTCCTCCCGTTCCTCGCGATCCATGAGGACGGGTGAGACCGCGCGGCGTCCGGACGCCGCATCGGAGACCGCAGCGTTTATGGCGAGCCCACGCTTCGGTGGCGCGCGATGTTCAAGGTGTTCAGCGTCCCCGCGGAGCACAAGGCGAAGCGGGAGGCCGTGCTGAAGGACGACCTCGTGAGCCGCCAGAGCATCGCGGAGCGGGAGTCGGACGCCCTCGGGTTCCCGGGGCTCGGGACCCTGGTGCTCGTCGAGGGGGACGACAAGGCGGTGGCCCGCGCGGCGGAGCTGTTCAAGGGGATCGGCGATGATCTCCCCGCGGAGAAGGCGGCGGCGGTCCGTAAGAGGATCCGCGACCAGGAGGACGATGTCGCGGCGGGCGTCGGACTGATCTTCGGGTAGGCGCGTGGGAGCCGAGCTCGGTAGAGCTTAACATGTTAAGCGGGAGTACTTTCGGCCACCTCTCCCATAAACGGCTATTATATAGCCGTGCATATATCGCTCTAGGTGGAGTGGGTGACGTTGGATGGGTATGACGGGGAACGCATGCTTTTCCATTACGATGTCTCGGGTGCCGCCAGGTCCGTGGCCGCCCGGGTGTGTCAGATCGTGTTCGGGCAAAGGCGCTCCGACGGAGCGTCCGGCGGGGTGCATAGCACGCCGGGCTTTATCCAGCGGCCGGGCGTGGTGTGGATTGGACAGTCCGTGCTGGTCCTCCCGCCGAAGGATGCGACCGAGCTTGCGTCAAGGCTGCGGCGAATGGGAGTGAAGGTAGCGCTGGGCCCCGTCGGGATCTCGAGGGAGGTCCTGCG
>VBMI01000096.1:10700-41153 GCA_005878955.1 Methanobacteriota archaeon
AGAGATTGACCGTGTCGAGGACGACGTCGTTCCACTGTGGCGTTTAATGTGTTAAGCCCGTGCGGCTATTCGCCGGAACTCGCGCTACCGAACCGCCTCACAGGGCCTTGATCTTCTCTGCGACGAAGTTCTTGATCTCCGCGTCGTCGGGGATCGTGAGGGAGCGCTTGAACCGCTCCGTCTTGTCGGGCAGGTAGTACCCGCGGGAGACGGAGATGAACTCGTTCGATCCCTCCGCGGTCGTCGCCTTCTTCCGCGCCACCTCGAGGAAGTTGTTCCGCCCGAAGTTGATCTTCTCCGCGCGGATCGTCACGAACTCCACGTCGCCTCGCTTCCCTCGCGTCTCCTCTTCCATGCGATGCCTCCCAGGAGTTCCCGGCGCCGACCGGGAAGGGGCCACGACAGCGGACGGACGCCATATAAGGATTCCTCCCTATGGAGCGGGGGCGGACCGTCCCTTCGGTGGGTTCGATTTCCCAATCGCTTTCTCGGGCGACAACGCGACCTTTAAATGGCCCCATCGGCGTTGCACGCCGCCACCATGGTCTGTTCCCGCTGCGGGACGGCGTTCGAGGGCCGGTTCTGCCCGAACTGCGGGACGCCCGCTGCCGTGCCGGCTCCCGCGGCCCCGCCGGTCGCGCCCGCCGCGTACCCGTTCGCGCCGCCCCCCGCGGGGTTCCGGTGCGGCCGCTGCGGCACGCTGTTCTCCGGGAAGTTCTGCCCGGCCTGCGGCCTCCCCGCGTGGACGCCGTGGATCCCCCCGCCCGTGCCCCGCGGCCCGCCCGTCCTGTTCGTCCTCCTGAACATCGTGTGGATCTTCTCGCTCATCGCGTTCCTCATCGTCCTCGGGGTCGCGGGCGCAGGGATGGTCGGAGCGATCCCGCCGATCGCGTCCGGGATCTCCGAGATCCGCTCGGGCGCGACGTCGGACCCGGGCTTCGACGCATCGCCGGGCCCGTGGACCTTCCACCCGTGGCCGATCGCCTCGACCGGGAGCATCAACGCCTCCGGCGGGAATCCGGGGCCGTACGCGGAGATGCAGCTCGAGGGGCGGCAGGGCCAGGCCGTGAGCGGCTACTGGTCCCAGCCCGTCCGCGTGGAGGGCTCCTCGCCGTACCTTGCGGGCGTGTTCCTCGACTACAAGGTGATCCAGGTCTCCAGCATCCTCAGCAGCCTGAAGATCGCCGTCTACGTCGAGGCGAACGCGGGGGACCCGCCGAGCCCGAACGCGGGGTACGTGTGGAGCGTGACCGCGGCGCAGGCGACGGGCTGGGCCCCCGCCCAGTCCCCCGACCCCTCGGGGGGCGGGATGATGGACGTCATCGACGTCTCGACCGCGCTGCGCGCGAACGGGACGTACTACGTCAAGGTCGCGGTGATCGCGACGAACCAGCCCGGGGGCGGGCCCGGGACCCCGACGATCGTCGGGTTCGACAACGTCGAACTCAAGTGGTGGACGAACGCGTGGATCGACGTCGCCGTGTACATCCCGGACCCGGTGCTGTTCGTGTTCACGCAGGACCCCGCTGCGTTCTACGCGTGGACGGCGGCCCTCGTGGCGGCCGTCAGCGCGTGCCTCGCGGTCCTCGTCCTCCGGGACCGCCGCGCGCTGTGGGCCGCGCTGAAGGCGGGCGCGGAGAAGATGCCCGCGAAGCTCCGGTCGCGGAGCGCGTTCGTCGCGCTCGCGCAGACGTTCCTCGCGGTCCTCTTCGTGTCCCTGGTCGTCGCGATCTTCACGCAGGCCCCAGAGCCCGATTTCTTCTCCGCGATCCCGCTCTGGTACTTCGTGTGGTCCCTCCTGAACGCCTCCGTATACGAGGAGCTCGTCTTCCGGGTCCTCATGATCGGCCTCCCGATGATGGTCGGGTCCGTGGCCCTCCGGGTCATCGCGGCCCTCCAGGGCCGCCGCCCCGCGGGGACGTCCGCGGGCCGGTTCCTCGCGGGCTCCCTCCGCTACCTGTACGGTGGCGGGATCAGCCGCAACACCTCCCGGGGGACGCTGTTCCCGGGGCTCCTCCTCCTCGTCGCGAGTTCCGTGATCTTCGGGCTCGCCCACGCGCCGGGGTGGGGGGCGTGGAAGGTCCTGCCCGCGGCGGTCGCGGGGCTCGCGATGGGCTACCTGTTCCTCCGCCACGGGCTCGCCGCCGCGGTCGCGTTCCACTTCGCGACGGACATGTTCGTGGGCGCGGCCGCCCTCGTCGGGTTCGATTCCGCGGCGGGATTCGCTCTGAACATCGCTCTGGTCCTCGTCGGGCTCGGCCTCGGCGCCGGCTTCTTCGCGTACTACGTCCTCTACGTCGTCCGCTTCGCGCAGGACGTCGCCCGGGGGCCGAAGGCGCGACAACCGCCGTCCCCCCAGGCCCCGCTCGCGCCTCCGGTGTACGGAGGCTACCCAACGACACCGGCGGGCCCGCCGCTGGCCTATGGAGGGGCGGCGTCCGCCCCCGTGCCGGGGCCGCCCTCGCCGGTGCCGCCCGGGTACGTCCCCGTGACGCGGCCCCCCGGGTACGGCACGTCCCCGGTGGACGTCGGCTGATCACTCGAGCGGTTCGGGCGGCGGGCGGGTCGTGCTCTCCGCAATCGTGTCGATAAGAGCCTCCGGGTCGCCGTCCTCGATCTCCACCTCGATGTCGCCGAGGGGCGAGCCGGCCGCGAAGCTGACCCTCCCCGCAAACGCCGCCTGCTTGTTCAGGGAGAACCGGAGACGGCCCCCGCCCATCCCCGCGAACAGGGCGCCGCGGGCGGAGTCCCGAATCTTCTGCGCGCGGATCGCCTCGCGGAGCCGCTCTGTCGAGCGCGACTCCGCCTCGACGACCTCGTCCTCGCGGGAGAACACGGCGTCCGGAAACATGTTCAGCACCGCGATCTTGACCTTCGACAGGCTCTCCGTCGGCCGGCACGGCGCCCGCACACGAATCCGGACCACGCGGGGGCGAGACGCCGGTACCCGCTAAAAAAATCTCGCCCGCGGCGGACGCGGTGAGGAAGTTATTTATCGCGGGTGCCGCCATGCGCGCGGCGGATGCGGGATCGGGTTCTCGATTTCTTGAGCGAGAGGGGCACCCTCGCCGACGAGCGGGCGGTGGAATACCTCCTCCAGCAGCGGGACCCGCTCGGATTCGCGGCGCACCTCCTGCAGGCGTTCCGGGAGCCGCCCCTCGTGATCACGCTCGAGGACATCGTGGACGCCGGGTCGATCGCCCGCGCCGCCGCGGAGCGCGGGGTCCTGGTATCTGTGCCCCGAGCGCATCCCGCGTTGATGCCCCCTTCCGTCCCCGCCTCCCTGCGGGGCACGGGGGTCCCCGCCTCGGACATCGCGGAGGACGTCCGCATCCTGAAGGACATCACGGGCCGGTCGACGTGCGAGGGCACGCTCGCGGACTTCGCCCGGTACTTCCGCCACCGGTTCCACACCCTCGCGAAGATCCTCCGCTCCCGGCCCGAGCTCGGGGGCGCCATGGAGCTCGCGAAGGCGAAGCGGCTCACGCGGGACACGGCGGTGATCGGGATGGTGAGCGACCTCCGCACGACGAAGAACGGCCACCGGATCGTCGAGCTGGAGGACGACACGGACGCGCTCAGCGTCCTCATCCCCGCGGACTCCGCCCTCGCGGCGGACCCGATCGTGACGGACGAGGTGATCGGGGTCACGGGGCACTCGAACGACCGCGGGCTGTTCATCGCGAAGTCCATCGCCCACCCGGACATCCCGGTGGCCAAGGCGTTCCCGGGGACCCCGGAGCACATCCGCGTGGGGTTCCTGTCCGACGTCCACGTCGGGAGCCGGACGTTCCTCGCGGACCGCTGGGAGAAGTTCCGCGCGTGGGCCTCGAACGGGGACGAGGTCGCCCGCTCCCTCCGGTACCTCGTCGTGAGCGGGGACGTCGTGGACGGCATCGGCGTGTACCCGCGCCAGGACGAAGAGCTCCTGCTCGACGACATCTACGCGCAGTACGAGGCGCTCGCCTCCATGCTTCGGGAGCTCCCGGACCACCTGAAGGTGATCCTCCTTCCCGGGAACCACGACGCCGTGCGGCCCGCGGAGCCCCAGCCCGCCCTGCCCGCCCCGGTGCAGAAGCTGTTCGACTCGAACGTGACGTTCGTCGGGAACCCGTGCACCCTGAGCCTCCACGGCGTGCGGATCCTCGCGTACCACGGGCGGTCGATGGACGACTTCGTGTCCTCCGTCCCCGCGATGAGCTACACGCGCCCGCTCGACGCGATGCGGGAGATGCTCCGGAAGCGGCACCTCGCCCCCATCTACGGCGGGAAGACCCCGATCGCCCCGGAGTCGGAGGACCACCTGATCGTCGACGCGGTCCCCGACATCTTCGTGACGGGCCACGTCCACGCGGCGGCGGTCGGCGAGCACCGCGGGGTCGTCCTCGTGAACAGTTCGACGTGGCAGGCGCAGACGACGTTCCAGAAGATGCACAACATCGAGCCGATGCCCGCGAGGCTCCCGATCGTGGACCTCCATACGGGCGAGGCGATGATGAAGGCGTTCTGAGCGGGGCCACGGCTCCCGTCGGGGCGCGACTCGAAAGGTTTTCCGTGGGTCCGCCTTCCCGCATCGGATGCGGATCGCCGCCGTCGGGGACGTCCACGGGCACGAGCACCTTGAGGACTTGCGGAGCGATCTCGCGCGGCTCGACCCGCCGGACCTCTTCCTGCTCGCGGGGGACCTCACGGACCACGACCGGGTAGACGAGTTCGTCGAGGTCGTCGACGCCGTGCGCGGCAGGGTCTCGTGCCCGGTGTACGGAGTGTTCGGGAACAACGAGTATTCCCAGAGCCACGCCGCGTACCGTGCGAAGAGCGGGATCCCGCTGCTCGATGACGAGGTCGCGACCGCCCGGGCCGCGGGCGCCGAGGTGCGGGTCGTCGGGAGCACGGGGAGCCTGGACCGCCCAACGTGGTGGCAGCGCTCGAACGTTCCGGGGATTGCCCGGGCGTACGAGGAGCGGGTCGCGAAAATCGACCGGCTCCTCCAGGGAGACGGCGTCCGGGTCCTCCTCACCCACTACCCGCCCACGTACGCGACGATGGGCGGGGAGAAGGAGGAGTGGCGGCCGGAGCTCGGGTCCTTGAAGCTCGAGGCGGTCGTCCTCCGCCGCCGACCGGACCTCGTCATCCACGGGCACATCCACAAGGGGATCCCATACGCGGCGCTCGCGGTCGGGCAGCGGACGATCGAAGACTTCGACGCGCGGGGCGCGATCCCGGTGCACAACGTGGCGTACCCGGTCGCGAAGGGCATCACGGTCATGGAGGTGCGGCCTCCTCCTTCGCTACTTTCTTATAGCGACCCGGCTTAGAGCGCGGCGCATGGCACGGGAGGCGCGGGACGAAGACGCGTCCTCCGATGAGGACGAAGAGCTGAGCCCCTGGGAGTTCGCGATTCAGCTCGCCCGCGACCTCATCGTGGCCGCCGTCATCATCGGCATCGCGGTGGGCTCCGTGTTCCTGTACACCGGCGTGTGGCCACCGATGGTCGTCGTCGAGAGCGGGAGCATGCAGCACGGCAACTCGGGCCATCTCGGCGTCATCGACACGGGCGACCTCGTCCTCGTCCAGACCGTGAACGGTGAGGAGAGCTCCGTCATCACGTATGTGGAGGGAGCGGCGACCGGATACGAGACATACTCGAACTACGGGGACGTGATCGTGTTCCACCCGCCGGGCACCGGTGCCGGGGTCACGCCGATCATCCACCGCGCGATCCTGAGGGTGGTGTACCCGAGCGGCGTCCCGGGATTGGGGGTGGACGCTCCGTCCCTCGCCCGTTTCCCAGGGGTGTGGAGCGGGACGGACCGGAACGGCAATCTCGTGAACCGGTCCCAGCCGTTCAACCTCTGGAGCGTCACCCTCCAGGTGCGGAGCTGGCACACGGGATCCGAGGGGATCGCGTCCCTGACGATCAATTTCACCGGGGTCATTAGGTCCGGGTTCTACACGAAGGGGGACCACAACCCGAGCTACGACCCCGTGTACGATGGCTCGGGGAAGCCGCCCGTCCCGGCGTCCAACATCATCGGAAAGGCCCGCGGGGAGCTCCCGTGGTTCGGACTCATCAAGCTCACGCTCTGGCCCACTTCGAGCGGCTGCTGCCGGCGCGGGTGGGGCGACGCGGCGGCCCCGCCAAACAGCTGGGACTCCCTCGCCACGAGCTTCTTCGTGATCGCCCTGGGACTCAAACTCGCGGACTACGGCTTCGTCTTCGGGGAGCGGTACTGGAAGTCGTTCCGTGGGCGGCGGAAGGAGCGCGAGGGCGAGGAGGAGGAGCAGCCGACCACCGAGGAGGCGGAGCCGCCGGACGACGCGGCTAAATGAGGGTCGTCTGGGACTTCGGGCGGTACCCGCGGACGGGCGCGAGGAACTCGTCCTTCTCGAGGACCTTCTTCACCTCGACGAACGGCATCGCGCTCTGGACCTCCTTCGTCCGGCCGCCGCGGCCGTAGCTCTTCACCCGCGCGTGGACGAGGCCGAGCATGTCGAGCTCGGAGATCAGGTCCGTCACCCGCCGCTGCGTGAGCGCGGGCATCCCCGTCTTCCGGCTGAGCTCCTTGTACGTCCCGTATACGTCTCCGGTCGTCATCCGGTCCGCGCCCGCCTCGCCGTTCGAGATGATCGCGAGGAGGACGAGCTTCGACTGGGTGGGGAGGGACTTGATCGCCTCGACCACGGTGTCGAGCTCGATCTTGTTCTTCGCCCGCTGCACGTGCTGCTCCGTGATGCGGTCCTCCGCGGCCCGCTCCGCGAGCTCCGCGGAGACGCGCAGGAGGTCGAGGGCCCGCCGCGCGTCCCCGTGCTCCTGGGCCGCGAGGGCGGAGATCAGGGCGAGGACGGAGTCCGCCGCGACCCCGTTGTCGAACGCCTTCGAGGCCCGCTGCCGGAGGATGTCGAGGAGCTCCTCCGCGTTGTACGGCGAGAACACCATCTTCTCGTCGCTCAGCCGGCTCTTCACCCGTGGGTCGAGCCACTCCGTGAACTTCAGGTCGTTGCTGATCCCGATGAGGGAGACCTTCGCCCGCGTGAGGTCGTCGTTGATCTTGAGGAGCTGGTACAGCAGGTCGTCCCCGTTCTTCGTCACGATCTTGTCGATCTCGTCGAGCACGAGGATCACGATCCGCTTCTCCTCGTCCAGCTTCTCCACGAGCATCTGGTAGACGCGGTCCGTGGACAGCCCCGTGAACGGGATCCGCTGGCTCAGGTTCTCCACGAAGCGGTTCGCGACGTTCTGGAGGACTCCGTACGGCGTGTCCACGATCTCGCAGTTCATGTACACATACTGGACCGTCCTCCCGCCGTCGAGCTTCTTCAGCTCGTTCTCGATGTACTTGACGACCGCGGTCTTCCCCGTGCCCGTCTTCCCGAAGATCAGGACGTTGCTCGGTCGCTCCCCGCGGAGCGCGGTCGAGAGGATCTGCGCAAGCTGATCGACCTGGTCCTCCCGGTGCGGCAGGCGGTCCGGCACGAACGCCGGCCTCAGGATGTCCCGGTCCGTCTTGAAGATGGGACGCGACCCTACGTACGGTTGGAAGATGCTTTCTTCCATGATGCTCGGCTCCCCCTAGAATGCAAGATTTACCGCGCAGAGACGCGGATGAAATCGAGTGGGCGGCGATATCCACGGGGTCTATAAATGGATTTCTCACCGGACCGACCACAAATCGACGCGGTGCGACAGGCCGACTTTTATCCATCATTGTTTATGCAACTCGGTGCGTTCTCCGACGTTGAAAGTTATCGCTCGGTTCGTGATGAGCTTCATCGCGACGGTGGACCCGCGTCGGGTCTTCAAGCCGGCACCGCGACGCATCGCGAGAGAAAGGCTCAGGAGGAGAGCGCGTTCCAAATACCCCCGGTGCCTTGTCCGATGTACCATGGCGAGCGCGATGGCGTTCATCCGCTCGAGCCGATGCGGCTGAGGTGGGCGGGACGGCGTCCGGTGCGAAGCGGCGGGAGTTCGCGTACGGTCGCTCGTTCTTCGTCCAGCGCCTCCTCCTCTTCTCCGCGCTCGCGGCGGTGATCCTCGGCATCCTCGGGCTCCAGTTCGCGACGCCGCCCGAGTGGCTGGCGGGCTTCGGCGTGATCTTCGCGGTGTACATCCTGATCTGGGGGCTGTCCCCGCTCTTCACGAACCACTGGCTCACGACGACCCGGCTGATTCTCCGGCAGGGGTGGTACTTCAGCGGGAGGTTCCTGCTCCGGGACATCGAGTCCGTGGCGAAGTTCGAGGGCCACGTGCCCCTCGGGCTTCGCGCACCCCTGGGGCGACACCGGCTGTACGTCACGGGGTCGCAGGTGGGCCTGGTCACCGTGAAGCTCCGGGAGCCGCGGCGCTTCGTCGCGGTCCTGGGGGCGTCCGCGGACGAGATCGTCTTCGACGTCGACTCCCAGGACGCGTTCCTCGAGGCCTTCGGCGTCCGGAAGGGCTCACTCGCGCCAGTCCAAACCAAACGTTCGGATACCTATCTTCGGGATTAGAGGCGTCTTCCGCTTGTGGACGCCGCGGGCGACGAGGTCCTCGACGTGCCGGACCTTCGTCAGGGGCAGGCCTGTCTGGTCTGCGATCTCCTCCGGGGAAAAGTGGAGCTCGATCCCCAGGAGTACGCGGTCCAGGTCCCCGTACGGGATGCCGAGCTCCCCCTCGTCGGTCTGGCCCGCCCAAAGTCCCGCGGTGGGCACCTTCTCGATGATGCGCTTCGGCACGCCGAGGAACGCCGCCATCTCCCGCACCTCGGTCTTGTAGAGGTCCCCGATGGGGAGGAAGTCTGCCCCTCCATCCCCGAAGAGGGTGAAGTACGCCGTTGCGAGCTCGGACTTGTTCCCGGTGCCCACGACGAGACGACCCTCCGTGTTCGCGATGTAGTACAAGAGGACCATGCGCACGCGGGCCTTGATGTTGCCGAGGGCGACCCGCTCCTCCCCCTTCACCCGGAGGGATCGCTGGAATTCGGCGACGAGCGGGGCGATGTCCCAGACCCGGAGGTCGATCCCCAGGGACTCGGCCCATTCCTTCGCGTCGCTGAAGTCCGCGCCCTCCGCGGCGCCCTCGCCGGCCCACACGCCGACGACCTTGTCCGGACCGACGGCCCGCACGCAGAGCGCCGCGACGAGGGAGGAGTCCACGCCCCCGCTCATCCCGAGGACCAGGCCCTGGGCTCCGGAGTCCGCCAGATGATGCCGGAGGAAGGAGAGGATGATCCCCACGTGCTCCTCCCGGAACTTCGGCTGGAGGGCGATCAATCCGACCGGGTTATTCCGGCTCCCTTAACAACCTTTTTCGCGGCCGGGGTGCCGTCAAGCGTTAAATCCGACCGGGCGTTGCCGGGCGCCGATGAACCCCGAGGAGGTCGTCCTCCTCCTGGCGGACGAATACTCCCGCATGGCGGAGACGTACGACCGGAACGTGACCCCGCAGTTCGCGCCCATCGCGGAGCGGGTCCTCGGGGCCGCGGACCCGAAGCCGGGCGAACTGTTCCTCGACCTGGGGACGGGCACGGGGCTCCTCGCGTGCATGGTCGCGCCGCGGGTCGCCCCGCAGAACGTCGTCGCGATCGACCTCGCGGACGGGGCCATTGCGGCCGCGACGTACCGGGCGGCGGGACTCGGGATCAAGACCGTCCGGTTCGAGATGATGGACGTGCGGAACATCGTGTACCGCGGCGGGCTCTTCGATGGGGTCGTGAGCAACCTCGGAATCCCGTATTTTGGGACGGACCGGTGCTTCCGCGAGGTCGCGCGGGTGATGAAGCCCGCGGGCCGGTTCGTGTTCACGGAGTGGGGGGAGTTCGTGGACCCGCCGCAGGACGCGCTGATGGCCGCTCTCCGCCGCCATCGGAACCCGGACCCGCCGAGGAAGCTCGCGGAGCTGCGGGCCGCCTCCGAGTTCGCGCGGTCGAGCGACGGGTTCAAGGCCCTCCGAGACCCGAGGCGGAATGCGGGTCTCCTGCGCGCGGCCGGGTTCGGGACGATCGACGTGGCGGAGGTCGACCACCCTGCGGTTTTCGACCCGCCCGAGTCGTACCTCGACTTCCGTCTGTCCTGGGGCGTGTTCGAGGCGGAGGTCTCGGGGATGAGCCCGGACGCGCGGGCTTCGTTCATGGAAACGATGAAGCGCGAGTTGCGCTCGCTCGCCCGCGGCGGAAGGCTCGAGACGCGGTGGGCGCTCCACCTGTACGCAGCGAGGCTTCGGTAGCCTCGTCGACTCCCTTTTCGTTCGCTCCTCGCGGAGCCCCGGAACAACTACTTGGGGGCCCGCGGGCTTGACCCGAAACCGAAGGTGCGAACGATGGCCATGGGTATTCAAGTCGTGTTCGATTGCGCGAATCCCGATCGGCTTGCGCGGTTCTGGGCCGAGGCGTTGCACTACAAGGTACAGGACCCGCCGGAGGGCTTCGCGACCTGGGAGGCGTTCCTCATATCCATCGGCGTTCCAAAGGAGGAGTGGGACGACGCGAGTGCGATCGTGGACCCTGAAGGGGAGGGCCCTCGGATCTACTTCCAGAGGATGGACACCCCGAAGCCCGCGAAGAACCGCATCCACCTCGACGTGAACGCGAGTGGCGGCCGGAAGGTCTCGCCCCCCGAGCGCCGGAAGCGGGTCGACGTCGAGGTCGAGCGGATCCTCGCGCTCGGGCTCGGCGCGACGATGCACCACGCGGACGAGGACGGGGACTGGTACTTCGTCACGATGCTCGACCCGGAGGGGAATGAGTTCGACGTGCACTGATACGAGACGTACATGTACGCGCAACGCCTTTCCCGCTTCGTGCGCAGGCAGGGACCCATGGGTCGCATGTTCGTGGACATCCATGTCAGCAAGGGCCTCGAGGGTCCGTATGCGGCGATGACGATGGAGCTGGACACGGGATCCGATGACACGGCTCTCCCCCGATCCTTCCTCCGGAAGCTGGGCGTCCACCCCCTCGGCTGGGATCGATACGAGCTCGCAGATGGGCGGCGGGTGCGTCGGCAGTACGGCATCGCGTTCCTTCGCCTACGAGGAGATGTGGGCGCCACGCGGGTGATCTTCTGCGGCCCGAAGGATGCGCCGGTCCTGGGGGTCATCGCCCTCGAGGAACTCGGGTATGTCATCGACGTGAAGCGCGGCGGGCTCCGGAAGTTCCGCCGCCAGATGATTTCCACCCGGCGCGCCAGTGTTCCGTTGGCGTAGGCCCCGGTACCAATTTCGCCCAGTAATCTCGGGCCTTTGCGATAGCGAGCACTAAAACCCTAAATACGCCGCCCCCGCTCGAACGGGGCGGCATGTCGGACGGCGGCGTCCTCGTGCGGGCGATCAACGCGCACAAGGTATACAACTCCGGGGCCGTGCGCGTCCACGCGCTCCGCGGCGTCGAGCTCGAGATCCGGAAGGGGGAGATGGTCGCGGTGATGGGCCCCTCCGGGTGCGGCAAGACGACGCTCCTGAACTGCCTCAGCGGCCTCGACGACCTCTCGGAGGGCGAGGTGTTCATCGAGGAGGTCCCGCTGAACCGGATGAGCGACCGGGCGAAGACGAAGTACCGTGCCCTCCGCATGGGATTCATCTTCCAGTCGTACAACCTCCTGCCCGTCCTGGACGCGCTCGAGAACGTGGAGCTCCCGCTCCTCGTCGCCGGAGTCGCACCGAAGGAGGCCCGCACGCGGGCCGAGGACGTCCTGGCGTCCGTCGGGCTCGCGGAGTTCGCCCGCCACAAGCCCTCCGAGCTCAGCGCGGGCCAGCAGCAGCGGGTCGCCGTCGCCCGCGCCCTCGCGAACCGCCCCGCGATCGTGTGGGCGGACGAGCCCACGGGGAACCTGGACAGCGACACGAGCGCCGCTGTGATGCAGCTCCTCCACGAGGCGAACCGCGGGAACCGCCAGACGTTCGTCGTCGTCACCCACGACCCCGCGATCGGCGCGTACGCGGACCGGATCCTCCGCATGAAGAACGGCCAGATCGTGGAGCAGGTGACCCCGGAGCGGGTGGGCGCGTGACGGACCTCCTGTGGCCCGTCGTCGCGGTCCTCGCCCTCGGGGCTGTCGTCGCCGGCCTCGCGGCGGGGAGGCCGATGCTCGCGAGGATGGCGGGTCGGAACCTGGCCCGCCGGAGGGGTCGCGTCGCGATCGCGGTCCTCGGGCTCCTCGTCGGGACGGCGATCATCTCGTCCTCGCTCGTCGTCGGGGACACGCTGAACCACATCTTCGTCGAGAACGTGTACGACCGCCTCGGCCTCGTCGACGAGACGGTGTCGAACGAGGTCGGCGGGAACCTGCTCTCCTTCAACGAGTCGGACGTCCCCGTGCTCCGGGCCGGGCTCGCCGCCCGCGCCGCGCCGATCGACGGCCTCGGGCCCGCCCTCGTGAAGGAGATGCCGATCCGGAACCCGAACGGGAGCAAGGGGAACCAGGCGATCACGGTGATGGGGCTCGACGAGGCCCAGGAGGCGGGGCTCGGGGACCTCATCGCGAGGGACGGGCGGGTCCTCCCGCTCTCTGCGCTCCCGGCGAGCTCCGTGTACGTGAACGAGCGGGCCGCGGGCGCCCTCAACGCGACCCCGGACGACATCCTCACGCTGTTCTACGGCACGACGAACCAGACCCTCGTGTACCGGCGGGTCCAGGCCGTGGCGCAGGACGCCGGGAAGGGGAACTGGGACCTCCGCGCGATCGTGTTCATGGACCTTCAGGACGCGCAGGCCTCCTTCAACGAGACCGGGCGGGTGAACCTGGTCCGGATCTCGAACGTCGGCGGCCTGACGGAGGGCGTGGCGGTCTCGGACGAGGTCACCCGGAAGGCGACTCTCGTGATCGCGGACAACGGGTGGCCGCTCGTCGCGCGCCCCGTGAAGGCCGACGACCTCGACACCGCCCGGCAGCTCTGGCGGGACGCGACCGAGCTGTTCCTCGTGATGGGCGCGTTCAGCGTCGTCGCGGGCCTCCTCCTGATCGTGAACATCTTCGTGATGATGGCGGAGGAGCGGAAGCCGGAGATGGGCGTCTCCCGCGCGATCGGGCTGCAGCGGTCCGACCTCACGACCTCGTTCCTGCTCGAGGGGTCCGTGTTCGCCCTCGCGGCCGCCGCCTTGGGGGCCCTCGCGGGCCTGGGCCTCGGGGCGGTGATGATTTACTTCTTCGGGATCCTCGTCCCGCTCCAGGAGGGGATCCGCGTCACGTTCTACTTCGACCCCGCGAGCGTCGTCCTCGCCTTCGCGGCGGGGGCCGTGATGACGTTCGCGTCCGTCGCCCTCGCGGCGTGGCGGATCTCCCGCCTGAACGTCGTCCGCGCGATCCGGGACCTGCCGGAGCCGGAGGGCCGCCACGCGGCCCTGTTCCTCGTCTCGGGGGCCCTGCTCACCGCCTTGGGCGTGGCGGGCGTCGCGTGGGGGTTCGCGGTCGACTACAGCCTCGGGAAGGTCGCGGGCGTGCCGCTCCTCGCGCTCGGCCTCGCCCTCGGGGCCTCCCGCTGGTTCCCCGCCCGATGGCCGATGACCCTGGCGGGTCTCGCGAACCTCACGTGGCAGCTCGGCCCCTGGCACTTCGTGACCCTCCGGGAGGACGAGGAGTCCGTCCTGTTCGTGGCGATCGGCCTCCTCCTGGTGCTCGGCGGGATCCTCGTGGCGGTGTTCAACGCGGCCCCCGCCCTGAAGGCCCTCATCGTCGCGAGCTCCCGCAGGCGCGGGCGGCCCGCCGCGCGGATCGCGATGTCGTACCCGATGGAGCGCCCCTTCCGCACCGGGATGACCCTCGCGATGTTCGCCCTCATCCTGTTCACGGTCACCGTGATCTCGATGGTCCAGGCCCTCCAGGGCGCGAGCGTGCAGCAGTTCATCGCACAGCAGTCCGGCGGATACGACATCGTCGGGTACACGACGACCTACGGCGAGATTCCGAACTTCCGGACGATCCTGTTCAGCAATCTCTCGGCAACCTGGTTCCGCGGCAATTATTCGGGGGTCGCGTCGGCCACGGTGCTCCCCGCGAAGGTGCGGACGGAGAACGTAACGCAGCAGTTCGATTACACCTTGTGGGGGATCGACAACTTTCTCGTAAACTCGAACCAGTACGGCTTCCACGACCACCTCCCGTGGATTCTCGACGAGAACGGGACGCGGGTGGACCTAATCTCGCCGGACCCGGAGAGGGAGCGCGAGGCCGTGTGGCACGCGCTCGGCCAGAACCATTCGTACGCTGTGGTGGACCGCTCCGCGACGGGACCGAGCCAGTTCGTCGGCCCGGGCGGGGGCCTGCGGGTCTCCCCCGGGGACGCCGTGATCGTCGACGACGGGGAGGGCCGCCAGGTCCGGCTCGTCATCCTCGGGGTCCTCGACCAAGCCCTCCAGTTCACCTCCGGGATCTTCGTGGACCAGGCCGTCGTCAAGGACAACTTCAACGTCTCCCGCACGTACACCGCGTACTTCTTCCAGCTCGCCCCGGGCACGGACTCCCAGTGGATGCGTGGGGAGCTCGAGCGGATCTTCTTCTCGTACGGGCTGCGGACGATCGACATCCGCGAGGAGATTGGGCGGGCCTTCGATGCGTCGCAGGAGGTCCTCACCCTGATGCAAGCGTATCTCGGGATCGGCCTCATGGTCGGGATCGCAGGCCTCGGGGTCGTGACCGCGCGCGCGGTCGTCGAGCGGCGGCAACAGATCGGCGCGCTGCGGGCGATCGGGTTCACGCGGGAGATGGTCCTCTGGTCCTTCCTCATCGAGATCACGTTCATCGCGGCCCTCGGGATCGTCGTGGGGATGGCCCTCGGCGTCGTCCTCGCGTACAAGGTGTATTCCGTGTTCTTCGCGGACTTCGCGACGTTCGCGGTCCCTTGGGTGAACCTCGGGATCATCGCGTCGATCGCCCTCGTGGCCACGGTCGCCGCGACCGCGAGCCCCGCGGTGCGCGCGTCGAAGATCCCGCCCGCGGAGGCGCTGCGGTACATCGAATAGGATTTCGCAGACACCTCCGGCCCGTGCCGAAGTTCTGGAAGTCGAACGCCCTCCGCGGGTCCAAAGGTCCGGGGTACGCGGGCCAGTAATCAAGATCGTCAGCTGGGCGTAGGGGCCTTCTCCGCGCGTGTCTTCGCGGCCTTCTCGATGATCCGAGTCCCCAGGGTCTGGAACGCCTGCTCGACGTTCTCCCCGGTCTTCGCCGACGTCCGGAACGCGATGCCGTGGACCGACTTCGCCAGGGAGGCGAGCGCGGCCGCGTCGATGTTCTTCGCGAGGTCTGCCTTGTTTCCCGCGACTACGACGGGCGCCTGGCTCGTGACCTTGTCCACCCTGTCGATCCACTCGTAGAGCGCCTGGATCGTCGAGGTGCGCGTCAGGTCCGCCACGGCGATAATCCCCGCAACTCCGGTGAAGTACGCGTCCTGCAAGAGCTCCCGGAACTGCGGCTGCCCCATCACGTCCCAGATTGACAGTTCGAGGACGTACGGCGTCTCGTCGTTCGGCAGGGTCACCTCGAGCCGCTTCTTGGACACCTTCACGCCGATCGTCATCAGGTACGAGTCGCTGTACTGGCTCTCGACGAACCGGCGGATGAGGGAGGTCTTCCCCACCGCCGCCTCGCCGACGAGGCACACCTTCGCCTTGTAGTTCCTGGGCTGGACCATCCGCGTGCCTCGGGGAACCTCGTCCTCGCCCTAGATAACCGTTCCCGCCCCGTTCTCCGATTTGATGCGAACGTCGGGATCCTCCACGAGAGGGTGCTCACCGACGGGCAAGGCTTTTAGGGGCTCGCCCTTTCGAGGGAGCCTACCCCGGATGCCCGACCCGAAACTCGCCGCCAAGCAGTGGGACGTGAACTTCGAGGAGGAGCTCCTCCAGGTCTGGGAGCGGGAACCGGGCCTCTACGCGTACAACCCGGACCGGGGCCCGACGTATGTGATCGACACGCCCCCGCCGTACCCGAGCGGGGACTGGCACCCCGGGGCGGTCGTCGCGTACGCCCTCATCGACATGATCGCCCGCTCCCAGCGGATGCTCGGGAAGGCGGTCGTGTTCCCCTTCGGCCTCGACCGGAACGGGATCAACATCGAGCGCACGGTCGAGAAGAAGCACGGCAAGCGGCTCCACCAATGGGACCGCCAGGAGTTCATCGACAAGTGCCGGGAGGAGATCACCGCGATCGGGGACGGGATCCTCCGGATCGCGAAGCGGATGGGGATGACCGCGGACTTCGGGCACGCGTACTACACGGACTCCGACGCGTACCGCGCGTTCAGCCAGGCGATCTTCATCGATCTGTTCAACCGCGGCCTCTTCTACCGCGGGGAGCGGCCGGGGTTCTACTGCGTCGCGTGCGAGACCCCCCTCGCGGAGGCGGACATCGTGCACGAGGAAGTCCCGTCGAAGCTCGCGTGGGTCCGGTTCCCGCTCACCGAGGGCGGCGAGGTCACGATCGCGACGACCCGCCCGGAGCTCCTGCCCGCGTGCCGCGCGGTGATCGTCCACCCGGACGACGAGCGGTGGCGGGGCGCGGCGGGGAAGACCGCGACGGTCCCGCTCTTCGGCCACGAGGTGCCCGTGCGCGCACACCCGGAGGCGAGGATGGACTTCGGGAGCGGGGCCGCGATGATCTGCTCCTACGGGGACCTCGTCGACATCCGCCTGTTCCGCGAGCTCCAGCTCGAGCCCGTGAAGGCGATCGACGAGCGGGGGCGCATGACCGCGGCCGCCGGCCCGTACGCGGGTCTGCGGGTGGAGCCCGCGCGCGAGGCGGTGCTCAAGGACCTCGAGTCGAAGGGCGCCCTCGAGAAGGTGCAATCGATCCTCCACAAGACCCCCCTGTGCGAGCGCAGCCGCACGCCCGTCGAGTTCCTCCTCACGGAGGCGTGGTACCTCAAGCAGCTCGAGTTCCGGCCGGCCCTGGAGCGGGTCGTGGGCGAGATGGCGTTCCACCCGCCCCGCCACCGCCAGCTCCTCCTGGACTGGATCGCGTCCCTCACGATCGACTGGCCGGTCAGCCGGCACCGGTACTACCACACGGAGATCCCGCTGTGGACGTGCGGGAAGTGCAAGCTCGTCCTCGTCCCCAAGCCCGGCCCGTACTACCGGCCTTGGAGGGACGCCGCGCCGTGGGAGGAGTGCCCGAACTGCTCGGCCACGGAGTTCGTCGGCGAGACGCGGGTGTTCGACACATGGATGGACTCGAGCTGCTCGAACCTCTGGGTCACTCGCTACGGCAAGGACGAGGCGTTCTTCGATGAGAACTTCCCCACCCACCTCCGGACCCAGGGACGGGAGATCGTCCGGACGTGGCTGTACTACACGACCCTCAAGTCGTGGCTCGTGAAGGGTGAGAAACCGTTCCAGCACGTCTTCATCCATGGGCTCGGTCTCGACGCCCGTGGGCGGGCGATGCACCGGACGACGGGGAACTACCTCCCGGCGGACCCGCTGATCCAGAAGTTCGGTGCAGACGCAATCCGGTTCTTCGCGGCCTCGGAGACGGGGCCCGGCGACGACTACCGCATCTCCGAGGACAAGATCGGCGGCGCGCAGAAGTTCATCACGAAGCTCTGGAACGTCGCGCGGTTCATCTCCTCGTTCCCGGCGATCCCGGCGGGGAAGCTGAAGGCCTCGGACGAGTGGATCCTCGCGGAGCTGAACGCGCTGATCGTGGAGTGCCGGGGCGCGTACGAGGAGTACAACCTGTTCGTCCCCGCGAACCGGTGCCGGGAGTTCCTCTGGAACACGTTCGCGCCGCACTATGTGGAGATGGTGAAGGGCCGCGCGTACCAGGGGGACGACGGTGCGGTGTACGGGCTCCACGCGACGCTGCGGGACCTCCTCCGGCTCCTCGCGCCCATCGTGCCGTTCTCGACGGACAAGATCTGGCGGGAGGTCTACGGCGGGAGCGTCCACGGGGAGCTGCTGCCGAGCCTCCGGGCGGGGGTGCGGGAGGAGCTCACGAAGGCCACGCCCGGGATCCAGGCGTTCAACTCCGACACTTGGAAGCGGAAGCGGGAGGCGGGGATCTCCCTCGGGCAGCCGATCGAGGGGATCGCGGTCCCGGAGGCCCTGAAGGACTTCGCGGACGACCTGAAGCGGATGCACCGCCTGCCGTAGGACGGGTACATACGCGTTGTGGCGATAGGTAATACGTCCGCCCGAGAATCGTTCCCCCCGATGGCGGAGATGCGGAAGTGCCCGGAGTGCGGGGTCTCCGTGAAGGTGGAGAACCTCCCCGCGCACTACGCGAAGCAGCACCCGCGCGTGGAGGTCCCCGAGGAGGCCCACCGGGAGGCCGCCCAGGTCGTGCGGACCGCGAGGGCGGAGCGGACGCGGGCCCCCGTGACCGTGACGAGGCGCGGCAAGGTCCTCATCGCCGCCATCGCCGTGGTCCTCGCGGTCGTCCTCCTCGTGATCATCGTGAACCCCTTCCGCGTGGGCCCGACCGTGGGGAAGGAGGGCCCGGACTTCACGCTGACCTCGACGACGGGGGCGTCCGTGACCCTCTCCACCCTCCGGGGGGAGCCCGTGCTCCTCGAGTTCATGGACGTGGACTGCCCGCACTGCCAGAACGAGGCGACGAACGTCCTGTCCTCCCTCTACACCGCGTACGGCGGACGCGTCCACTTCCTGAGCGTGGACGTGAACTTCGTCCCGCCCGACGACACGGACGCCCGCATCGAGGTGTTCAAGACGACGTACAACACGCCGTGGACATACGCCCTGGACTCCGCCCGCACGGTGCAGACCGCGTACGGCGTCTCGTCGACCCCCACGACGTTCATCCTCGACCGGAACGGGGTGATCACGGCGATCCTCGTGGGGGAGCAGGCGGGCGGCTACGCGACGTACTCGAACGCGCTCGACGCCGCCCTGAGGGTGTGAGATGCCGGGGAGGTTCGCCCGCGGGGACGTCCTCCTTCTCGTGGCCGTGCTCGCGGCCTTCGGCGTCGCGGACTCCGCCTACCTGACGTGGCAGTGGTACGAGCACGCGACCCAGTCGTGGTGCGACGTCGATCCGTTCTGGAGCTGCACGAAGGTCCGGGAGAGCCCGTTCGCGGCCGTGGCGGGGGTCCCGACCGCGAACCTCGGCACGGGCGGGTTCGCCCTCCTGCTCGTCCTCGCGGCGCTGGGCCTCCGGGGCGTGGAGCGGGTCGGGCCATGGGCGATCGACCGGTGGCTCCTCCTCTTCGCGATCGCGGGCGCGGTCGTCGGGGCGGGGCTGACCATTGTCGAGGTCCTCGTCATCGATGCGGTGTGCCTCCTGTGCGCGCTCGCTTTCGTGATCGACCTTGCGATCCTGGGGTGCGTCGCGCTCGCGCTGCGGTGACTACTGCTTCCGCACGACGATCGAGACGACGTCCCCCTCCCGGAGGACGTGCTGGAGCCCGACCTTCTGGCCCGGGAACACCGCGGACGCGCCCCACACGTTCGCGTACCGGAACTTCCGCCGGAACTCCCGGTGGATCGCGTCGCACACCTCGCCCACCGAGGAACCGTCCCGGACGATCAGCGGCTCCCGGAGGTCCGCCTCCTTCCCCTGGGGCTTGAGGTACACGCGCATGAACCGGAGGGAGTTGTAGATCGAGTCGCGCACGGGCTCCAGTCCGATCCCGTTCATCGCGGAGATCGGGAGGATCCTCCACCCCTTCAGGCGGGCCTCGACCGTCCTCAGGTACTCCGGCGTCACGAGGTCGATCTTGTTCAGGACGACGAAGGCGGGCATGTAGTTCCGGTTCCCCGCGAGCACGTCGATGAGCCGGTCCGCGGTGAGGTCCTCCCGCACGACGACGGTCCCGTTCAGGAACCCCCACTCCCGGCAGATGTCCGCGATCGTCTCCTCGTCGATCGACTTCAGCTTCACGGTCGGGTTGACGACGAGGCCTCCGCGGTTCGCCTTCGAGAGCACGACGTCCGCGGGCTTCTGGTTCAACCGGATGTTCGCGAGGTACAGCTCCTCGACGAGGACCTGCACGTTCGTCTCGAACACGTCCACCATCAGGAGGATCAGGTCGCACGCCCGCGCGACGCTGAGGACCTCCCGCCCTCGTCCCTTGCCCTTCGAGGCTCCGTGGATCAGCCCGGGCATGTCGAGGATCTGGATCTTCGCCCCGCGGTACTCCATGACGCCGGGGATCACGGTGACCGTCGTGAACGCGTACGCGGCGACCTCGCTGACCGCGTCCGTGATCTGGTTCAGCAGCGTGGACTTCCCGACGCTCGGGAACCCGACGAGGCCAACAGTCGCGTGCCCGCTCTTCTTCACCGCGTAGCTCGGCCCGCCGCCCCCGCCCTTCATCTGCCGGAGCTGGACCTCCTCCTTGAGGCGGGCGAGTTTGGCCTTCAGCTTCCCGATGTGGTGCTGGGTCGCCTTGTTGTACGGGGTCTTCTGGATCTCGTCCTCGACCGCCTTGATTTGGTCCTCGGTTGTCATCCGGAGCGGTGAAGCCAGCGGGACCGACCGCTAAAAACCTTTCAACGCTTCCGCTTCGGCGGTTCCTCGAGGCCGATCTCGTTCCCCTCGGGGTCGCGGAAGGTCGCGATCCGCCCGAAGCTTTCCTCCCGGATCTGGCTCACAGCGACTCCCCGGCGGGCGAGTTCCCCCGCGACCGCATCGATGTCCTTGACGATGAACTCCATGTGCCAGGAGTCGCCCCGCGTATGGGGTTCCCGTTCCGCGTGGAGTGCAATCGAGTTCCGGCCCGCTTGGAACGCCGCGAAGTGCGGATTCTCGTAGCCGACCGGGAGCCCGAGCGTCTTGCCATAGAACTCCCGCATCCGCTTGAAATCGTGCGCCCAGAGGAACACGGTCTCGAGGTTCGCGTCCGTCAGCGGGCCGGTTGTCGTGGCTCGGGCCATCGGTGCACCTGCGGGTTTATCGATTGGGAACACAAAAGAGTTCTGGGAAGGAACTGTGGCGAACGTTAAAGCCCCGCCCTCCCGTTGGGACCCCGTGCTCCCGCCGGTGTTCGGGCGCCTGTGGGCCCGCATCAAGCGGTTCCCGTGGTACCGGTTCGCCGCCGGGGTCGTCGCGGGGGCCCCCGGGCTCGCGCTCACGTTCTTCATGCGCCTCAGCGGGATCGGCGTGTTCCTCCCGGAGGTCGCGGTGGACTTCACGGTGGGCCGCATCCCCGGGAACGTCGAGTCGTTCTTCATCCGCACGATGGGGGAGGGCGCGAAGCTCCTCGCCCTCATCACCTCGCTGACGATCTTCCTCCTCACGCCAGGGTTCTACGCCCTGCCGTACCGCTGGATCGAGAAGCGGGTGCGCAACCGCTGGATCGTCTTCGCGCTGTACGGGCTCGTCCCGTCCGCGATCGTGCTCTTCGCGGTCCTCCCCATCTTGGGTGCGGGATTCCTCGGCTCATTGAGTGCGGCCGGGACGACCGGCGCGGTCGTCAGCCAGGTCCTGAGCGCGTTCCTCTCCGCCTCGATCATGGACTACTTCCTCGTGGACGTCGCGTCTCGGCACCCCGAGGGCTTTTCGCTTTCCCGCAGGCAGTTCATCGTCGCGGTGGGGGTTCTGATCGCGGCCGCGGCGGTGACCGTCACGGGCCTCACGACCCTCGTGACCCGCCCCGCCCGGCTCGTGTTCGCCTCCGTCCAGGAGATGGTCTCGAAGGAGATCACGCCGAACGACGAGTTCTACGTCGTGACGAAGAACCTGATCGACCCGGAGGTGGACCGCGCTTCCTGGAGGCTCGGGATCGACGGCCTCGTCGCGACGCCCGCCAGCTACTCGCTGAGCGACCTGGCCCAGCGGACGGACTCCCAGGAGGAGCTCGCGACCCTCGAGTGCGTGAGCAACGAGGTGGGCGGGAACCTCATCAGCACCGCGCGGTGGACGGGGATCCCGCTCGCGAACCTCCTCGCGGCCGCGGGCGTGACCCCCGCCGCGGACTGGGTCGCGTTCACGTGCGCGGACGGCTACACCGTCGGGGTCCCGCTCGCGAAGGCCACGAACCCGTCGACGATGGTCGCCCTCCAGATGAACCGGGACTCTCTCCCGTCGAAGCACGGCGGCCCCGCCCGGATCATCGTCCCAGGTCTCTACGGGATGTTCCACGCGAAGTGGGTCACCCGTGTCACCCTCGTGCAGGGCGCGTTCTTCGGGTTCTGGCAGCAGAAGGGGTGGACGAACTCGGAGTTCGCGGGGACGAAGGAGCGCGGGGCGATCCGGACGACCGCGATCATCGCGACGCCCGCGTACAACGCCGTGGTCTCGGGGCCCGTGACGATCGGCGGGGTCGCCCTCGCGGGGGACCGCGGGATCAAACGGGTCGAAGTGAGCACGGACGGCGGCGCGTCGTGGGCTGTGGCAACGCTGAAGACCCCGCCGCTGTCCAACCTCACCTGGGTCCTCTGGACGTTCAACTGGACCCCGCCCGGGGGCGGGTCCTACCGGATCGTCGCGCGCGCGTTCGACAACTCGGTCCCGCCAGACGACGCGCAGCAATCGGTCCCCGCTCCTCCGTTCCCCGACGGGGCCGCGGGATACGACTCGATCCCGCTGCTCGTCCCGGGCTAGGCCTCACGGCTGGGTCTTCGCGGCGGGCTTCGAGCGGATGCCGAGGAACGCGAGGATGAGGCCGACGACGACGGTCCCGCCACCGATGTAGATCCACGTCGGGTCGTTCGACATGAACGAGCCCGGGATGTACCCGGCCCCTTGGAAGGCCCAGACGGCGCCCATCAGCGAGACGATCCCGCCCACGATGACGAGGATAAGTCGCACGATGCTGTCACCACAGTAAGACGAATAACTTTTTCGACTATACGGTTCAGAGCGGTTTCGGGGGTGTCCACGCTCCTCGTCTGAGACGCCACGCGATGAAGACGACGGTGGACGCGATGGCAGCCCCGAGCACAACGCCGACGGCCCAGAGGGGTGCCTGCGTTCGGGTCACAGTGACTCGCACCGATGCCGAGACGTTCGATCCCGAGGACTCTCCGACGGTCACCGTGACCTGGAAGGACCCCTCCGAGGGGTACGTGTGGACGGGCTCCCGGACGCTGCTCGTCGAGCCGTCAGCGAATGTCCAGGCAAACGAATAGGGCGGGGTGCCTCCGGAGACGTTCAGGAGGAAGACCACGTCCAGTGGAGCGGGTCCCGATGCGGGGACGGCTTCGATGCGGACATCCAGGGGTCCGACGTAGTCGTAGGCCCAGGTCTCGTCGCTGCCCTCTCCGCCGTACAGGATTGTGCGCCGTGATTGCGAGTCATACGCGAGGGCGGAGAACGCACGAGGGGAGGGATGCGGATTCGGGTCGAGCCTTCGCCACGCGCCGCTCGACGCGTCATAGGACCATGTGTCATCGAACCTTGTCGACATGTAGCTGCCCCATCCCCCGAACACAATGGCCCGATTCGCCTGCGAGTCGTACGCGGCGGCGACGGCGGACCGAGGCGATGGGCCCGGCCCCCGTGTCACGTTCCTCCAGAGGTTCGATCCGGTCTCGTAGGTCCACGTGTCGTTGGTGAAGTAGGGGGGAGTCACAACGTTGCCGCCGAACAGGACGACCCGCCCGCTCGCTCCATCATACACGAGGGCGTGATTGGCTCGGGCCGGGGGCTTCGTGGCCTGATCTCGTCGCGTCCACGCGTTCGCCCCAGAATCGTAGAGCCACACGTCATCCTCGTACGCGAACTGACGGGACACCTCCCCGCCGAACAGGACAACCCGTCCCGAGGTCTCATCGTAGGCGAGCGCGTGCCCTCTTCGAGGAGGCGGCTTCGAGGAGGGGTTCAGGTCCGTCCACGCGTTCGTCGCGAGGTCGTACGCCCATGTCTCGTCGTTGTAGTCCATCGTCCCGTCGTCCCCGCCGAACAGGATCAGCCGCGCTGCCCCCGTGTCGTAGACCATGGCCGCGTTCACCCGGGGCGAGGGCGAGACGGCCGGGGCCATCCTCGTCCACTCCTGGCGCTGGAGGTCGAACGTCCAAGTGTCCGCGTTTCGGCCGCCGAGGTTGCCGCCGAACAGGACGACGCGGTCGAGTCGCGGGTCGTACCCCATCGCGTGCCCCGCCCTCACGTTCGGATGAGGAGGCGCGGATCGGCTCGACCACATGTTCCCGTCCGTGTTGTACGTCCAGAGGACTCCCGGCGTGTTCCCTTCGTAGCTCGCGAAGAGCACGACGAGGTCCGACGCGACGTCGTACGCCATCGTATGGCCGGCCCATGGGGGTGCCGTGGCGACCGGGTTCGCGTTCGTCCACTGGTTCCCGTCAAAGATCCACGTGTCTCCAAGGGACTGTGTCGACCCCTCGCTGCCCCCGAAGAGCACCGTCCGGTTGGAACCGGCGTCAAAGGCAATCGCGTGATCGACGCGAGGCGGTCCGAGGGCAAGCTGCGTCCATGAGTTCGCCGCGAAGTCGTACGCCCACGTCTCGCCGTTAATGCACGCCGGGTTGGGGATGGGGTTCGGTGCGCATGGGACCTTCCCGCCCTGGAGGAGCGTCCGGCCATCGCGGGAATCGAACGTCATGGCATGGAGGAACCGTCCCGCCGGCCTGGATGCGGGGTCCATGTCCGTCCAGGAGTTCGTGTTGTAGTCATAGGCCCACGTCTCATCGTTCTCGACCGGGGCGAGCCCGCCGTCCATCAAGTGCCCCCCGAAGAGAATGATCCGGTCCGCCGGTGCGTCGTAGGCCATCGACGTCCAGAACCGGCCCTGGGGGCGGACCGCGGGGGCCATGTCGATCCACGTGTTCGCCGTCGGGTCGTACACCCATGTCTCGTCCGACGGGACGTACCCCGGCGACCCGCCAAAGAGGACGAAGCGATTCGACTCCTGATCGTACGCCATCGCCGCGCCAGGACGGGGCGACGGGTGGGCCGTTGGGTCGAGGTTGGTCCACGTGTTGCTCGCGTAGTCATAGGACCACGTATCTTCCCCAGGACCGTACCACGTGGATCCACCGAACAGGACATGGCGAGCGGCTTGGGTGCTGTACGCCATCGCGTGATGCGCCCGGGGCGATGGCCAGGGAAATACGTTCGTCCACTTTCCGCCCGGAGGGGCGGTCGCGAGAACCGGATGGGCGCTGCTGAACGATCGCCCAGAGAGAGGGGCACCAACGCTCGGCTGGAGATCCGGGTGCGGTGGAATCAAGCCCGCCGCGCCGGAAACGAACAGCAGCCAAGCCGCGACCCACACACCGGTCCGCAGTCCATCTCCCCCGGGGCACGGACAGGTGTCGCGGGCGTATATGTTGGTTTCCCGACGCGACCCCGTGCGTCGGGGATCCTACGCTATCGTCGTGCCCGCCCGGCCCGAGGTCGCCTCGAGCACGTGCGCGAGGTCCGTGATCACGACCTTCCGACCCCCTCCCTCGAGGAACTGTATCGCGGCCTCGATCTTCGGGCCCATGGACCCGGGCGGGAACTCGCCCGCCTGGAGGTGGTGGCGGGCCTCGGCCAGGGTCATGCGGTCGAGTTCCTGCTGGTCCGGTTTTCCGAAGCGGATGGCGACCTTCGGGACCTCCGTAATGATCACGATGAGGTCCGCACCGATTTCCCTCGCGAGGACGGCGGACGCGAAGTCTTTGTCGATGACCGCCTCGACGCCG
The DNA here is from genome assembly GCA_005878955.1 of Methanobacteriota archaeon. Taxonomy (GTDB): domain Archaea; phylum Thermoplasmatota; class Thermoplasmata; order RBG-16-68-12; family RBG-16-68-12; genus EA-19. The sequence goes on from VBMI01000096.1 coordinate 36,212, forward strand.
TGGTACGCGTTCAGCTTGCGGGCGACGGGGATGCCGCCCCCGCCCGCCGCGATCAGGATCGCGCGGTCCCCCGCCTTCAGGAACTTCTTGATCAGGTCCGCCTCCACGATCTCGAGGGGTCTCGGGGAGGGCACAACGCGGCGCCAGCCACCCCGCGGATCCTGCACCATCTTCCACCCCTTCGCCCGCCGCACGACAAGCTCCTGGTCGCTCTCGTACGTCGGGCCGATCGGCTTCGTCGGCTCCTGGAACGCGGGGTCCGCGGGGTCCACGACGACCTGGGTGACGAGGCTCGCGACGGTCCGCGGGGTCCCGCGCGAGGCGAACTCGTTCTGGAGGGCCTGCTGGAGCAGGTACCCGATCTCCGCCTGCGACTCCGCGACGAGGACGTCGAGGGGCATCGCGGGCACCCGCGCCCGGGCCTCCTCGTTCTGGATCAGGATCGTGCCGACCTGCGGGCCGTTGCCGTGCGTCACGACGATCTCGAACCCCGCCTCGACGAGGTCCGCGAGCCGCGCGGCGGTCCTCGCGATGTGGGCCTTCATCGCCCCGAGGCTGGTGTCCTTCGGCGGGGAGATCGCGTTCCCGCCGACCGCGACGACGGCAAGGGTCATGGGCTCACGGAGGGAAGCGGTTCCATCCCCGCCCATCCTATGTAAATCCTCGCTCGTCGGTATCCCGATACGTATTTAGCGCCCCGCCGGATGAGATGCGAACGTGAATCTGCTGGAGGCGATCCTTGCCTTCCGCAAGAGCGTGTTTTTCCGCATCTTCTATCTCGCGATCCTCGGCCTGATGGTCGCGGCGCTCCTGTCGTACATCTACCTCGGCTGCCTCACGATCTTCCTCATCCCGCTCGCCATGTTCGCAATCCCGTTCTGGCTGAAGGAGCGGAGGACGAAGCACCTGGTCCTGAACGGCGCGATCGTCTTCCTGATCGCCGCCCTCGTCTTCTCGGGCCTCCTCGCGCAGAGCCTCTGGTCTGGGGACCCCGTGCAGGTCACGGGGTGCGACCCCCAGCCCCCGTGCCCGACCACCGTCACGCGGATCACGAACGTGACCGTCACGCCGGGCCGCGGTGCCGCAGGGGCGACGTACAACTTCACCGCGAACCTCACCGTCCCCGGGGGCGGGAACCCCGCGAACTACGAGCTGTGGGCGAACCTCACCCTCGTGGACGGGCTGACGTTCACCGACCGCGGCGCGGCGATGTCGCCGGTCGACAACAGCGACATGAACCTGGCGGACGGGAAGCAGTACTACGCGCTCCTCCCAGTGGACGACCACATGTACATCTTCTGGGCGTCCGTCGCGGAATCGAACGGGACCTCGACGCGGTGGTTCGCGAGCTCGTGGCAGGTGGGGCCGATCACGACCGGCGTGGGGCCCTTCTTCGGCTTCGCGATCTACTATGGCGTGTTCTCCCTGATCCTGCCGATCTCGTTCTACTTCCTCCTCGTCATGCTGTTCTGGTGGACCCAGCGGGCCCGGGTCGAGCGCGCGCGGCTCGGGATGGCGGCGCCCACGGAGTCCTCGGACACCGGGTTCATGTGCACGAACTGCGGGGCCGACGTGCCCGCGGAGGCGAAGGCATGTCCGAAATGCGGCGCGACCTTCGAGGAGCCCGCCCCCGCCACGGGCGAGGGGAAGGCGGAGGGCGAGACGGAGCCGGCCAAGGAGGAGGGGGTCGAGCCCGCCGCCCCTCCGGAACGCGAGGCCGAGGAGCGAGACCTGGGCGAGGACCCGGATGCGAAGCCGTAGGCGGATCGCCCTGTGGGCCGCCGCGGTGGCCTACGCGGTCGCGATCTTCCTCCTGTCGTCCCAGCCCGTTCCGGCCCCGGGCGAGGAGGTCCTGGCGGTGATCGGGGACAAGGCCCTCCACGCGGCGGAGTACGTCGGGTTCGCGGTCCTGCTTGCCCTTGCGATCGCGACCGCTCCCTCGCCATGGGTCCGGTCCCGGTCCGCCCTCATCGCCCTCGCGGGCGCGGTCGCGTACGCCGCGACGGACGAGTTCCATCAGACCTTCGTGGCGGGGCGGCAGGGGAGCATCCTCGACTTCGGCGCCGACGCCGCGGGCGCCGCGATCGCGACGGCGGCCTACCAGGCGTGGCGGTGGTGGACCGCGCGCACGCCGCCGGTCTCGGACACTTCGCCGCGATAGCGAGAGGGCGGCAGCTGATAACGGAAGGACAAAACCCATGGGCCTCCGTCCGATGGAGTGCGCTATGCTTAAATCGGGCCCGCCGGTTATCGCGGCACCAGGGATGGGATAGCCTGCCCGCCTTGTCCGTCGCCGAGGAGCTCGCGAAGAAGCAGCGGGAGATTTCCATCTCGGAGTTCTTCGAGCGGAACAAACAGATCCTCGGGTACGACTCCCCCACGAAGGCCCTCCTGACGGTCGTCAAGGAGCTCTGCGAGAACTCCCTCGACGCTTGCGAGGACGCGGGCATCCTCCCGGACGTCAGCGTCGAGATTCAGAAGTCGGGGAAGGACGAGTTCCTCGTCGTCACGGAGGACAACGGGCCCGGGATCGTGAAGAAGGAGGTCGCGAACGTCTTCGGCCGCCTCCTGTACGGCTCCCGGTTCCACGTTCTCGCTCAAAAAAGAGGCCAGCAGGGCATTGGGGTGAGCGGGGCGATCCTCTACGGGCAGACGACGACTGGCAAGCCGACGCGCATCCGGTCCCGGCCCGCGGAGATGGACGTCGCGTACGAGGTCGACCTGATCATCGACATCCGCAAGAACCGCCCCAGCATCCAGGAGGAGGACTTCGTGACGTGGGACAAGCCGCACGGCACCCGCGTCGAGATCCCGCTCAAGGGGCGGTACATCACGGCGCAGCAGAGCCCTCTCGAATACCTCAAGGCGACCGCGATCGTGAACCCGCACGCCCGGATCACGTTTCGACCGCCGGAGGGCGAGCCGATCGTCTTCGAGCGCGTGACGGAGGAGCTCCCGCCGAAGACCATGGAGATCAAGCCCCACCCGTACGGCGTCGAGCTCGGCACGTTCCTCGCGATGGCGAAGGAGACGAAGTCGTACAAGCTGAGCGCGTTCCTCGAGGAGGAGTTCTCCCGCATCTCGTCGCGCGTCGCCAAGGAAATCTGCGAGCGGTCGGGCGTCCCGCCGGAGACGAAGCCGAAGGGCCTAGACCTCGAGGAGGCGAGGCGCATCCTGGACGCGATCAAGGAGGTGAAGGTCATGGCCCCCCCGACGGACTGCCTGAGCCCGATCGGCGAGAAGCTCGTCAAGAAGGGCCTGAAGAACGTCCTCGGGTCCCTCAAGCCGGAGTTCTACTCCCCGCCGCTGACGCGGGACCCCGCGGTGTGGCAGGGGAACCCCTTCCAGGTGGAGGTCGGTATCGTATACGGCGGGGACCTCCCGCCGGACCAGCCCGTCCAGGTGCTCCGGTTCGCGAACCGCGTGCCGCTCCTGTACCAGGCGGGGGCGTGCGCGGTCACGCAGGCCGTGCAGGCCGTGGACTGGCGGCGGTACGGCCTCGAGCAGCGCGGCGGCTCCGGGCTGCCGTTCGGCCCCGCGATCGTGCTCGTCCACGTCGCGAGCGTGAAGGTCCCGTACACCTCCGAGTCCAAGGAAGCGGTCGCCCCGATCCCGGAGATCATGGAGGAGATCGACCTCGCGCTGAAGGAGTGCGGCCGGCGACTGAAGACCCATCTCACGAAGAAGGCCCGGCGCGCGAAGACGCGGGAGAAGTTCGACATCGTCCAGAAGATCCTGCCGAGGATCGCGGAGAAATCCGCGAAAATTGTCGGTAAGACGGCGCCGAACCTCGACGCGACCGTGACGAAGATCATGGGCGTGATCTGGATCGAGGAGGCGATCGCGTACGACGCGAAGGTGAAGCGGCACACGGTCACGATCGACCTCCACAACTTCACGTCCGCGGGCAAGAAGTTCAACCTCCACGCCCTGCTGCCACGGAGCGCGAAGCTCGGGAAGGTGGACCCGAAGCCCTCCGAGATGCGGGAGGACGGCAAGGTGACGTGGGAGCTGAAGCGGATCAACTCCGTCGAGAAGGCGACCGTCACGCTCGAGCTCCTCGGCCTCGATAAGGAGGAGTACGACGAGTCCGACCTGTACGTGAGCGGGATCAGCCCGGAGCTCGTCATCGGCGCGGAGCCCCTGCCGGGGGACTGGGAGCTGGACTACGCGGAGTTCGAGCCCGAGGAGGGCGCCGCGCCCCCGCCGCCCGAAGAGGAGGAGGGGGAGATCGACTATGACGAAACCGAGGAGGTCCTCGAGGATGACTGAGGCGGAAGGCGCGGACAAGGCGGTCCGCGAGCTCTACGCGATCGCGGAGGAGATCTACGGCGAACTGAAGGACGGACAGATCCCGAAGATGAAGATCCCTCTCCGCACGAAGGCGAACATCCGGTTCGACCCGAAGCACTCGGTGTGGAAGTACGGGAAGCTGACGGGCGTCCGGTCGGCGAAGAAGATGAAGGGCGCGCTCATGCTCCTCCGGACGATGTTCGTCCTGGACTTCATCCGGGAGATGATCCGCGGGAGCAAGTCCTCGACCCTGAGGGAGATGTACTACATCTCCGAGGGGTGGGACCTCGCGAAGTTCCACAGCCAGGACGAGTCGAACCTCCTCGCGGAGGACCTCGAGGTCGTCACCGCACTCCTCCGGGAGGACTTCAAGCTGCGGCCGGAGGAGAGCGGGGCGAGCGTGATCGGGAACCTCACGATCGAGGAGATCACCCGCAACGGCGAGCGGCGGCAGATCAACTGCCGCGACGATGTCGGGGATGCGGGCTACACGATCCCGTACAACGTGGAGAAGGAGAAAGTGAAGTTCCGGGATGCCGACGCGAAGTTCGTCCTCGCGATCGAGACGGGCGGCATGTTCGACCGGCTCGTGGAGAACGGGTTCGACGAGGAGGCGAAGTGCATCCTCGTGCACCTGAAGGGACAGCCC
>VBMI01000097.1 GCA_005878955.1 Methanobacteriota archaeon
ATCCCGATGATCTGTACCGCGCCCGACCGGACTTCGGGCGAACCGATCGTGTTTGCCTGGACGAGGACGTCCGAACTCGAGTCCACGATCACGCCCCATGCGCTCCCCACGAGAACGTTCGAGAGGAGATTGACGAACGACGCACCGAACAGGTTCACGCCCGCTTGGTTGCCCGATAGATGGTTTCCCCGGACGATCACGCCCGAGGTCTCGAAGACGAGAATCCCCGCGGCGTTGTAGCACGTGAGGTAATCCCCGCACGGGTCGTACCAGTTGTCGCTGACGGTGTTGTCCCTCACGGTTCCGGCCGCGCCCCGGCTCACCTGGATCCCGTTCTGGGCGGTGACCCCAGTGGGTCCGGCGCCGACGACAATGTTGTTCTCAATCGTGGCGGAAGATCCGGGGCCGTCGACTACAATGCCCCCCTTCTGGTAGCCCTGGATCGTGTTCCCCGAGATCGTCGCGCCCCCGGAGGTTTCGGCGAAGGCCTGCCCTACACCGATGCCGACGCCGTTCTGGCACCCGCTAAAGGGCGTGTCCCGGATGTCGACGACGTGGTTGCCCGTGATGACTGCGTACCCGCCGCCGTCGACCAGGACCCCGTATTCGATGCTGTCGCAGCTGCCGCCGCCCGGGCCGGAAATCGTGAAGCCTCTGATTTCGACGTCGCTCGATCCCGAGACCCGGACGATCGCTTTCGCGCCCGTCATCGTGGCCGGCGCTCGGATCACGGCCTCGAGGGGCACGGTCGACACGAGGGCGAGACCGCTCCTCGTGGAGCCGGAGATCGTGACCTGCTCGACGTACGTACCCGGGTCCACGTAGATCGTGTCCCCCGTGTGGCCGACCGTCACCGCGGGCTGGATCGTTCCGAAGCTCACATCGATGACGCCGTTGCTCCCGATGTCCAAGTGGACCGGGCCGCCTCCGAGGCCCCCGCAGGGCGCAGGGGCGGGGACGGAGAGCCACGGCACGAAGTTCACGACGCTGTCCGGGTCTACGATCGCGTCCCCCAGGCCGCCTAGGTTCGTCGGCGCGGCGGGGCCGGAAGCGCTCCCCCACCAGTTGCAGTCCGCTTGGAGGGTCCCGACGTAAGAGCCCGACACGACGCCGATTCCCGCGACCGTGTTCCCTACGATGTTGTTCTCGTGGACCGCGACGTTAGACACGACGCCGGGTTCGCCGAACGCGCCCGCATACACGCGAACCGCGCGGAAGTCGCCGGCGAAGAAGTCGTTCCCTACAATCGTCACGCCGTCCACGCCGCCGCCGAGAAAGACGGAACTCCCGCCGGAGTGTGACCACGAGTTCCCGAGGATGAAGACGTGCGCCGCGTTGAAGAGGACGACGGAGCCCGCGTCGTCGGCGATCTCGTTGTTCGAGATCGTGAGGCCAGACTGGAGGCCCTCCGGCGGGGAGAACCCGCCGGCGAACACCATCGCGGCGGAGGCGTGCCCGGTGAAGCGGTTCCCGTCAATCGCGACATCCACCGCACCGAGATCGGAGTAGATCGCGTCCCCGCTCGCGGCCCCTAGTTCGTTGTTGTCCCGGAACAGGTTGCCGGACACGGTGGTGGGGGACCCGCCCTGGCTGTTCAGGTAGACGCCGATCGTGTTGCCCTGGATGATGTTGTTCACCATCATATAGCCGGAGTGATCCCCGCTCGTCCAGATTCCCGCACCGAGGCTCGAGATCCCCGAGGCACCCACCACGCCCTCGATCGTGAACCCGTCGATGACGACGCCGTCCGCGAGGAGCTGGAAGGCCCCGTCCGTCGTCCCGACGATGGATTCGGACGCGCCGCCGCGGGCCCATCCGGCCACGCCCGCCTGGGCGCCCTTGAGTGTGATGCTCTTTGCCACGACGACGACCTCGGGGTACGTCCCGGCGTCGACGAGCACGCTGTCCCCGTTGTTCGCGGCGTTCACGGCACCCTGGATCGTTCCAAAGTCGAAGTCGATGACGCCGTTGCTCCCCACATCCAAGTGGACGGGGGCTGCGGCGGGCTCGAAATCGTATGTGGTGGTCGAGGATCCCACGCCGATCAGGGGGAGTTCACAATCCGGGTCCCCGGCTGGGCAGCGGTGTAGCTCGCGAGGGTGACGAGGGGCGGGCCGAAGGACCCGGCATTGAGGGACCACCAGCCGCCGACAAGGGCGTCCCAGCCCTGCCACGTGTCGAGGACGGGCGCCCCCTGCGCCGGGACCGGGGCGCCGGAGTACGCACCGGTCTGGTAGCAGGGCTCGAAGAAGAGGAGGTCGTCCGTCACGCCGTCGAAGTTCCAGTCCACGTTCAGGATGAGGTACGGGGCTTGGCAGCCCGCGAAGACGGAGACGTACGTGTCGTAGCGCAGGGTCGTGAGCGAGGTGAGCGGGACCCCCGCGTAGCCCGGCTGCCGGACTTGGACCCCGCCGTCGCCATTGCTCCCCACGGATAGCTCCAGGCTCCCCGCGCCCAGCGGGGACGTCCCCGGACCAACGACGCAGGCGCTCGAGGCGGTCAACGCGCCGCCGTCCGCCGAGGTCGAAACGACCCAGCCCGCAGGGGCGCTCGCGGAGACGACGATCAGGCCCGCCGGCGGGAGAGCGGACGCGACCATGGGTGCCAGGGCGAAGGCAATGAGCAGACCGAGGACGACCATCGAGGGGGGTCCCGTTGCGGACCGCCGACGCCCGGTGCTCCACCCGATCTGGGTCCGCCTTCGTTCCACACCCGAAGCCACGCGCCGAGCTATAGCTGTCTCAAAAGCCACGTCTACCCCTCCCTAACTCCTCCTTACGGAGCAAACCCCTCGAAGAAGCCCCGCCGCCGCGGGCGGCACCCCTCCGGACGAGGCATCTCGGTTGCTTCTATTTCATCCTGCCGTGCGTTTGCATATTGGACGCGGAGTCGGATGCACCCCTTTCGACACGGCGGGCGGAAACGCGTCATCGGGGGATGCGAAGGCACGGGTCACTTTCGGCCACCTCCCCCACGGGGCCCCAAATACGTCGCAACATCTGGGGCTGAGCCCATGGGCTACGACGATCTCAAGGAGTTCGAGGGCGACGAATACACGGGGATGTCCGTCGGCGGGGAACATTCCTGGATCTACCCCCACGGCCTCTGGCGAGAGCGGAAGGTCGCCCCGGACCGGTGGGAGTTCACGTTCACCTCCTTGAAAGAGCGGGAGAGGAGCGCGCCGGAAGGTTCGGGGGTCCCGCCGAAGACGCAATATCACTGGTACATCCTCGCACACCAGCGGGTCCGGAAGATCGACCAGGACACATACCACACGTTCATGTCGGGGGTCAAATACAGGATTGCGCACCGGAGGCCGCAGTGGCGGAAGTGGAGCTCCGAATACCCGGGGCAGGCCTCCGAGCGCGACCGGGTCACCGCGATCCTCGAGGCGACCCTCGCGGGCCTGGAGGGAGGAACCTCGCCCCCTAGGCAGCTCGTCCTCGTCGAGGCCGCTCCGGGCGAGAACCGCTAGGTCCTGCGGCGCTTCCCTTTCGACACCGGCTTTCGCGGGAGCCTTCGGGCGGGGATCGATACCGTCTTCCGATCGTGGGCGCACCAGTTCCTCGCGTCGAGCGGGCGCCCGCATTCGCAGACCCACCCGATAATTCTGGCGGGGACCCCCGCGACGAGGGCGTGCGCGGGCACATCCTTGGTCACGACGGCCCCCGCCGCGACCATCGCACTCCGTCCGACCGTGACCCCGCACAGGATCGTCGCGTTCGCTCCGATCGATGCGCCGTCCTCCACATGTGTGGGGACGATCTCCCAGCCCGTGGAGTCCGCCCGCGGATACAGGTCGTTCGTGAAGCACGCGTGGGGGCCGACGAACACCCGGTCCCCGATCGTCACGCCCTTGTAGATCGTCGCGAAGTTCTGGACCTTGCATCCGTCCCCAAGGATCACGTCCGCGTCGATGTAGGCGTCCTTCCCGATGCGGCAGTCCCGCCCGATGCGGGCGCCCTCGCGGACCTGCACCCAGTGCCAGATTTGCGAGCCCTCGCCGATCGTCGCGTCCGGGGAGACGTCTGCGGTCGAGTGGATGCGGGATGCCATTCGAGGGGGCGTGAAGCGAGGCTGCTGACTTTAAGTTTGGCACGAAGCCTCCGCCGACTTGGCTCCTACAATCGAAAGCGCAGACCCGGAGCCGCCAGGAATCGAGCGGCCAACCGTCGATCGCGACCGGGCGTCTCAACTTCGTTCGCCAGGGGATGGCCTTCGAGGGCCGTCCGATAAGCCTTATGACGCGAGGAGAAGGTCGGGAGCGACCATCAGTCTCAAGGGGGAGGTCTTCCGCGGTCGCGAACGGTGACGGTTGGAGAGCGAAGCTCGTCCGATGGTTCGCCTACGGCCAGCCGGACGAACCGTACAAGCCCCCTCAGAAGCGGACGTGGGCAGAGAAAATCACCGATGACGGGAACGCCTGGCTCCTCGCGCGGCGCTTGGAACTCGAGGGCGACCTCCTCGGAGCTACGCGCGCCTACGCGCAAGACGGGGAGTTCTGGCGGGGGCAGGGCCACTACGCCCGCGCGGCGCTGAGCACCGCCTCCGCCGCGCGGTGTTTGGAGATCCGGGGAATCGACCCCCTCCTGGGCTTTACACGAGCGGGGGCCTTGTATGTGGAGGCGGGCAAACAGGCGCTCGACCGAGACCCGCGGGAAGCCCTTCAACTCTTCGAGCTCGCGACGGAGTGCTTCGCCCGCTCGGGCAACGGCGGGCAGGCGGAGGCGTCCGCGATTTGCGACTCTCTGAGGAACGCGCTGGACTCCTCACGCGGCCACCGGTGAGCCCGCATGCGCGTTCTGTTCCTCGTGTCCGGGGTGTACCCACACTACATGGGCGGGGTGTCCACGTGGGCCGACCAGCTCGTCCGTGGGATGGGGGAGCATGAATTCCACGTCGTCAGCGTCGTGAGCAATCCCCACGTCGAGGTGCGGTACGCCCTCCCGTCGAACGTGAAGGAAATCATCACGGTCCCGCTATGGGGGACCGAGAAACCTGAGGAGTACCTTCCCGGCTCGCTGTCCGAGACGCTCCGGAACCGCTGGCGGACGACAGAGGGGACGGTCCGCGCGGACTTCGTGCACCACTTCGAGACCTTCCTGGAGGAGGTCAAGGTCGCGACGCCGGCCCCTCCGCGGCTCGCGGAGGCCCTCTACGGAATGCACCGTTTCCTCCTCGACCACGACTTTCGCGGCACGATGCGCTCACGCGCCGTGTGGGACAGCTTCCGCGGGATGCTCGACCGTGACCCACTCCTCGCCTCAATGGACCTCTACGAGGCAATCGACACGCTCCGGTCCCTAGGCCGCTACCTCCGCGTCCTGAATGTGCGACCGCCGGCGGCGGACATCGCCCACGCTGCGATCGCGTCCGTCGCCGGGCTCATCGGGATCATGGCCCACATGGAGGACGGCACCCCGAACATCCTGACGGAACACGGCGTGTACGTGCGGGAGCGGATGCTCGACCTCATCAACCAGCCGATCAGCCCCCGCGCCCGCGTCTTCTGGACGAACTTCCATGCCGCGCTCGCAGCATTGAACTACCACTACGCGGAACGCGTGTACCCCGTCTGCACGTTCAACTCCCGGTGGGAGGACCGATTCGGGGTCCCTCGCGAGAAGGTGCACGTCCTCTACAACGGGGTGGACGGGGAGACGTTCCGGCCGCGGGAGATCCCGCGGCCCCACCCGGGGCCCACGGTCGTCGCGGTGATCCGAATCGACCGGCTGAAGGATGCCCTGAACCTGATTGAGGCGATGGGGTACGTGCGCGAAGCGATCCCAGACGCGAAATGCCTGATCTACGGACCGTCGCCGGACGCGGACTACGCGCGCCTGTGTGTCGCCGAGCGGGCCCGCCGAGGGTTGGACTCTGCCGTCGAGTTCTGCGGGTTCACCCAAGAACCGGAGGTCGCCTACAACCTGGGAGATGTCGTCGTCCTGTCGAGCGTGTCCGAGGGATTCCCTTTCGCATTGCTCGAGGGCATGGCGAGCGGGAAAGCGGTCGTCGCAACGGATGTGGGCGGCGTCGCGGAGGCGCTCGGGGACACGGGCCTCTTGGTGCCTCCTCGGCAGCCCCGGAGGCTCGGGGAGGCGGTCGTCCGCGTGCTGAAGGACCCCGAGCTTCGCCGGGATCTGGGCGCGAGGGCGCGGTCCCGCGCGACGGGAAAGTACGGGCTCGGCGAGTTCATCGATGCCTACCGGCGCGCGTACGCCGAGGTCGGAGGTGCCTCGTGACCCCGCCGGAGCGGCTGGCCCTCGAGGCGATTGCGAGAACCGTCTCGGAGATCGAGCCCCACCCAAAGGACCTCCTCGAAACCGCGGTCGTCCTGGAGATCCTCGGGTATTCGGACTCGGACGCCCGCGCCCTCGGGTTCCGAGACGTTTTTGATCTGGCCGATGGGGTTCGGGGGATCGTCCTGCCGTACGCGTGGGACGAGCCGCTCCGGGAGCCCCCCCGCGCGCGGGAGAGCGGCGTCCGCCTGTACCTCTCCGGGCTGTTCTACAACGTCGGCTGGGTGATCATGCTCATCGCCCTGTTCCTCGGCGGCCAGTCGCTGTGGGCCGCTCGGGACCTCCCCGTCTCGGTGGGTACCGCAATCGGGCTCGGCGTCGTGCTGGGGCTCGTGTCGACGGGCGGCCTCCAGCAGTTTGCCGCGTGGAAGCTCATCTACTACCACCTGCAGGGAAACCGTCCCCTGGCGAAGTTTGTGATGGAGCGCACGCTCGTCTTCGGTGGGATCATCGTCGTCGTCCTATCGGCGGGGTTCTTCGCGGTGGCGGCGACCGTGATCGGGCTCCCGTTGGAGATGGCCGCCCTCGGAAGCCTGTACCTCACGCTCATCGGGTTCTACCGCCTGGCGATGGCGCCCGTGTATGCCATGAGAAAGTTCGTCGCCCTCATCGTCATCTCCGTCCTCGCGCTCGCCGCGATGTTCGGCATCTACCGGGTCCTCGTCTTTGGCGGCGTGGACCGCCCCCTCGCAGTGATCGCATCGCAGGTGGCCGGGCTCGGGGTGATGCTGGGGACGAGCGTCGCCTCGATGAACGCGTTCGTGTTCGCGGACCGGGACGAACCACGTCGGCCCGAGGACCCGCCCTTCTACGCCGCGCACGAGCTCCCGAAACACGTGAACCCACCGAGGTTCTGGGTCCTCGTCGTCGAGGGCGTGCCGTACCTGCTGTACGGGACGATGTACTTCGTGTTCCTGTTCGCGGACCGCCTCGTGTCGTGGTTTGGAGGCCCGGGGCCCTTCGCGATTAACTACAATGGGCCGTATCAAATCGGGGTCGACCTAGCGCTCCTCATGCTCGTGCCCATCACGGCGGTAAAATTCCCGCTCCTATATCGGTTCTCGGAGGTCCTCGAGAAGATCTCGAAGGCGGCCCCCGCGGTTGGGCCGGACCTGTTCACACGCGGGGTCGCGGCGTTCCACAACCGCCTTACGCTCCGGGTGGCCGCAGCTGCGGTCTCGTTCGCCGGGGTCGCATTCCTTTTCGGACCCGAGATTGTCGGTTTCGCGGGCGGGGACTCGCGGAGCGTCCTCGTCTTCCGCATCGCCCTCGTAGGTGTGGTCCTGTTCTCCCTATACCTGAGCAACGCGGTGTTTGCGATGGCTTTCCGGCGAATCGGCGCGATGGGGATGTTCCTCTTCGTCGGGGCCATCCTGAACTACGGCCTGAGCGCGTTCTTCGCAGCGAACCTGGGAACGAACGCGGCGGTGCTTGGATTCCTACTCAGCTCGTTCTTCCTCGCGGTCGCTTCGTTCGCGTACCTTCTTGGACTGCGGCGGTCCCCCGACTACGCATACTATTCCGCGTTCTGACCGGCGTTCTAATCGGCGTTCCAATCGGGTCTTTTGTCGGTCGGTTCCTCGGAGAGAGTGCACAGGCAGCGCATTCGCAATGGATGAGCTCGGTCCCCAGCATCCCACGTTCACACCGCGCGTAGGGTACCCTTATAAGAACCTCGGCATTCTCACACCCGAAAACGAGGCCATCAGCCTTTAAGCGGAAGGCGCTGGCTGGGCGAAGGGATGAACATCGGCTCCCTAGAGGACATCCTGTCCCCCGCGTCCCAGATGCTCCTGCTCGCAATCGGGATGGCGTTCACGTTCTCCCTGGCGATCGCGGTCATCGCGCTCCCCGGGCTGATCAAGAAGATGCGGCAGGGCGGGATGGTGGGCAAGGACGTGAACAAGCCCGGGGATGTCCACGTCCCCGAGCTCGGCGGGATCGCCGCGGTGTTCGCGTTCACGATCTCCCTCTCGCTCGTCATCGGGATCGAGAAGCTGGCGGGCAACATCTTTGAACCCCCGTACCTCGCGGCGATCTCCGTGTTCTTCATCGCCTCGATGATCGGCTTGATCGATGACATCTCGAACATCAAGCAGCGGGTGAAGGCGATTGCCGTGGTCTTCGCAAGCCTCCCGCTCCTCCTGGTCCACTTTAAGAACGGGGGCAATGGCGTCGGGGTCATCGACACCGCCGTGAATGCCTTCATCGCCCTCCCCCTCGGCGGGAAACTCCCGTTCGAGTGGTTCCCGTATCTTTACTGGTTCCTTCTCGTCCCCATCGGCGTGACCGGCGTGTCGAACGCGATGAACATGTCCGCCGGCTACAACGGCCTCGAGAGCGGCCAGATCGCGATCGTGAGCGGGTTCTTGCTCGCGGTTTCCGCCTTCAAGGGCACCCTCGAGTCCGTCCTGATCTTCGCGTCCCTGACGGGAGCGGCCTTGGGGCTGTACATGTTCAACCGACATCCGGCGCGGGTCTTCATCGGGGACATCGGTACCCTGGGGCTCGGTGCGGCGATTGCGGCTGGCGCCGTCATCGGTGGGATCGAGGTGTACGGGTTCATCGCGATCGCCCCCGCTTTCTACGAGGCGGCGTCCACGTTCTACTACTCCGTCATCCGGAAGGTCCCCGACCGCCGCCACGCGTGCCACAACCCGGTCATCCGAGACGACGGCACCCTGGAACCGCCGAAGGGCGCCGAACGCTACACGCTCGCGTACTGGCTCCTCTCGAGACGCCCGATGACGGAACGGAGGCTCGTGCGGGTCCTCCTCACGCTCTACGCCGCAGCGGGGGTCGCCGCACTCGCGCTGAGCGTGCTGTGAATGAAGGCGGGAAAAGGACTCCGAGGCACCGCCCGGAGGGCGTCCCTCCTCCCCGCGCGGTATGGACTCACCCCGGACAAGCTCCGGACCCGAATCCGAGCGATGACGGCGGACCTCTCCCGGTGGGAGGCCACGCCGACCGTGCCCGTAACCGCGAACGCCTTGGACCGCCATCCCGAAATCGCCGGGGACCTCGTCGGGTGCGATTCCGCGATTCATGGATACCGCCACGTTCGCTACGCGGGTCTGTCCGAAGCGGCGCAGTCCCACGACCTCGACCTTGCGTCCCGGGCGTTCCGAAACCACCAGGTCCCCGTCCAGGGGTTCCGAGCCCCGTATCTGGCGGCGGACGCCACGACCCGCGCCCTACTGAAGTCGCGCGGGTTTGCGTACGACTCGAGCTCCCCTTCCATGGCCCTTCCGACGGACCACCCCGCTGCTGGAGAGATCGTCCGACTGGCGGAGGCCCGATACGGGGACGTGCCGAGCGGACCCGCGAGGCCTACGCTGGAGGGGGGCCTTGTCGAACTCCCCGTCGCGCTCCCGGACGACGAGATTCTCATCGATGGACTGGGAATCGACAATGAAGAAGGACTCGGGCGTATCTTCCAGGCAATGCTAAGACCCGCCCTCGATGCGGGGGCCCTCCTTGTCCTCCAGATCCACCCGGAGCGGTTCCACCTGTGCTCCAAGGCAATTGAGGGGGTCCTCCGGTCCGCGACGGACGGGGGCGCGTGGATTGCCCCCCTGTCCGAGATTGCCTCGCACGTCCGCGCCTCCCCCAGCGGCTGGCCCGCCGGCCACGCGATGGCCCTTGCGGTGACAGGGGACCTGGACGCCGTTTCTTTGCTCGACTTCGCGCGCCGCGTGTGGGAGGGCTGAGCGTGGACATCACCGCGGACCTCTCGGACACGGAGTGGTCCTCGTTCCTCTCCCAGGCGCCCGACGCCAACATCTTCCAGAGCCCGCTCCTTGCGCGGGCCTTCCGCCGTGCACGGGGGCACCGGCCGCACGTCCTCGCTGCGCTCTCGGGGGGCGCGGTGCGGGCGCTTCTCTCTGGCGTGATCGTCTCGTATTCGAAGGGTCGCGTTTCCCCCATGACATCCCGTGCAATCGTCGCGGGAGGGCCCATCGGCAATCCTACCGCGTTCCCCGCCCTGCTCGCTGCCCACGACGCCGTCGCCGCGAAGAGAGCGCTCTTGACCCAGATCCGGAACCTGCGCACGCCGCCGGACGGGCGTCCGTTCGAGACCGCGGGGTACCGATGGGAGGACCACCTCAACTTTGTTCTCGATCTACGCGCGGGTGAGGAACCCGTGCTCGCGGGGATGTCCAAGGCCCGGAGGAAGGGGATCTCTCGAGCAGAACGGTCCGGCCTCACGGCCCTGGAGCCGGGGCTCAATGACGT
Organism: Methanobacteriota archaeon; assembly: GCA_005878955.1. Classification (GTDB taxonomy): domain Archaea; phylum Thermoplasmatota; class Thermoplasmata; order RBG-16-68-12; family RBG-16-68-12; genus EA-19. The sequence continues at coordinate 10,536 of VBMI01000097.1, forward strand.
GGATTCCTTCTACCCGCTCCTCCTTGGAACGTATGAGCGGGCGAAAGTCCCGCTCGCGGACGCCACCCTCTTCCGGTCGGTCTTCGAGGCCTCGGAGGGCGGGGAATGGCTGTGGGGCCTCACCGCCCTCCATGAGGGGCGACCGTGCGCGGTCCGCCTTTGCCTCCGATCGGGGCCCGTCGTATACGACTGGTACGCGGGCTCCTCCGACGAGGGACGGTCCCTCCACGCGGACGAGTGGCTCGTGTGGGAGGTCCTGCGGCGCGCGATCCGCGCGGGGTGCACGGCCTTCGACTTCCAGGGAGCGGGCGCTCCCGGGGAGGCGTACGGCCCCGGGGAGTTCAAGCGCCGCTTCGGCGGGGCGGAGACGAACCCGGGTCGCTTTGAGAAGGTGTACCGCCCGCTGACTCTCAAGGTGTCGAAGATCGCGTACGAGCTGTGGAGGCGGTGGTGACGGCGGGCCCGGAGTCCGCCAACGACCCCTGGACGGAGTATATCGATTCCGCCCTCGTGTGGGCCCCCCTCGAAGGCGTGCACCTCCGGGAAGGCGCGCGCGTCCTCGACGTCGGGTCCGGGGACGGGCGCATCACCGCCCGCCTGCGCGCCCGGGGGTTCCGAGCCATCGGGGTCGAGCTCCGGCCGGGGCCCGGGGCGGACGTCATCGCCCGCGCGGAGGCGCTCCCCTTCCGCTCCGAGCGCTTCGAGCTCGTCCTCATGGTGCTCGTCCTCATGCACATCCCTGAGGCGCGACAGGCGTTGCAGGAGGCCCACCGGGTCACCAGGCCGGGCGGGAGGATCCTCGTGTCCGTCGGGAACCGGCGGAGCTTCACGGCGCTCGCGCTCCGGGAGGAGAGCCCGCGGTTCCTCGGGCGCAAGGTCCCCTACGACCACTACCGATCCTACACGGAGCGGACCCTTACGGGAGCCCTCGAGGCGGTCGGCTTCCGGGTCCGCTCGGTCCGCTGCGTCACGTACATTCCGCGGGTTTTCGGCAAGGCGCCCCGCCCGCTGCTGCGGGGACTCATCCCCCTCGTGCGCGGGCTCGAGGAATCGATCGCCCGCGTGCCCCTGGTCGGGAAGGTCGGGGTCCGCCTCGTGGCGATTGCGGAGAGGCCCTGAGGATGACCGACATCGAGGTCGATCCGGGGAGGGAACGGCTCCGGGCCGCCTGGCGGGCCCTGGGGCGCGACGGGTTCTACCAGGACCCCGAGTACGGGGACCTCTACGAGGCGACGACCCGCCACGAGGCCGTCCGCGCGATCGCCTGGTCGGGGGACGCACCGGTCGGCTTCGCGCAGGCGATCGTCTTCCGCGAAGGGCCCAAGCTGGTCGGCTCCCTGGGGATCCACGCGACGATCCGCCACGGCCCCGTCTTCCCGAAGGGGGGCCGGCGGGACGATGCCCGCGCCCTCCTCGAGGGGCTCGTGGAGGGGCTCCGACCCCGGGTCGCCTATCTGCGCGTCTATCCCGGGAGGGAGGACGTCCCGGGGCCCGCCTTTGCCTCCGCGGGATTCAAGAGGACCGCCTGGCTGAACTATTACGTGGACCTGACCGGCACGGAGGGCGAGGTCCTCGAGCGGGTCTCCAAGAAGAGGCGGTACGGCATCCGCAAGGCGACCGACCGCGGCATCGCGGTCCGGGAGGCCTCGTCCGTGGCGGACGTCCGCGAGGCGCACCGCCTGCTCGCCGCGACCCATGCGCGTGTCGAGTTCCCACTGGAGCCACAGGCCTTCTTCGAGCGGGCGTTCGAGCGGTTCCATCCGCGGCGCCTGCGCGTCTTTCTTGCGGAACTCGGCGGGAGACCTCTGGCGACGACCGTCGTCGCTGTCGACGGGACGGCCGCGGTGAATTGGTTCGCCGGCTCCGAGCTCGAACCTGAGACCTCCAAACTCTACCCGAACGACGCGGTGCTCTGGGCGGCCATCCGCTGGGCGAGATCCCAGGGACTCGCTTGTTTCGACATGGGGGGTGGCGGGCCCCCCGAGAACCTCGCGGGCTTCGTCGACTTCAAGCGCCAGTTTGGCGGGCGGGAAATCGACGTGGGGCAATACACGTTCGTCCCCTCCGAGTGGAAGCTCGCCGTCGCGGGCAGGGGCTTCGAACTCCTCCGCAAGATCCGGGGGATGCGGCGATGAACCGCACCGACGTCCCGCGCCGGCAACTCCGGCCCCGCCTCCCCGTGGCCTTCAACGGCGGGGACTTCCTCTCCACAATCCGGAAAGGGGAGCGGGGTCCGGGCCGGTCGTGGCCCGCGGGGGATGCGCGGACCTTCCTCCTCTCCAGCGGGCGCGCTGCATTGTGGCTGTTGCTGAAGGGACTCGGCTTGCCCGCCGGCGCCCGTGTCGGCGTCCCGCTCTTCTGTTGCGAGGCGGTCTTCGAGGCGGTCGAGCGCGCGGGGTGCGCACCGACGTTCCTCGACGTAAATCCCGAGACCTTCGTGCTGGACGCGGAGGACGCGTCGGTTTCTGTCGACGCGGTCGTCGCCGTCCACCTCTTCGGGAACCCCGTCGATCTCACCCGTCTGCGATCTCCCCGAGGCGCCCCGGTCGTCGAGGATTGCGCCCACAGCTTCTTCGGGGAGATCCACGGAACCCCCGTCGGCTCCCTCGGGGTCGGCGCGATGTATTCGTTCGGACTGGGGAAGCCCGTGTCGTTGGGACGCCTAGGGGCGGCCGTGACGAGGACCACTGGCCTATCGGAACGGGGGCAAGACCTTCATCGCTCCCTCCCCGCCGAGGGGGCGCGCGGGAAGGTCTCGCGGGCGGTGACCTCGAAGCTCGTCGCCGCCTTGTACCGGGAGCCCTGGTACGGGATGTTCGCGTTCAAGGTCGCCCAGCAATACGAGTCCACGATCGACCCGATGGGGAAGGAGGCCGCGAGCTACCAGGCGGCGCCTTCGGAACTCATCGGGATCGTCGCCGACAAGGTGGACCGGTACAGGGGGACGATCGAGGCCCAGCGGGACGCATGGAAGCATCTCGCGGATGTGGTCGCCGACGTCTCCAAGAATCGATTCGTGCCTCAGGCGACGACGAAGGGCTGCATCTCCGACCGGTGGCTCTTCGCGCTCCGATGCCCGTCCACGCGAGACCGGGACGAGCTGGTGGACCGGCTCGGCCGACAAGGGGTCGACTCCATCAAGTTCTACGACCGCGTGCCGGCCATCGCCAGAGAGCGGTTCGGGTACAAGGGCGGCGCCCCCAGCGCGGAGTCGCTGTGCAAGTCCACGGTGGTGGTCCCGGTGCGCGTCCCCACCGACCGCGACGACGGCGGTCGTCTCGCGGCCGCGCTCGCCAACGCGATCCGGGGTGCGGGATGAACGTATCGATCGAGGTCGGCCACCCGGCGCATGTGCACTACTGGCGGTGGGTCCGCCAGGGGCTCCTGGATCGCGGGCATCGGGTTAGCGTCCTCGCCCGGGGGAAGGAGACCACCTTCCGCCTCCTGGACGCCCTCGGGATCCCCTTCGTGGAGGTCGGCCGCAACTACCCTACGATCGTCGGGAAGGGCCTTGGGATGTTCGCGAACAGCTGGGACGTCCTTCGAGAAGCGACACGGGAGGGGGTCGATATGATGCTCAGCGGCGGGATGCCGTACAGCGCCCAGGCGAGCGCGATCCTCGACGTCCCCCACCTCGCGATCATCGACACGGAGCACGCGTCCCTCACGCTCGCGGCGACGATCCCGTTCACGGACGTCGTGTGCACCCCGGCCTGCTTCCGCAGGTCGTTCCGAGGACCGAAGCACGCGCGCTTCCGGGGCTACGTGGAGAGCATGTACCTCCGGCCCGAGCACTTCACGCCCCGGATGGAGGTCCTCGACCGCCTCGGCCTCGAGGCGGGCACCCCCTTCAGCGTCGTCCGATTCTCGTCCTGGGACTCGAGCCACGACATGTTCGCGGTCCGGACCGGCCTCGAGACCGTCGCCGGACGCGAGCGTCTCGTCCGGGAACTGGAAGCGTTCGGCCCCGTGTTCGTGAGCAGCGAGGTCCCGCTCCCCGCGTCGATGGAACGGTTCCGGCTCACCCTCCCGCTCGAGGACATCCATTCCCTGCTCCACTACGCCTGGCTCTCCTGCGGGGAGGGCGCGAAGATGGCAGCGGAGGCGGGCGTCCTTGGCACCCCGTGGCTGTACATCGCCCCCGTGGGGCGGAGCTACCTCGATGAGCAGGAGTCCGCCTACGGGCTCGGTCGGACCGTCGGGGACCTGGGTTCGGCGATCGCACAGGCCCGGGCCTGGCTTGGGATGCCGGACCTGAAGAAAGAATGGGCCAAGAAGCGGGAGAGGCTCATCAGTGACACAGTAGATGTCACCCAATTCGTGCTCCGGGAGATTGACGAGCTCGCGAGGAGAGACACGTGACCGCGCTGGACGTCCATGGGCGGACGGGCGGCACGACCGGGCCCATCCCCATCGCGTACATCGTGTCGATGGCGTCCGGGCTCCACAGCTTCGTATTTCGCGAGATCCGCGAACTCTACGGTCTGGGCTTCGCCGTCCGGATCTTTCCCACCAAGGTCGCGGCCGGGCCGTACATGCCGTTGGCGGGGTGGCCGGTCGACCGACCCACCCCCGCGGGCTTCGTCCGCGGCCACGCCCGCATGATCCTCGGGCGCTTCCCGGAATACATGCGTTCCCTGCGGGAGGCCCTTCGATTCCGGGCCCTCGCGGACTTCGCGCTCGCGGGGTTCTTCGCCGCGCAGGTGGAGCGTTTCGGGGTCGAGCTCGTGCACTGCCATTTTGGCGACCACAAGCTCTTCATCGGGTACTTCGTGGGCCGGCTGTCGGGACGACCCGTCACGGTCACGATCCACGCGTACGAGCTCTACGACAATCCGAATCCCCGGCTGTTCGCCCGCGCCCTCGAGGCGGCGGCCGCGATTGTCACGGTGGCCGAGCACAATCGCGGGGTCCTCGCAGAGAGATGGAACGTCCCCCGTGAGAGGGTCGCGGTGATTCCGCTGTTCGCGGACCTGCCGTCGGGCTCGAATGGGGGCCCGTCAACGCGCAGAAGCAAGACCGTCCTCACCGTCGCGAGGTTCGTCGAGAAGAAGGGGCATCGCACGCTCTTCCGCGCCCTTGCGGATCTCCCCCACGACTGGGAGGCGTGGCTGATCGGCGACGGGCCCCTCGATATCCGAGGGCTCGCGGCATCCCTCGGAGTCGCGGACCGGGTGCGGGTCCTCGGCCGGGTGACGGACCGGGAACTCCAGGAGGCCTATCGGACGGCGACCGTGTTCTGCCTACCCTCGGAACGCTCGGAGACCGGGGACCAGGAGGGCGTGCCCGTCGCTCTTATGGAGGCGATGGCCGATGGGCTCCCCGTGGTGGCGACCCGACATGCGGGGATCCCGGAGCTCGTCGAGGAGACCCTTGTGGAAGAGGGGGACGCGACAGGACTCGCTCGCGCCCTCCAACGCATCGGGGAGGATCCTGCCCTCGCCGCCAGACAGGGCCGCCGAAACCGGGAGATTATCGAGTCCCGATTCTCCCGGAGAAACGTTTTTCAACTAAAGCAATTGTTCGAGGGGCTGGTCAATGATCCTCGCTAAGCGGACGGTCTATTCCCTGCTCCTCGCCCTCGTCTGCGCGGACCTAGTGTTCCGATATCCGCTCGACGTGCCCCACGAGCTGGGGGCGGACACGACCTTCATCCACACCCTCGCGACGAGCATCGCCGTGGAGGGGCGAGCGTCCTGGATCGTCCACCCGACGTCCTATTTCGGCCTCTACGCCCTGTCGTATCCGAGCGCGATCCCCTTCTACTTCGCGGCGGGGACGATCCTCACCGGGATCCCGGTCGAAGGGATCATGCTCATCCTCGGCTGGGTCACGAGCGTCGTCGGAGTCCTTGGCGCCTTCCTCGTCGCGAGGAAGCTCCGCCGGGACGACATCTTCGCGCTCACCCTCCTTTTGGCCATCGGGAGCCTGCGGACCCACCAGCTCCGCCAGGTCGCCCTCGCTTTCGTGCTGTTCATCGTCCTCGCTGCGATCCACCGGATGGGGTTCCTCGTGTTCTTCGTGATCGTCGCGTACATGTTCGCGGTTCCGTTCCACAAGCTGACCCAGAGGCTCCGCTTCGCGCTCTACAAGTACGAGCGGGTCGCCCGCTACGCGTTCGTCTTCACGACCCTGGGGAGCTTCATCGGGGTGTTCTACGTCCAGTTCCTCTACCCCGGGGTGGGGGGGGCGGACGTCGCCGAGCAGTACGGTTCGGGGGCGTTCTTTCATGGAGACTCCTTCCCCGTGCTCCTTGCAAACATGGGAGTGAGCCTCACGGGAAAGGTGGGGCCGCTGTTTCCCGTCGCGCTCGTCGGCCTGGTCGCCTACACCTGGCGAAGACCGAAGGAAGCCACGGACAAGTTCGTGTTGACGACGATGCTCCTGTTTCTTCCGCTCCTCTCCCTCCGGGACTACATGGGAGAGTTCCTCATTCCCCTCTTCACCATCCTCGTCGTGATCGGGCTTGTATCCGCCCGTCGCTTCTTCCCGAAGCGGGGGAAGCTGGTCGCCATTGGACTCGCGGTGTTGGTCATCGCTTCCGTGGGGTTTTCTTGGGAAATGAAGGACTACTGGAGAGAGCGGTATGTAACGGATGCCCCGATCGAGGACGGGACCTACGACGCGGCAGTGTATCTCCGCTTCTCAACGGACGAGACCATCATCGCGAATGAAGGGCTCGGCGGTGGCCAACTGGCGGCGATTTCCGGACGACCTGTCTTGCCGATTGGAGGTGCGTCCCAGCACTGGACGGGGCCACAGCAGATCGCCTGGCACTTCGTCGATCCCGGCACTGTTTCCGTCAGGCTCCTTGAGTTCGGGAACGTCTCCTTCAACAGCGACGAGGTGTACGTTCCCGTGGGCGTTCGCAACGCGGAGATTGATTGGGAGACAATCTTCTTCTACCGGGAACCCGCCGCGGCAGATCAGCAGTTTCTCCGATACCACATCCACTATGTCGTCGTATTGGCAACTCTCCCCGACTCTTTCATTTCCTATGGGTTAGAGCGACCCTCGCCATACCTCACAACGGTCCTGCCGACCACGTCCTACGTGGTCTACGACAACGGTGCCTACAGGATATGGTTCCGAGGATAGCGCCTCATCGAGAGGCGGAAAGCGTTAGCGGCCCGTTCCGGGTCCTCATCGTTACCAACGCATACGCGCCTCGAATCGGAGGGATTTCACGATATCTCTCTGACTTGGTGAGCGGATTGGAAAAGCGAGGCGTATCGATAGAGGTTTCCGCGACACCGGAGAGCTTCAATCGGCTCGACGAGGCCGCGAAAGGGAGCGTCCTATGGTGGCGCTCAATCCACCTTCTTTTCGTCACCACGTTCGTGATGCAGTCGCTTCGGGTAATCCTTCGGCTGCGCAAGATGGGCACTCCTCTGATCGTCCACTCCCATAGCGCAAGTTTTTGCCTCGTCTCTGGCGTTATCTCGAAACTTCTTGGCTCATCGTCTGTCCACACCTTCCACTCGCCGCTCGGCAGACCTTCCGCCCTCCTTAGGGCGCTCGCTCCCAAGAGCGACGCCTTGGTGTTCGTCTCGCGTGCCCTTCAGGATCTCTACGAAGGTTTGGGCGTCCGTGCGGCCGAGATTCGGATCATCCCCGGGGGGGTCGACACGTCTGTCTTCCATCCGCCGAGCCCTCCCCAGCATCTCCACGCGCGCGAAAAGTCCCAGATGTGGTTTGGAAGGCCGCTTGGTGAACACCTCGTCCTCTTCGTGGGACGTGTGGTGCCCGAGAAGGGGGTCCACGTCCTCCTAGCCGCGTGCCAAGAGATCTGCCACGCCAGTCCGAACACGAATGTCCTCATAATCGGACCGTTCGACCGAAGCGCGGCTGGCCAGGCCTACATGGCGCAGAGCCGAGCGATGATTCAACACGGGTCGTTGCAAGACCGCGTCGCCCTGAGCGGGCCTGTATCGCCGACCGAGGTGTTAGCCGCATTCCAAGCCGCGGATGTCCTGGTATGTCCCTCCACCTGGCCCGAGCCCGCGGCGGTGGTGGTTTCCGAGGCGATGGCGTGTGGGCTACCGGTCGTGGCGTCTCGAGTGGGCGGGCTTCACGAACGCGTGGACGACGGGGTCACGGGACTGCTCATCCCTCCAAACGATCCTCATGCACTGGCTCAGGGGGTCCTCCGAGTGCTCGCAGACCGGGCGTTCCGGCATCTAAACCTCTATTCCTCCGTGCTTGGGGGCTCCGGAGGCAAATCAGATCAGGAGGACCGCACGAGTGCCTGAACGGGATCGATACTGCAGGGCAGTCCAGGGGGTGTTCGTTCGCGCCTTCTAGTGGTGTCGGAGTTCGTTGACTCACCGTCCGCCGCAAGCGCGGCCGGGACTAGGGTTCGTGCGCTGCGAGATTTCTTCCTCGGGAAGGGATGGGACGTCCAATTGATTGTGCCCATGGAGGGAATCAAATGCGAAGGATCAGCACTGAGCAATGGTGGCGTTCTGAGGCTCCGAACCTACGAGACGCATCGCCAGCAGCTGCAATCGCCCGCAGCGGCCCTCCTGTTGCCGCTGACCCTCGGAGCATACCTCGCCGCGTTCCGAACGTTTCACCCGGACGTCGTTGTCATCTCGGCGTATTCGCCGTTCTTACTCGTCGAGCCTCTCTTGGCGGCTCGACTGCGGGGCGTCCCCGTCGTGTACGACGTGCTCGACTCCTGGATCCTATTGAGTGCCTTCCATCCTGGCCGAATTCGCAATTGGCTGAAACGGTCAATCGAGCGGTTCGCGTTCTCCTGCGGAAACCTCGTGGTCGGAGTCACGAGGACCCAGCTCGACTTGATCCAGGAACGCTACCGTCTCGACCCCGGAAAGGTGGCCCTTGTGCCTAGAGGAACCGATCCGCCCACAAGCCCTCCTATGGACAACCCCCCCGACTACGACATCATCCATGTGGGTCCTCCGCGGGATTACTACGACAATGAAGGGATGGTCGACTTCCTAGCCCGCCTGGCTTCCTTGCGCCCCGGGTTTCGGGTCGCATTCTTAGGAATCGGGGAGGGCCCCGAGAAAAATCGTCTCCAAAAGAACCTGGCGCAACACGGGCTGGGTCCCAAGACTGATTTAATCCCGCCGGTTCCCCGATCGGAGGTCTCGAGATGGACGGCGAGGTCGAGGGCGGGGCTCATTGCGCTAACGAAGAACCCTTTGTACCGCGCGGCCATCAGCACGAAGGCATACGACTACATCGTGGCGAGAATCCCAATTCTCTTTTTGGGGCCGTCGGACTCGGAACAGGCCGAGTTCATCATGAAGCTGGGCATTGGACGCGTGTGTGAGGGCCCGGCACAGCTCGCCGTCGAGGCCAATGCCCTTCTATCAGACGAAAGAGCTTTGAACGAGATCCGGGCCCACGCCGATATCGCGGCCTCCTCGCTCGCTTGGAGTGAAGTCCTGAAACCACTTTACGAAAAGGTGGTCACGCTGTCGCGACCGGTTGAACAGCGGGGTGGCGCACATTGAGTGGGCCGTTTCTTCAATCAACCGACGAGCGGCTCGGGTATCTCGTGCACCTCGAACCAGCGGAGATGGCTTCGTTCGTGAGGAAGGACTATGAAATTCTCTCCTCCCGATTCCGGATGAATCGCCACTTCTATCGTGGTTCCTGGCATGCCTTGCCGGACCGTGCCGCAATCTACTTGGGGACCCGGCGGGCCGACTTCACTTTCTCGTGGTTCGCCTATCTTCAAGCCTACTGGGCTATCCGATATTCGCAAGCCCTCGCGAAGAAGTCTGTCGTGGTCCTGGGAGGATTTGATGTATGCCGGGACGAGGATCCGCATCTCTCCGAGCGGCTAGCGTCGATTCGCTACATCCTGCGACATTCGAGCGTTCTTCTGGCTGTTTCGGAACGGGTTCGACAGCAGGCTCTTGAAATCGAACCTAGCGCCAGGATTCAGCTAATCTATCACGGCTTCGACGCCGATGCGTACTCCGTTGGTCTAAAGGAGCCTATCGCGACGACCGTGGGGTATGTGCGGCGGGGAAACCTGGAACGAAAAGGGCTCGAGGTTTTCGTAAGAGCAGCGGCGAGGCTTCCGACGATGAAGTTCTTCCTAGTAGGTGCGTGGCTCGACGACTCCATCGAGTACCTGAAATCCATCGCGTCTCCCAATGTGACGTTCACAGGGTTCCTTTCTGATGAACGTCTTCTCGACCTACTTCGAAAGACCAGCGTGTACGTTCAAGCATCGACACACGAAGGGTTCGGATGTTCTTTGGCGGAAGCGATGCTTTGCGGGTGCGTTCCCGTCGTGAGTGACCGGGGCGCAATTCCGGAGGTCGTGGGTGATAGCGGAATATACGTTAGTCCCCTGGAAGCAGAGACTGTCGCCAAGGGAATCCGCGAGGCGACCCTCGTCACGACATTGGGCGCGCGGGTTCGCAACCGAGTCGCAACCCTTTTCCCCCTGGAACATCGCCGCCGGCAGCTGCTCGAATCGGTAGAGGACATGTTCTGATGAGAGTCGCCCTCGTCTCTCCCAACTTCTACCCAAAGGCCGGAGGCGTCGAGAGTCACCTCATTGAATTGCTTCGATCCCTGAGGGGCGTGAAATTTTCCGTGCTGACCAACTGGAGACCCGGAATCGAGAAGGCGTACTCCCTCTTCCCCGATGTCGACTTCTATTTCGGTTGGCCCGCCGATCGACCGATAAGGAGGTGGTTCGTGTGGTCCCGGATCGCAATGGCCCCCTACAGGGGTCTCAGAGCATCGCTGGAAATCCTCCGAACGCTCAATCGACGCAACTGGTTACGGCGTATCGACGCGGATATCTTCCACTTTCACCACATCGACTTGGATCAGGCGGACCGGATTGCAAGCAGGCTCGGGATGGCGAGAGCGCTGCCCCGCTGGTACCGTTGGGCAACCGAACCCGCCGATGACGAGGCAAAGACCCTGTTGACCGACCACACCGTTTTCACCGCGCCGGAGGAGACGGTTCCGGAAGGAGCAAAGCGGGCTCTTCTCGAAACGTTCGCGAACGTCGTCTCCGTTGATGCCGAAAGTTTCGAAGTGGTCAAAGCGTTTCAGAGAGGCCACGGTGGGCGGGCTTGGTTCATCCCTAACTCGGTCGACACGGATCGTTTCCGGAATCACGAGCAGAACCACCATGGATTCGTTGTGGGCTATGCTGCGCGCGCGGGCAAGTCCGGAGATGATCTGCTCGAATCCCTCATTCGACGACTTGGGACCGAGGTAAGGTGGCGCTTTGCCTTGGCCGGAGAGGAACACGATGTGCGAACGGCTCCCATGCTCAAGGCTGCTCCAAGGGGGGACCTTTGTTTCAACCTGAGTTATCTGCAGATGCAGGAATTCTATCCGACCCTAGACCTCCTCGTGAATCCCTTTCCTGGGGAGGGGGTCGGCCGCACAACTCTGGAAGCGATGTCGTGTGGAGTCCCTGTCATCGGGGTGGGCACAGGGGATAAGTACCCAATCATCAACGGAAAAACGGGGTACCTGCTCCCCCCAGATCCCGATCTGGTGGCGCACACGATACAAGAATTGGTGCGAAGTCCCGAAGTCTTGTCGGAAATGGGGCGGCAGGCGCGATCACTCATCGGGGCCCCCATAGGGGGCTCGGCTCAATCACGGACGCGGGAGAGGGAGGACCAGTCGGAGATGTCGGCCCAGGCCAAGGTATACTTCGCGGTCGACCACTCTAAGGGAGAATACATACACGAGGCCTCCAACCGCAAGAGCGGCAACCAGTGCAACCAGATCCGCCACCAGACCGGATTGCGGGTTGAGGACCAAGGCATAGAGAATCCACTTCGTTAGTCCGGCGGTAATCCCTGCGGTCTCGGCGGCGAGCAACGGACCCGCCAAGCGTGTTACGAAATCACCGATTCTGGCCTTTAGGAGGCCCGCTGCCCAATGGAAGGCCACCACCACGGCTACAGAAATCGGAAGCAGCATTGCGACCGCCGTCCCGGCGATTCCGAACATCAATGTGAGGGGGAAAAGCAGGAGCACGGACCCGCCGAGAATCAGCCCGTTCAACCGAGGAAGAGCCTTCGGCTGCCCCATGGATGCGAATAGAGGCGCTGTGAAATCAACAAGGGCCTTTGCGAACCCGTAGAACGCGAGAATAACCAAGGGGACGATAGAGGGAGTCCACACTGCCCCGAGCAACACCCGAACAATTTCGGGAGCCATCACAGCCAGACCAATAGCGATGGGTGCGACTGTCGCCGATGCGTATGCGAAACTCTCAAGATACCCGCGTCTCACTCTCTCGGGGTCCGCCTGAATCTTAGAGAGGGATGGAAAGAGGGCCGAGGCGGCCGAACCAGAGACCATCGAAGAGAATAGACAAAGGCTGTAGGCGATCGCATAGTACCCAAGCGTCGCTGGACCAAGGAGATAGCCGACAGTGAAGTTGTCAACGTTCGTCATCAGGAATGTGAGGAGAGAGGCCAACAAAAGGTGTCGGGAATATGAAAGGAGCGGCTTCGCCACAGCTCTGCTGAAGCGAAAGCGCGGGCGCCATGGGTGTGCGAATGAGACGCTGACGACCCAAGCTATCTGAGACACGACCATCGCCGCGATTAACGACCAGAATCCAAAGCCTAGAATCGCCAATCCGATTGACAGGCCAGAGTTGACGACCTGGAGCAATACGTTCGGGACGATCAAGCGCCGGTAGTCGAGTTTTACCAAGAGCTTGACAGTCGGTACAAAACCCCAGGGGGTAATCAAGTACACAATCGCGAGAACCTGGCTCGCACGCGCCAAAGCGGGAACCCCGAAGAGCGCGGCCCACGGGAAGGCTACGACCATAGTCGTTGCAAGCAGAATCACTGACAGAGCAACACGGAGGGACATAGCCACCTCGTAGTCCTCCTCGCGCGCTGCGTCAGACCGTTGAATCAGGGCGTAGTCGAGACCGAAGTTACCGAGGACGGTAGTGATGCCAATCAGTCCCGCTGCCAGTGCGAAGATTCCGAAATCCTCCGGAAACAGGATTCTGGCGAGGACAATCTTTGTGACGACCGCAAAGACCCTGATGATCCACTGTAAGACGAGGAGTATCGCCACGTTCTCGGCTGTGCGGGCACGGACGGATGGGGGGCCCAGGAATCGACTTTCAGACGACTCCGCCATTTCTCCTCGGCATCCCCCTTAGCTGCTTAATTCTAGCCCGCCACTCTCGCCCTCGGGCTAGTGCCTAGGCTCTGCGGTTTGATCGCCAAGAATCTGCCGCATACCTTTCGTGAGGTCCGGTCGATCAAGGGCGAGTTCAAAGTTTGCACGCAACCAGCCAAGCTTGTCCCCAATGTCATATCTCGTCCCGTTGAACACGCACGCGTACACATCCTCCTTCTTGAGGAGCGTCGCAATCGCGTCCGTGAGCTGGACCTCGCCTTTCACGCCAGGTCTTGTTTTCCGGAGGTCGCTGAAGATCTGCGGTGTGAAAACATATCGCCCGAGCGTCGCGAGATCCGAGGAGGCCTGACGCGGCGTAGGTTTCTCGACGATGTCCTCGACCAGGAACACACCCTCTTCTCCCGCCTCTTTGCCGACGACCATCCCATAGCGCCCGATAGCTTCCAATCCCACGTGCTGTACGGCCAACACAGAGACTCCTTTCTTTGCGTGGATGCGAAGGAGGCCTTGCTGGCAGGGGATGCGGCTGAACGTCAGATCGTCACCGAGTAGAACCGAGAAAGGCTCCTTGCCCACGAACTTCTCTGTAATTAGGACAGCGTGGCCTAGTCCGCGATGCTCGGTCTGTCGGACATAGAAGATTCGCGCCCGCTCCAACAATTCATTGAATTCCTGCGCTCCCGGGACGCTGCCGGGATGACTCTGCTCCAGTTCGAGGTTCCGGTCGAAGTGATCCTCGATCGCCCGCTTCCCTCGCGCGGTCACGATCAGAATCTCTTCGATACCGCTCTCCACCGCCTCTTCGACCACGTATTGAATCGCGGGCTTGTCGACAACCGGCAGCATTTCCTTGGGCTGGGACCGCGTGTAAGGAAGAAATCGTGTCCCGAGGCCCGCAGCCGGAATGACCGCTTTCATGAACGCCCGCCCACCATTATCGCTTTTTATAACGCTTTGCACAACGTTATTACCCACGGTAACCGGTCGCCCGCGACGTTGGCGCGTATCGCGGTCATCGGCATGGGGTACACGGGCCTGGGGACCTCAATCGCCCTTGCGAAGCGTGGGCACACGGTGACCTGCGTCGACACGAACCCCGAGAAGGTGACGCTCCTTTCGAAGGGGCGCTCGCCGCTCTTCGAGCCCGGGTTCAGCGGGGAGATCGCCGCCCTCTCGCGTCGCCACCGCTTGATCGCCTCAATCGACACTCCCGCCCCCGTCCGCGACGCGGACATCATCTTCCTGTCGGTCGGGACGCCGTCCCAGCCCGACGGATCCCTGGACACGACCCAACTCGGGGCTGCATGTCTCTCCGTCGGGGAGGGGCTCCGCGGGCGGCGCCGGCAGCTCGTCGTCGTCAAGAGCACAGTCGTCCCCGGGACCACGGAATCTGTGGTAATCCCCGCCCTCGAATCGAAGTCCTCGCTCCACGCCGGGGACTTCGGCGTCTGCGTGAACCCCGAGTTCCTGCGCGAAGGGCATGCCCTCGAGGACAGCCTGCGCCCCTCGCACATCGTCATTGGCGAACGGGACCGCGCGAGCGGGAACGCCCTCCTGCGGATATACGCGGGGTTCGCTTGCCCGAAGGTCCGGACCTCGGTCCGCATCGCGGAGGCGGTGAAGTACGCCACGAATGCTTTCCTCGCGACGAAGGTCACCTTCGCGAACGAACTCGCGAACATCTGCACCCGGCTCGGCCTCGATGTGGACGAGGTCCTTCGCGGGATGTCCCTCGATCCCCGGATCAACCCCCGCCACCTGGTCCCCGGCGTGGGGTTCGGGGGCTCGTGCTTCCCGAAGGACCTGCGGGCGCTCGTCAGCCTCTCCCGCGGCGTGGGGTACGAGCCGTTCCTCCTGACGACGACGCTCTCCGTGAACGAGCGGCAGCACATGGAGGCGGTCCGCCTCCTGGAGAACGAACTCCGCCCCCTCTCGGGGAAGCGGGTCGCGATCCTGGGCCTCGCGTTCAAGGGGGGGACGGACGATGTCCGCGAGTCGAAGGCGCTCGCCGTGGCCTCGGAGCTCCTCCTCCGCGGGGCGCATGTCGTCGGGTACGACCCGAAGGCCGCCGCGAACTTCACGAAGGCGTTCCGTGGCGTCGAGATCGCCGCGACCGTGGAGGACGCCCTCCGGGGTTCGGACGCGTGCATCATCCAAGCGGCGTGGCCCGAGTTCTCCCGCCTCGGGCCCAAACAGTTCGCACTGATGCAGACCCCCATCGTCATCGACGGGAGGCGGACCTGGACTCCGCGTCGCGTCCCCAAGGGGATCCGGTACCGCCGGATCGGCTGAACCACATTTCGAAACTCACACCTATCTATTGAAATACAACCCGAGCCACCTTGTGTCACGGGAGTGCGACGATGTTCGTGAAGTATGCGTGGCTGAAGGAACTCGACCTCCTGAAGCGGCGGGGCGAGAGGATGAGCGTGCGCGACCTCCGGACGGAGCTCGATTCGCGCGGGTTTCACGTCCCCGAGAAGGAGCTCTCGGACGATCTCCTGAAAATGCGGGACATCGGCCTCGTTGAATCGGACCTACTCCCGTCGGCGGACGGGGCCGCGATCGCCGCTATGGACGACTTCTCTTCCGTCGCGATCACCGCGGCCGGCCTCCGGAAGCTCACCGCGATCGTGAAGATCTAGGCCTGCGGGCTCTCAGGGCGAGGCGGGGCTTCCTTCCCCCGCGTCGGACACCTTCATCGGACGATGGCACCGGGGGCACTCCTCGACCGTCGCGGCGCAGGCGACGTGGTAGAACTTCCCGCACTCGCACCGGTACCCCGGGAGCGCGGGCGTCAGCGCGTCCGCGCAGATCCCGCACAGCACCCCGTGCTTCCGAGGGGCCACCGTCGGCTCGGGTGCCGGCCTCCGGACGTAGAACCGGAACACGATGCCCCAGAAGAGCGAGATCCACCCGAGGAAGATGATCCATCCAAGGTTCGAGTGGGCGATGAGGAGGTTCTGCACGCTCGCCTCCGGGGAACTACTGTACGCCCCGATCAGGACGATAAGGACCATCCGGAGGACGTTCGCGACGTAGCTCGTGGCGAACCCGATGGCGAGGAGGCCAAGCACCTTCGGCTCGAACCGCTCGTACTCCGTAAGGACGAACGCCACGAACGCGCTCGCGAAGATCCCGAAGCTGTAGATCCCCGAGCAGGCGGTCGTGATGATCACGGTCAGGGGGGTCCCGGACTTTGAGACGAACGTGAGGGCGGGCGCGTTCGCGCCCGGGAACGGCCCGACGGACGCCTGGACCCCGAGGAGGTTCAGGACCCATGCGGTCTGCGGGGCGAGGAGTGTCCAAGAGTAGATGTCCACGCTCCTCTCGAAGTCATTATAGTAGAGTCGGGCGAGGAGGAGGGGCACCACCAGGATCAGGATGAGCGCGGTCAGGAACGCGAGGACGAAATCCCCCTCGCGCCCAAACCTGGAGGGGACGAACGGGTAGGCGAAGAGACCGGCCGCGAAGAGGAGCACGGCCGTGTCCTCCCAGCCCAGGGAGATCGCCCCGGGGACGCGGGCGTTGTACGCGAGGTCCGCGGCGATCACCGCGATCGCGATTGCCGGGAACCAGCGGACCGCCCGCCCCCCGAGGGTGACCCGGGCCAGGAAGCGGGAGGCGAGGGTCCGCCGGGGCTCAGCGGGCGCCCCCGACGGGGCGGACCGGAGCAGAAGGGCGAACACCGCGAGGCCGCCGACGAGGAACGGAAGGCCGATGAGGTTGATCCGGGACTCCGCCGACGGGTTCAGGAGGAGGTCGAATCCCGCGAAGGCGAGGAGGAGGGCGGACAGGACCGAGGCCGTCGCGTGTCGACGGACGAGGCCCTGCACACGGGCCAGGTCGACCTTCACAGAGGCTCGCCACGGGAGGGCGGCCTATAAGAGGGTTTTCATGCGGATATCGCCGCGAGCGGGATCCGCGAGTCTCCTCACGTTCCGGGCTCTCGGCGGTGATAATCAACCGCGAACGTTTATTCGAGCGGGTCACCGGTCACGCGCCGTGGCCGAGGCGGACCATGCGTTGACCGAACTCGCGCGTCCCGGTGCCGAAATGAAGCCCATGTCGGCGCCGGAGGCGTCCCTCCAGGAGATCCTGGATCGCCTCGTAGCCTCGGTTCCAGGGACCGTGGGCGCCGTCGTCGCCCATCGCAACGGGCTCCCGATCGCCAGCTCCCTCCGCGCCCGCAAGCGGGTCGAACTCATCGCGGTGTCCGCGATGGCCGCCCTCGCGGTCGAGGCGGGGGCGAGCGTTGCGAGAAACCTTGACTACAAGGGGACGCCCAGCGTCACCGTGGAGGGCGGGACCTGGAAGGTCGTGGCGGCGTCCACTCCTATGGGTTCCGCCATCCTACTGATCATGCTGGAGGAGCCTGCGAACCTCGGACTCCTGAAGATGAGCCTCCCAGGTTTCCTGGGGGCGATCGAGGCTGAAATCGCGAAGCTCTGATGCCCTACCCCCTACGAGACGGGCGGGTTGATGAGTTCCTCGAGCAACTGGTCGAGGTTTTTCAGCTTGTTCGCGTCCCCGGCCCATGGGTCGAGGGCGCCAGGGTTCGATTGCTCGAAGGCCCCGAGGGCCCCGAGAGCGTGATCAAGGAAGCGCTCTCCCAGGGGACGGGAGCACACGAGGGCCAGGCTCGTGTGGCTACCCCGGATGAGACGCACGTGGAAGTTCGCAAGTCGCACCTCCTCGAGGGCCCCACCCTTCCCCTGGAACGAGTCCCTCACGAACTCCTGGACGACGACCAACATCGCCCCGAGGACGTCGCGATCCGTCGGATGGATCATCTTGCGGGAGAGGTGCGATATCAAGACCCCTCCCTGTGTGAGCAGGAACACCTCCTCGAGTCCGGATCCGGCAGAGGGAGGGACGAGGCCGAGCTCCACCTCCAGCCGCTTCGCGGCGGTCTCGATCTGGAGCTTCACGAAGCCGAGGTTCGCCTCGGGCCGAACGACCACGATGAACGTCGCTTGGCCGCCCCCGAGGTCGCGGATCACGATCTTGGCGTCGTCGGACTCGAGGACGACCGCCCGCGGCGGTTTCACCCCGATGAACTCGGACACCTTCCGGGCGGACTGCATCCCGAGGGTACCCATCGAGGCAACACTCAGGAGGTCGAACGGCTCTTTGAACCCGTTCGCGATCGGCAGGCCGTCCCGGTCCGCCACCGCGCTTCCACGGACGCCATCGACCTGGCGCTCGAAGGCTTCCAGGATTCCAGTGATGCGGGATTCCGTCGTCAGCCCGCGTACGTGCACAGTCGCCGCGGATGCGACGGCGCCCCCGCTCACGGGTCTCCCCCCGCCGTCGGACCGGGAGAGGCGACCCGCTCCCGTCTGACCCCCCCAGTTCGCATCCCTGATGGGACCGTGGGACTAAGAGGGCGCTCCGAATTTCTTGCGGATCGTTCGCGGCACATATAGGGACTTGAAGAGATAGTACATCGAAAGAAGGGTCGCAACGAACCAGGCGCAGCTGCCCGCCAGGCCGATGTAGGGGGCTCCCGGGACCCCGACATTCGCGGGCACCGCGGCCAGGAGGATGACGGCGAAGGCGAGAGAGAGCAGGAGGAACCCCCGGCCCACCTTGTCCAGGTTCAGGAAGAGGCGCGCGCCGAGGACCTCCTTCGGTAGACCCCGGAGGCTAAAGTAGAGGACGATCCCGAACGAGCTCAGGAGAGTCCAGCCACCGAGGAGAAACGCCGCGGACACCCCTCGGATGATCTCCACTTCCGTCGCCATGGCAGGACCCGCAAGCGGGCCTCCGGGGCCTAAAGCTGGCGTCTCGATTATCCCGAGTGATAGAGAGACCTCACCCTAACGGGGGTGCGCATCAATCCGATACGACCCGGGGCATCGCCACGGCAGGGCAGTCGCACGTCCGTTCGACGAGGAGGGTCTCGAGGCTCCGATCCTGGTAGACGATTGTCAGTAGTTTGCGGCACGTCGGACATCTCGACTCAAGGACGCCCATCGACCATGCAGAGGTGATCGACAACGGAATAATCCTCGTGCCCGGTTCTCGCGGCGGATACTCTTCGTCATTTCGCTTTGTGATAATCGTGAGCGAACCCTTATTGTCGATGACTGCCGAACGGGGGACGGAGGGAAACGTCCTCTGGCCGAAACGGAGCTGGTCCAATCGCAGCGTTGGGCCCCCGCGCCCGTGCTCGACGCCCTCATCGGATACTTCCTCGGGTCCTGCCCTGAGGCGACGGGCGTCGTGGTCACGGGGCCGAACGGGATCCCGATTGCCAGCTCGTTGCCGCCCGAGGAACGGATCCAGCTCATCGCGGCGACCGCGATGGCGAACCTGGCCGCGTGGGCGGGTTCCGCCGTTGCGGCCAACCTCCGCCTCCCGGGGATGTCCGAGGTGACCCTGGGGGGGCCGACCTGGAAGATCATCCTCGCCTCGACGCCATCGCTCTCCGCGGGGTTGATCGTGACACTCGTAGAGGGCGCGGACGAGGCCCCGATCCACCGGGCCCTCCCCGGCCTCCTGCGGGAGGTCGACCGGAGCCTCGCGGGCCCCGCAATTTAGGGTTATCGCCACGTCCGCGCGAGCTCGCTCGTCGCAGTAATCTCGCCGAGGTAGTTCGTCTTGATGTAGTCGAGGCCGTCCCGGTGGGCGTCCTCCGTGAAGGACTCCACCCCGTCCTCGGGGATGACGGGATGATAGCCCCGGAAGAACGCGTCCGCGCTCGTGTGCCGGGCGCAGATGTTCGTGTGGAGCCCGACGATGACCAGGTTCTCCGCTCGGAACGATCTCAGCAAGGTGTCAAGCGAGGTCTCGAAGAACGCGCTGTACGTGCGCTTTTCCAGAACGGAGTCCCCTCTCCGCGCCTTCAGCGCGGGGATCACCTCGCCACCCGGCGTGCCCTGCATCGAGTGCGGGCCCCATACCTTCAGCTCGAAATCCGTCGGGAGATGGGCGTCGTTCACGTAGATCACGGGCACCCCCGCGCCCCGGGCCGCCCGGGCCAGCCGGCGGATGTTCGGGATGATCCGCTCCGCCCTCGGGCACGCAAGCTTCCCGGTGACGAAGTCGTTCACCATGTCGACGATCACGAGGGCGTCCTTCAGGCTGGTTCCCCCGCCCGCCTACGGCGCGGCGGGAATAAACATTGCGGCGGGCGGCGCGGGAGCGGGACGGTTTATATCGTGCGCGGCCTTGCCTATCCCTGGGTGGCTCGGTGAAGGTCGTCGCGGGGTCCGCGAGCGTGGGCCTGGCCCGCGAACTCGCGAAGGCTGCGGGCGGCGAGTTCATCGAGGTCGCCTACGAGAAGCACCCCGGCGGGTTCCCCGACGGCGAGCGGTACGTGCGAATCCTGGCCCCCCTCGAGGGGCAGCGCGTCGTCGTGGTCGCCACGACCCACCCGGACCCCAAAATCGTCGAGCTCCTGCTGCTCCTCGACGCCGTGCGGGACCTGAAGCCCCGGCGGGTAACGCTCGTGATTCCCTACTTCGGATACGGCCGGCAGGACAAGCGGTTCGAACCCGGGGAGGCCCTCTCCGCCCGGGCGATCGCGCGCCACCTGCAGGAGGGGGCGGACGAACTGCTCACGATGGGACTCCACCATCCGGACCTCCTCACGTTCTTCGACATCCCCGCGCGCGAGGTGAGCGGGATGCCCGCCATCGGGCGGTATCTAGGGGGCCGCGAGGTGGACTTCGTCCTCGCGCCGGACGACGGGGCGGCACGCCACGCGAAGGAGGTGGCGGAGACCTCCGGAATCCCCTGGGACGCCCTCGAGAAGACGCGGATCGACTCGTACACCGTGAAGTTCGACCCGAAGCGCCTCGACGTGCGGGGCCGCCGGGTGGCGATCGTGGACGACGTGATCTCCACGGGCGGGACCGTGGCCCTGGCGGCGAGGGAAATGAAAGCACAGGGAGCGAAGCACGTCCTCGTCGCCGCCCTTCATGGGCTCTTCGTGGGGAACGCGTGGGACAAGCTCGCGGTGTGCGACGAGGTCGCGACCTCGGACACGATTCCGTCCCGCGCCACGAAGTTCTCCGTTGCACCGGAGTTCGCAGGGGCCCTTCGGAAGGGCGGCCCGTAGCCCGGGGGCCATATTTCACGTCGATGGCGGGTAGCAGCTGGTTGAGGCGAGGCCGTCTAGGACGATGAGGTCGACGGACGGCTCAGGTTCGTGGGCTTCTCCAGGTACCGGTTGAACGCGATCAGCGCGATCGACCTCGCGTACCCGCCGACCTGCGCGAACCCGCTGTAGATTCGCCCGAAGGGCAGCGTCCCCTGCGGGTCGCGGATCCCCCGAATCACTGCCCGGATGAGGTCCTGTTCCCGCCGGCCCAAATCCTCGCACAGGTGAAGGGCCTCGTTCGCCTGCTTGAGGTCACGGGAGAAGAGGGCCCCCAGGGCCTTCGCGTACGCCTGGCCGATCACGTCGGCGAGGCTCTGTAGGGCCTTTAGGACGGAGGCGGGTATCGGGAGGTCCTGCCCGATGATCTCCTTCACCGCGGCGGCGATCTCATAGCAATGGTCTGCGACGACCTCGAGGTCTCGTGCGATCGCCCGGTTGCCGGCGATCTCCAGACGCGAGCGCATCCCGAGCTTCTCGACGAGGCCCTCGTCGAGCTGGGCGAGGAGAATGAGTCGGAGGATCAACCAGTACATCGTGTCCGCGTCGTCCTCGCGCTTCATCGCATCCTCGGCAAGCGCGGCGTTGCCCTTGGCGAGCGCTTCGCACGATTCGGAGAGCATCGTCGCGCCCAAATTATACAGGCGCTTCAGCAGGGCCTCGATTGGGTAGTTCGAGGGATCGATAGAACAATGCAGGACGACCCGCGCCGGGCCCTCCTCGATGATCCCCATGCCCATGAGGCGCCGAACCGCCCGCCGCACCTCGTCCTGATGTCCGCTGCGCAGCCTCTGGGCGGACCGGACGACAATCCGCTCCTTTCCGAGGACGTAGTTCCCCACGATGACGCGCTCAAGCATGCCATCTAGATCGCAAAGATCCGCATCCACCACGTATTCCTGGGCAGACCGCTGGCGCTCTTCTGCAGCGGGCCCCGGAAGGACCTTGAGCGCCTCTCCCTCCTCAAGCAGGAAGACTTGATCCCCCTTCTTCAGGTTGCGCCGGCGGGCCCATTCCTTCGGGAGGGAAATCGTCAGCGTCGCCGCTCCGACCTTCTGGATCTTCCGGGACTCCATGGGAACCGCCTCGTTTGCTCGCTCCCTACTGTACACGCCCACCATTCGGGCTATATCCGGTATGTACGTCTCTAAGGTTGTATATATATTGTAAATGTTTGCATCCCTGAATCCGCTGGCACGGTTTGCGCCGCTGGACGTTCCGCGGCGGCGGAGCGCACCAACACCGCCTCGGTTTAGTCCCGAGCCGCACGCGGTTGCAGAGAATCTTGAACTGGATCGCCTAGCCCGTTTCATGGGGCCACGGGGCTCCACTCTTTTGTTCTCTTGCTCCCCTTATTATACGATACCGCCGATGGGCCGGGAGGGCCCACCGGATGACGGAGATCACCTTCCGGACGTTCAAAGAGGTAGACCTGTCCGGCGGCACCATCATCGAGGCGATCCCAAGCGTCGGCCTCGTGAGCACGATTGCCGCGACGTACATGATCACCACCCTGCCCACAGACCAGGTGTGCGCAATCGACTCGGATGACTTCCCGCCCCTATCGATGGTCTACGCGTTCAAGCCGAAATTCCCGGTCCGCATCTATGCCCTCCCTGCCGCGAAGTTGGCGATCTTCATCGCGGAGGTCCCCCTACCGCCCCGCGTCCACCGTTCGCTCGCCCTCGAGCTTCTGCGGTGGGCGACCTCGCACAAATGCCGCCAGATCGTGTCCCTCGAGGGCCTCCCGATGCCTGCGGAGGAGCCGGTGCGCGAGGTCGCGGTATGGGGGGTGGGGAGCACGGACTCCGCGCGGAAGTCGCTCTCCGAGGCGGGAATCCAGCAGCTGGAGACGGGGATGATCTCGGGGGTCTCGGGAGTCCTGCTGAACGAAGGGCGCTGGCAGTCCTATGACGTCATCACCCTCCTCGCCGAGGCACAGCCCGCGATTCCCGACGCGAACGCCGCGGCGCGCCTCCTGGAGGTCGTGGACACGCTCCTGCCGGAGATCAAGCTCAACCTCGAGCCCCTGAGAGAGCAGGCGAAGGCCCTCGAGACGCACCTCCGGAAGCTGAGGGACGAGGCGAAGCCCGCGACGACGACGGACACGTCGGCCATGATGTTCCGTTGAGGCCGGGCGCCTTCCCCTAAGGGGAGCGGGGCGGTCGACCCCGAGGCGGGGACCCGCCCGCGCGGGACCTGACCCTCGCGTATCGGTCGCGGAACAGCCGTTCGCATGAGGGGCAGCAAAGGTAGTGGAAACGTCCGTCGAGTCGGATCCGCAGTGGAGCTCCCTCAATCGGTTGCCCGCACTCGAAGCAACTCAGGACCGCAGCGATTCCATCTTCGATCACCGCCCGAGGAGACTCCTTCAGCGCCTTCGTCGCCACGTGGTGTTCGCACACGGCCACTCCGGGCACGGAGCGCACCCGCGCGAGGAATTCCTCGAGGGCGGCAGCCCGCGGCAGGACGGCCTCCGCGACGATGCGGTCGTCCCGCGTCCGCACGGTCCACCGGACGCCTTCAAGGGCAGCGATCCGGTTGCCTACCGCGTCTCCCGACCCGCGGGCGAATCGGACGAGCAGCACGACCCGTACCTGCCCCAGTTTCTCTGGGTCGACGGCGGCGTGGAAACCCGTGAGAATCCCAAGGTCTCGGAGGGTGGAGACCCTCGCGCTGATCGTCGGCACGCTCACGCCCAGGCGTCGCGCGAGGTCCCGGAACGAAAGGCGGGCATCCGCCTGGAGGGCCTGGAGGATCCCGACATCGGTCCGGTCTAGGTCCATCGGCGGACTCAAGGCGGGCCCCCGATTAAGGCTTTACATTTGTAAAGCGCAGGCGGGATGACCGACGCACGCGTGGCCACCCGTGAGGACGCCATGGCCGTGGACCCGGTATGTGGGATGTACGTGGACGAATCGACGTCCCAGCTCACTGCCACCGTGGGCGGAAGGCGCTACTACTTCTGCTCGACAACCTGCCGGCAGACGTTCCTCGAGCCGGAGAGGGAGCTTCGGAAGCTCCGGACCCTCGTCGTCCTCTCGTTCGCTCTCGCGATTCCCGCGTTCCTTCTCTCGCTCGCGACGGAGTTGCGGTGGACCCCCGACGCGTGGATGCTCCCGCTCACAGTCGCCGTCTTCCTGCTCGCGACCCCCGTCCAGTTCGGGCCGGGCCTGCGCTTCTATCGCGGGACCCTGGACGCGGTCCGGAACCGAAGCGCGAACATGGATGTCCTCATCGCGATGGGCACGACCGCGGCATGGGGGTACAGCACGGCCGTCCTCACGGCCCTCCTCCTCGGCGTCCGGGGACTCGACCCGTCAACGTACTTCGACACGGGGGCGATCATCATCGGCCTGATCCTCTTGGGGAAGTACTTCGAGGAAATTGCAAAGGGGCGGGCCTCCGAAGCCCTGCGGAAGCTCATGGACCTCCAGCCACGCACCGCGAAGGTCCTCCGAGAGGGCAGGGAAGAGGATGTCCCGGTGGAGCTCGTCCAAATCGACGACGTCGTTGTCGTCCGACCGGGTGAGCGGGTTCCGGTGGACGGCATCGTCGTGGACGGATCCTCATCGGTCGACGAATCGATGGTCACAGGCGAGTCCATGCCCATCGACAAAGACGCGGGCGCGCGCGTGATCGGGGCGACGGTCAATCGATCCGGGCTACTCCGAATCCGCGCCACCAGGGTCGGCAAGGACACGACCCTGTCCCAGATCATCCAACTCGTGGAGGACGCACAGCGGGCGCGCGCGCCCATCCAGCGGTTCGCGGATCGAGTCGCGGCGGTCTTCGTCCCCGCCGTGATCACCGCGGCGGTCGTCGCGGCCGCGTACTGGTACTTCCTGGGATTCGCGGCGTGGCGGTCCCTCCTCGCTGCGTACGGCCTCCACGCCCCGATCACGTCCGCGCTGTTCGTGTTCGTCGCCGTCATCATCATCGCATGCCCGTGCGCCCTCGGGATCGCGACCCCGACGGCGATTATGGTGGGCACGGGCAAAGGCGCGGAAGCAGGCCTCCTCATCAAGGGAGGAGAGTACTTGGAGAAGGCGGAAAAGGTCACCGCGATCGTGTTCGACAAGACCGGCACGCTGACCCGAGGGACGCCCTCGGTGACGGACATCGTACCACTGCTCGGACAAACCGAGGAGAGCATCCTGAGTCTCGCGGCATCCGCGGAACATGGATCGGAACACCCCATCGGCCAGGCAATCGTGCAGCTGGCGGAGGAGAGACACCTCGCGATCCCGGAGGCAACCGAGTTCGAGGCGCTACCGGGACTCGGTGTCCGTGCGCGCGTCCAGGGTGCGTTGGCTCTCCTGGGCAATCGAAAGCTCATCGAGGAAACAGGCATCTCGCTCGGCGACGTTGAACCCGCTATCCACCGTCTGGAACAGGACGGGAAGACAGCAATTCTCATCGCGGCGGACCGAAGGCTCGTGGGCGTGGTCGGGGTCTCCGATACCCTCAAGGATAATTCCAAGGCCGCCGTGGACGCACTTCGGGGGATGGGGATTCGCGTCTTGATGCTTACGGGGGACAACCGCCGGACAGCCGAGGCGATTGCCGGGCAGCTCGGAGTCACGGAGGTTCTTGCGGAGGTCCTGCCGGGCGAGAAGGCGAACAAGATCCGCGAGCTCCAGGAATCGGGGGCCATCGTTGCGATGGTGGGCGACGGCATCAACGACGCCCCGGCGCTCGCCCAGGCCGATGTCGGGATCGCCTTGGGCAGCGGCACGGACGTCGCGATGGAGGCGGGGGGCATCGTCCTCATCAAGGACGACCTGCGAGACGTCGTGGCGTCCATCCGGCTAAGCAAGAGGACCGTTCGAAAGATCAAATCGAATCTCTTTTGGGCGTTCTTCTACAACACCGCGCTCATCCCGGTGGCCGCGGGCGTCCTCGCCGGCTTCGGGATTCTCCTCGACCCCATCTTGGCCGGCGCCGCCATGGGCTTCAGTTCCGCGTCCGTCGTCACGAACTCCCTGCTCCTGAAGCGGTTTCGGGCGGAGCTGTGAGTGTACTCGGGTAGCGCACCACTGAACGTCCAGGTTTCTTATCCACCCCTTGCATGCCCGAGCGGGAGGCGAAATGACGAGCCTTTGGGAACTGTGGCGCGGGGCGAGCGCGGGAGTCGCCGTGGCGCTCGTCCTGATCCTCGTTGTCCGTCACGTGTTCGAGGCGCGAATCGGGAGTCGCCTCCGTCGGGCCCTCGACATCGTCGCGGGACCCCTGTTCGTCCTGTTTGTCCTATACATCGCGACCGACTTCTACCGGGGAGTCCCATAGGTCGCGGCGCCCTTCCCGTCCGTGCTAGACTGACGTGGCCTGCACGTGTATCCCGCCGTGCCCTACCGACTCCACAGGTGTACGTAGCGCACATGGCCCTTGTTGACGATTCCCGGGTGGAGGTGTTCACCAGACTCGTCGGCTGTTCCGAGGACCGGCGCTGGACCGGAATCGGGGAGGGTGATCCGGGTCTCCCATGGCGGGTTTTCGCACGGACCTGGTCGCCTGGAACGTCCGGGACCGGCGCGTACCCACGGGAAGGGGAACCGCGGTTGTCCATAGCCCCGATCCGCCACTCCCCTCCCGCCTCGGCTTCTGCGGAGAAGGGGGGAGCCATCGGGTGAACACAAAACAGCACACTAGAGCACCGGATAAAGATAAACGTCCCGCTCATCACTTCGTCGTCGAGGTAGGGAGGGGGTCCCGAGTGATCAAGTTCACGGCAACGCCGAGCGATGGCGACGAAGAAATGGAAACGCTCCTGCCGAGGGAGCTCGAGGAAAAACTAGGCCGCGAGAGTCTGCTCCTGCTCGTGAAGGGAGCGACGGGGACCGGGAAGACGACCGCGGCCCTCGAATTCATGGCGCGGCTCCAGACCGGGGCGGGAGACACCGTCCACATCTCCACCCGATCGTACCCGGACAAGATTGCGACCCAGCACGCCCTGTTCACCAAGCTCGCCGCCCGGCCGAACG
The DNA here is from genome assembly GCA_005878955.1 of Methanobacteriota archaeon. Lineage (GTDB taxonomy): Archaea > Thermoplasmatota > Thermoplasmata > RBG-16-68-12 > RBG-16-68-12 > EA-19. Next base: position 37,761 of record VBMI01000097.1, read on the forward strand.
TCCATTTCTTCACGACGCTCGAATTCGATCCCTCTCAGTTCGTCGTCGCCCACAACGTCGTCTCCGGACTGCACCGGCTGCTTTCGAACATGCGGAGCCCGCTCGTGGTGCTGGACTCCTGGGAGGGCATCGCCGACTACCTCCCGCAGGAGACCCGGATGAAGGTGGAGCAATCCCTCATGGCGGTCCTCGAGGACACCCACGCCCGCATGATTCTGGTGAGCGAGCGCCCGGAGACGGATACGACCCTTGACCAGCTGGCGGACGCGATCATCGTCCTCCACCAGAGGACGATCGACGACCGGCGGGTCCGGGAACTCGAGATCCGGAAACTCCGCGGAATCCCGATTCGGCAAGAGAGGTACCTGTTCACTCTCGCGGGAGGCCGGCTCCGGTACCTGGAACCGTTCGCGTTCACCCTCCCCGAGCGGACCTCGATGTTCCGACCCCTAGAGAACTCGCCCACGCACATGTCGACGGGGAGCCGCGACATCGACGCCCTCCTCGGCGGGGGGGTCCCGCGGGGTTCGACGGTCCTGCTCGAGATCCGCGGCGAGGTCCCCTTCGAAGGGCAGGTGTACGTTCCCCTCACCGCGCTCCTGAACTTCCTGGCCACGAACAACGCGGTGATGGCGTTCACGTACAGCGACTACGACCCGACGCGGGCCCGACTCTTCGCGACCCAGTTCATGCCCGAGGACGTATACAACGCGAACATGCGGGTGTTCACGACGGACCGGGTGGAAGACCCCGTCGCGATAAAGTTCTCCCTGAATCCAACGGAGGACTTCGACAAGTGGCTCGATACGTACAGCGCGTATAAGGCGCAGGGGAAGACAATCTGGATGCTGATGGCCCTCGACACTGTGGAGAACTTCTACGGACAAGGTGTGATGAACTTCCTTGCGACGGTCGCGGCGCGCGCGGCGGTGAACAAGGACATCCAATCGATCGTCGCGCGGCCCAACCTCGAGCTCACCCAGAAGGTCGCGAACATCTCGCAGATCCATCTCGTCCTCACCCAGCGGTGGGGCACCCTCATCCTGTACGGCGTGAAGCCGCGGACCGGGTTCTACGGACTGCAGTTCACGTTCGACCACGGGTACCCGGAGTTTGAGCTGATCCCGCTCGAGGACATCGCTCTGATGTCCAGCGAGCACCAGCTCGTTAGGGCGATCCCGTCGACCCGCCTCCGGCCGCACCCCCACGGGTCCAGGGAGGATCTCTTCGAGGTCATCACGAGATCACTGGAGCAAACGAAGGAGGTAGCATGATGCAGGGGAAAGTTTCGAGCCGGGTCGCCCTCGATGGGGACGCGAGAGTCGCCACGGGAATCCCGGGGTTCGACGAGATGTTGGAGGGCGGCTACCCGGCGGGGAGCCTGATCACCCTCGCGGGCCGGCCGGGCACGGGGAAGACGATCTTCGGGTCCCAGTTCCTGTACTACGGGGCGAGGGAGCACGGGGAGCCGGGCATGTACGTGTCGATGCTGGAGGGAGAGAAGACGTACCTCCGGAACATGCGGCGCCTCGGCTTCGACATCCCGCCCCTCCAGAGCAAGAAGATGTTCCGGTTCCTCGAGATGCCCACCCTCACCGCGGAGGGCTTGCCGGCGATCTGGGAGGAGATCGTCCGGAACATCGACGAGTTCGGGATCGTCCGCCTCGTCATCGATTCGTTCACCGCGATGACCCAGGCCTTCGACAGCCCGGGCGAGCTCCGGGTCTTCACGCACATGCTCCTCGGGAAGATCGTGGGGGGCGCGGGGTGCACCACGCTCATGATCACTGAGACGCCCAACAACGACTCGTCCGGAGCCGCCGGGATGCATGAGTTCATCGCCGATGGGGTCGTCTACTTCTCCTTGGTGCCCGTCACCGGAGACGCCCGCGTACGCTACCTCGAGGTCACGAAGATGCGAGGGACGAGCCACCAGATGGGGCTTATCCCAGTGGACATCGGCAAGCGCGGGATCTCTGTGCGCTCCCCGCACATCCCCGCCCGAACGTAAGCTCGCCGATGGAGGAGGCTTCCGTGCACTTGGCCGGACGATTGGGCCTGAAAAACGACGACAAGTACCAGGCTGCGTACTGGAAGGCCTTCGAGGAGTTCTTCGGCGCGCACAACGCCCCGGTGGTCAAGGCGATGCTTCTCGCGCGGAAGGACAAGGTGGACACGGGCAACGCGGAAATCGACCGGGTCTGCTTCGGGCTCCGGCAGACGATGTCTTGGCTCGCCGAGGCGATTGAACGCAGGGCGATCGCCAGCGTCGGGAAGGAGTCCCCGCGGGCCACCCCCGCAAAGCAGGGCCGGAGGAGCACGACGAGCTCCTAAGGCCAGGTCACACCAGGGAGAACCGCGCGAGGACCTGGTCGTCCGTCTTCTCCGTTTGGATCTCCGCGCCCTTGAGGAGGTTCCTGAGGGCGGTACGGAGCAGCGCCTCGTAGTACAGGGACCAGCGCGCGCCGCTCCCGTGCTTGAAGACGATCGTCCACTGACCGGCATTCGACCGCTCCTCGTACTCGAACGCCCGAGCATACCGTGCGGTCAGGCGGGAATAGCCGACGACCACGGATTGCAGGCTGACCTCCTTGAACCAGAACGTCAAGAACTCGGGGAGGAGGTTCTGCCCGACCCATTCTCCGAGGGCCACGGACTCCTCGTCCGAGAGCGATTCCATCATCTTCACGAGGAGGGACCCGGGGAGGGCGATCATCCCGAACTTCTCCGCGAAGACGTCCCACTCCACCAATCGGCGGATCGCCTTGTTCACCAGGAAGTTGACGCTGATCCCCTCGCGGTCGGCGAACCGGCGGAGGAAGTCGTCCACATCCCTCTCGATGCGAATCGTACGCGTAACGCTGCTGCTGGCTGGCAATGCCCTACGCTCCGACGGGAACGGCTACTCTGTCCGCAACCCACCGCCTACTTAATCCTTTTTTCCAGCCGCCGGAGCCGCAGGACGACTTGATTCTCGGACTTCTCCACGTGGACCTCGCGGTTGATAAGCTCCCGGAAGGCGGTCTCCGTCGCCTCTTGGTAGAACGTGGACCACCTCGGACCGCTCCCGTGCTTGAGGATGATCACGCGATAGTCGTCCTCGACGTGCTCCTCATACGCGAAGGCGTGGGCGTACTTCGCGAAAAGCCTCGGGAAGCCCTCGAGCAACGTCTCGGGAGTGATCTCCTTGAACCAGAACGTGATGAACTCCCTCAGGAGGTTCTTCCCCGCCCACGACCCGAGGGCGCGGGCCTGCTCATCCGTCAGGTGGTCCATGAGTTTCGTGAGCATGATCCCCGGGACGGCGACGAATCCGAACTTCTCCCCGTACGCGTCCCATTCGACGAACTTCCGGAGGGCCCGATTGACGAGCGTGTTCACGCTCGTGTCGCTCTGGTCGGCCAGCGCTCGCAGGCGTTCGTCCGCGTCCTTTTCGATGCGGACCGACCTCGTCACGCTGCCCTTCAGCATTGTGCGCCTCATCCTCCCGACGAGGCCACACCTCTATCTGCCTTTGTGTTCTTAGATGTTCCTTTGTGTGAGACATGCGCGCGGGTCGCACATAGGGGTACGGTTCCTCCGGTCCGAAACATACACCTCTTTTGAACCCGCGCCGAGTCGGGCGCCGTCCTTGCGATGGCGACGAGTGTAATGGACCGGGGCGCAGGTCTTGGGCCAATCGCGGGGTCCGACCCCCGCCCTGCGCCCGCGCCCGAAATCGCCCGCCGCCCCGCAGGGGGAGACTTGCCGATGAACGGACCGGGATCGAGGACGGAAAGGACCGTCATGGCCGGGGCGACGGGGGCAATCGAGGGCCCTCCTCCCTCAGAGGCTGCGCCCCTCCCGGAGGGTCCCTCGCGTCAAGGCGATCGCCTGCGGGGCCAGGTTGTCGTCCTCCTCCCGGCCCTCAACGAGGAGGGCGCGATCGGCGACGTGATCGACCGAATCCCTCGGGAAGGCCTCCGTTCCCTCGGCTACGACGTCGCCGTGTGGGTGGTCGACGGCCAATCGACGGACGCGACAATGGACATCGCGCGAGGGCGGGGGGCGACGACGTTCACGCAGACGGGGGCCGGGAAGGGGAACGCGATGCGCCAGGCGTTCACCCGCCTACTGTCCCGCCCGGGGACGACGGGCAGGCCCGAGAACCGGTTCTTCGTGATGCTCGACGCCGACGGGACGTACCCTCCCGAGGAGATTCCGCACTTCGTCGAGGCCCTCGAGGCCGGCGGGGACGTGATCCTTGGCTCCAGGCTGCGGGGCTCGATCGCGGACGGCGCGATCAGCGGCTTGAACCTCGCGGGCAACCGCCTTCTCAGCGCGCTCGCGAGCCTCCTCTTCCGGGTACCGGTCACGGACGTGTGCACAGGGATGTGGGGGTTCCGGGAGGACGCCCTCCGGCGGTTCGGGCTCGTCGCCAAAGGGTTTGATCTCGAGGCGGACCTGTTCGCATCGGCCTGCCAGCGCCGCGCCCGGGTCCGGGAGGTGCCCATCTCGTACGGATGCCGCGTCGGGGAGGCGAAGCTCGTCCCGCTGCGGACCGGGGTCGTCATCGCCTGGCGGCTCCTCGCGCGTCGATTCCGTCGGTCGCGGACGGACCCCCGGCCGACCCTCCCGGCGTCGAAGGCGATGCGGGAGGAGACCTCGTGAAAGTCTGCCTCCTGACGCCCGAGTTCCTTCCGACGTGGGGCGGAATCGGGACGTACGCGTACAACCTTGCGATGGGGCTCCGGGACCGCGCCGAGGTCCATGTCGTGACCACGGCCCGCGGGGGAGTGGCGGCGAGCGCCCGGTCGCTCGACGGCATCCAGGTGCACGTGATTCACCCCGACGGAGCGAGCAAGGCGGGGCTCGGCTTGTCCTTCCAGCTTGCGGCGTTCAGACACCTTCCGCGGCTCGATCGCATCCACTCCTTCGACGTCGTGCACGCCAACCACGCCTACATGTCGGACCTGCTGGCCCGCTTGCGGCGGCTCTCGGGGGCCCGCGCGGTCACGGTGCACACCACCTTGGGCACCCAGGTCGAGGGGACGCTCCGCGCGGGGGGTCGCGCGCCCCGCGACGCCCGGGAGAAGACAATCGCGCGGTGGCGCCCTGTGTTCAGGAAGGTCGAAGGCCGCTACCTCCGGAACACGGCCGCGATGATCTTCGTTTCCCAGTGGGTCCGCAACCACGCCGTCTCCCGCTATCGCCTCGCCCCACGCGTGTCGGCGATCATCCCCAACGGGATCTCCATGGAACCCTTCGCTCGCCTGCCTCCGGGGCACGACGCGGACCGCAATCGGGACGACGGCCAAACATTGCTTTTCGCGGGTCGGCTCCTTGCCCTCAAGGGAATCGAGACCTTGCTCCGCGCGATGACCCGCCTCGACCGGACGATTCGCCTCCTTCTCGCGGGGCCGGGTGACCCGGCGGCCTGGAGGGGGATGGCGGATGCAATCGGGCTGGATCGCGAGCGATGCCGATTCCTGGGTTCGGTCCCGTACGGAGCGATGCCCGCGCTGTACCACCGTGCGGACGCCGTCGTCCTCCCGAGCTTCTCGGAGAGTTGCCCCATGGTCGCGCTGGAGGCGATGGCGAGCGGCACGCCTCTGATCGCAGCCGCCGCGGGAGGGGTGCGCGAGATCGTCACCGACGGGGAGTCGGGATGGCTGTTCCCGCCGGGAGATGTGGACGGGCTCGTCGATCGGGTCGAAACCGTCCTCTCCGACGCGGGTCGCGCACGGGAGGTCGCGGCGCGGGCCCGCGGGTGGGTGGAGGAAAACGCCACGGTCGAACGGATGGCCGACCGGACCCTCAGGCTATTCGAGGAAGCGTGCGGGGGTGCGGCGTCATGAAGGTCGCCCTCGTGAACCCGCCCCGATTCGACGGCGTCTCCGTTGTGCGGGAGGAACGGTGCGAGGTGGCGGAGCGGTACTCCGTGCTCGAGCCGTACAGCCTGCTCCAGCTCGCGGCGATGATCCGGGAAGCCGGGCACTCTGTCAACCTGTTCGACGCGAACGGCTTGGATGCGAATTACTCGCAGGTCGAATCCTGGCTCGGGAGGACGGACTACGACGCGCTGATCTTCCGGTTCACGCCCACGACGTACGACCATGACCTCGACCTGGCCCGGGCGTCGAAGCGGATCCGTCCCGGTGCGCGCACGATCGGGATGTGCTGGACCCTCCGGACCGTGCCGTTGGACGTGATGAACGATGCCCCGGGACTCGACATCTACCTCCGACACGAGTACGAGACCGTCGGCCCGAGGCTGGCGGAGGCCCTCGAGGGCGGCGCCCCGCTCGACTCGGTCCCGGGCCTCGCGTTCCGGCACGACGGGCACGTCCGCCTGACACCGGACGCCCCGCCGATCAAGAACTATGACGCAATCCCGGTGCCGGCGTACGACCTCCTGCCGTCCCTCTCCCCCTACTTCGTGTCGGCCCCTGCGTGCAAGCCGTTCACGATCATGTACGCGAGCAAGGGGTGCCCGTACGCGTGTTCCTTCTGCACCGTCGCCAAGACCGCCTGGAAGTTCCGGTCGGCGAACAGCGTCCTCGCGGAGCTGAAGTACCTCGAGGAACGCTTCAAGATCCGGACGGTCTCGTTCTTCGATGAGACGTTCACGATGAGCAAGCGCCGGGTTCGCGAGCTGTGCGAGGGCATGCGGCGCGAAGGCCTGGACATCCGTTGGTACTGCAACACGCGCGTGCACCTCGTGGACCCCGACCTGTTGAGGACGATGCGGGGGGCGGGCTGTGCGGGAATCTCGTACGGGGTCGAATCGGGGAACCAGGCGGTGCTCGACCAGGTCAGCAAGCAGGCGACGGTGGAGCAGGCGGCGCAGGCGATCCGCTGGGCGAAGGAGGCGGGAATCAAGACGTATTGCGCGTTCATCCTCGGTCTGCCGGGCGAGACCCGCGAGTCGGCGATGGACACGATCCGGTTCGCCCTCCGGACGCTCCCGAACGGGGCCCAGTTCAACGTCCTCGCGCCGTACCCGGGGACGGAGCTCTACGAGTCGCTCCGGCGGGCGGGAGCCCTGCCCGAGCTGAACTGGAGGAAGATGTACCAGGACGACGCGATCGTCGGCACGGGCGGCCTCACCCCGACGGAGCTGAACGGGCTCCGTAAGCTCGCGTACCGGAAGCTCTACCTCAACCCGCAGTGGTGGAGGCAGAACATCCGCTTTGCACTCGCAAACCGGGACGACTTCGAACTCGCGTCGCGCTACGCGATCCGGATTCTGAGGAACTATTTCGTCCACGGGATGCGGGGGACGCACTAGAGCGATGGAGACGCTTCGCTTCCTGATGGTGACGACGTTCTACCCGCCCTACCACCTCGGCGGGGACGCGGTCCACGTCCAATATCTGGCCCGTGCCCTCGCGGCGCGCGGCCACGAGGTCCACGTCGAGTTCTCCCCCGCGGCCTATGGGTTGAAGCGGAAGGAGAACGGGACGCCTCCCTCGGACTCCGAGGACGGCGTCCTCCTGCACCCGATCCCAGGGGACGGGTGGGGGGCCCCCGTCGCGGCGCACCTTCTTGGCCGCTCCGGGAGTGTGAGGCGGTTTCACACCCAACTCCTCGACAGGGTGAGGCCCGAGATCGTCCACCACCACAACATCTCCCTCCTGGGGCTGGACGTCCTCCAGCCTCGCAGGGATGCGCGGGCGTTGTACACCGCGCACGACTACTGGGTCCTGTGCCCGCGGAGCGACCTCTTCAAGTATGGCCGATACCCGTGTGACACCCCCACGTGTCTCCGCTGCTCGCTGGTTTCCGGTCGCCCGCCGCAGCTCTGGAGGTACGGGAGGTCGTGGCGAGGACTACCAGGGGTCGACTGCGCGATCGCCCCCAGCGCCTACATGGCGCGCACGATTCGTACAACCATGGGCTGCCCGGTCGTGCACATCCCGAACTTTGCTCCGGACTCCGACCCTGATCCCGGGGCTGGCGGATCTGGCGGGTATTTTCTCTTTGTGGGCGTGTTGGAGACGCACAAGGGAGTCTCGGAGCTCGTCGCCGCGTCCGGTCGGAAAGAGTTCCCCATCCGGATCGTAGGACGTGGTTCCCTGTACGAGCCGCTCCGACATCTAGCCGAAACACGGGCGGACGGGCTCCGGGTGGAGGGCTGGGTTTCGCGGGACCGTCTCCTGGAACTGTACCGCGGGGCCCGGGCGCTAGTCATCCCTTCCCTCTGGCCGGAGAACGCGCCCCTCGCGGCTGTGGAGGCTATGTCGTGCGGCACGCCGCTCTTGGTCTCCCGCCGAGGCGGGCTCGAGGAGTTGCTCCACGGTGGAGCGACCGGGTTCTCCTTCGAGCCGGACGCCGATGGCATCCTCGGGGCCATCGACCGCTTCGAGGGCACCGGGAACCCCTCGGTGCTCCGAATGGGCGCCCGGAGTGCGTACGAGCGATTCCATCACCCCGAGGCCTACCTCCGGACGTACCTCGATGTGGTTCGGGGTGACGTGCCGGACGGAGGAGCTGACGACCCCGCGCCCGAGGGGACGGCGCCCACGGTGGGGTTGTCGTGAACGTGGCCCTCGTCAATCCCATCGCCGCGACCCCGGCCTATCGGAGACGCGACTTTATCCTCCGTCCCACCGTCCCGAACGTCGCCAACGAGGCGCGCGCCCTGAGAGAGACGAACCTCGTCGAACTCGGGGCGGAACTCTCCCGGCGGGGCCATGACGTGACGGTCTTCTTCGGGGACATGTACATGGACGGCCAGGAACACGCCCTCGACCCCCGTCTTCGCGTCGTCCCTGTGCCCACGCGCCTCCGAGTCCCCTTCCACCCGGGCCTGGTACCGGTGACCCCGGGACTCCTCCGTCATCGCGCGCTCCGAGAGGCGGACGTGATCCAGGCCTCCGAATTCCACCAGCCGTCCACGTTCTTCGCGTCCCGCGTCGCCCGGGAGCGGTCCGTCCCCCTCGTCGTCTGGCAGGAGACGTTCCGCCGCATGCGGTTCCCCGGGTCGGCGTACCAACGCGCGTTTGAGTCCGCCCTGGGCCGCCAAGTCCGCGCGACGGGACGGAGGTTCGTCCCGAGGACCACGCGCGCGATGAACTTCCTCCGGTCTCTCGGAGTCGACGAGCGTCAGATCACCCCATGGATCCCGACCGGAATCGACACCGCGGCGTACGCTCCACGGAACCACGGGGGTCAACGGCAGCGCTTCGGGTGGCCGGAGGACGCGCGCGTCCTCCTTCTCGTCGCCCGCCTCCACCGGTCGAAGGGCGTCGACCTAGCACTGCGGGTGATGAAGGGGCTGGTCCGGCGCCACCCCGACATCCGCCTCGGGATCCGCGGGTCGGGGCCCGAGCTAGAGAGGCTCCGGGCGCTCGCCGCGGCCCTTGGGATCGGCGACGCCGTCCGTTTCATCGGACGTCTATCTCGGGAGGAAATGATCGACCTGTACAACGCGGCGGACGTCGTGCTCTGCACGAGCAAGAACGACCTCCTCCCATTCACCCTCATCGAGGCGAGCGCGTGCGGCCGACCGTCGATCGCCTCCGATGTCGGGGCGGTCCGGGACATCGTCGTGGATGGGGCGACCGGCTCCGTCGTGCGCGACCGAACAGTTGAGGCGTTCGGGAAGTCCATCGATTCCCTCCTCCGGGACGATGAGCGCCGCGTCCGCGAGGGGCGTGCGGCGCGGGAGAGGGCCGTACGGCATTTCGCCCTGCCCGTGGTCGCCGACCAGTTGCTGGAGGTGTACCGCGGTGCCGCAGGGTAACTCATCGGGCGGAGCATCTCCTCGGTCCCAAAATGGGCGCACCTCCCAGGCCGGGAACCGGTGCCGTCCGGAAATCGTGCTCGCGTACGCAATCACGGGGTTCGGCATCGTCGTCCTCTCCGGCCTGACGACGAAGGTGTACAATGTGCCCCTGAGCGCACAGCTCGGACTGTTCCAGCTGTTGCCGCCCGCGTATTGGATCGGTCTCTCCCTGATCGCGGCGTCGACCGTGATATCGGCATGGAGAGGTTCGGACGTTCTCGTCGCGGTGACCGGCATCATCCTTCTTGCGACGCTGGCGGGGACCCCTTCCCTCTTCGAACCCACGCCAAGGTACTGGGACGCGTACGTACACTTCGCTGAGTCCCAGAGCTTCATGGTCTCCGGCCGCCTCTCGTCGAACCCGTCCTCGTACTCGGCGAACTGGCCCGGGGCGTTTCTCGTGATCTGGACCGTCTCCGCCGCCAGTGGCGTCCCGTCGATCGAATTCCTGGGCCTGTTCCCCTTCCTGACCGGTGGGCTTACCTTCCTCGCCATCTTCGAACTCGTCCGCTCGATCTTCGGCCCGGTCGTCGCTCGTCAGGTGTCCGTACCCACGGCCCTTTTCGCGGTGTGGGCGCAGTATCACGTGTCCCCGCAGTCGCTGGGGTTCGTCCTCCTCCTGATGGTCCTCGCGACGTGCCGGCGGCGGGAAACGACCTGGCGGCTCATCGCGGTGACCCTCTTCGGGGGCCTCGTCGTCTCTCATCCCACCTCCTCGATCCTCCTGCTCTCGGTCCTCGGCCTCAACGCGGGGCTCTCCTCGATGCCCTGGTTCCACGGGGACGTCTCCCGCGAGGAGGCGAGGGCGGAGGGGAGGATGTCGCGCCGTGTCGCGGTGACCTTTGCGATCGTCTGGCTCGCCTGGTTGTTCTTCCTTGCGGTGGGCTCCTCCGAAGCCGCGAAGTTCGCAGTGCTGACCCGGATGGAGGACGTCCTGCTCGTCCCCGAGCAGACGGTGAACGTCGCGACGCACCGGACGAGCGAGAGCCTCCTCACATGGGCGCCGCTAATCCGGTTCGCGAGCATGGGCATCTACGGTCTCGCGGGGATCGTCTCCCTGGTGGCCCTCTTCCGCGACCGAGGCTCTCGGGCTCTGTTCCGCCTCGGCCTGAGCGCGCTGATCGGACCCGGTCTCGTCGCGGCCGCCGACATCTTCGGGTTCGGGGGGCAGTTCTACGACCGCTCGCTCCTGCTCATCGCGACGTTCGTGCCCGCCCTGTGCTTCGCCGGACTGGGCAAGATCCGGATGCCGAAGGGCCTGCGCCGCGGGGCCCTGGTCGTCCTCGTGTGCGCGAGCGTCGCCACCGCGTCCACGACGTATTACCTTGAAGCGTTCAACCTCGTGCCCGTTGAGTCTATCGCGGCCGCGAACTTCACGAACACGCTCCCCGCGGGCTGCGTCGTGATGGACGGGAAGTTCCCCATCCCAGTGTGGATCGACCCCGCCCGCCGATCCCCGATCTATCACTTCGATTTCAGCCAGGTCTACCCCATACCGCTCAACTACGTCGCGGGCCAAGTCACGACCTACGCCGTATACGACCCGACCGCCGAGCTATGGTACCGCCAGTGGTACGGGAGCGAAATCTGGGGCTTCTACTCGAGCGAGCAGGCCAACAACTCGCTCATCTACGACAACGGATGGACGAGGATCTACGCGGTGAGCCCATGACGCCCGCGGGCGTGTTGCAGGCGAGTCCCGACCCACAGGACCTGCGAGACGGGCGGCTCCGGATTCTGTTCATCCCCGATACGGAGACGTCCGCGACCTCGGAGCGGACTCCCACGGTGCTGCGGACGCTCCGGCAGAAGCATGACGTCGTCGGCCTTCGACCTCCCTGGGACCGGATCATCTACAGCCCCGCCCGCGCGAAGTGGCCGAGGGCTCTGCTGTACCTGCTCGACAAGGTGGTCCTCGGGCTCCGGGGGGTGCTGCTCGCCCGGCGCTCTGGCGCGGAGGTTGTCTTCTGTGAAACGGCCCACCACGCCGTGGCGGGACTCGTCGTCGCGCGGATTCGCGGGTTGAGGTGCGTGTGGGACAGCCACGGGAACGGGAGGCTGTTCTACGAGAGCCTGGGGAAGAGCCGCAGGTCCGTCCGCCTCATCACCGCTTTCGAGAAGTTCCTCGGGAAGCGCGTCGATGGGCTGATCACGGTTTCACCCGTCGATGCCGACGCGTACTCCCAGATGGGGCTCCCGCCGTCGAAGATCCACGTCATCCCGCTCTGCGTCAACCTGAGACAAATCGACGCCGCGGCCACGCCGCAGGAGCGTCGGACCCCACGAGGGGAACGGC
>VBMI01000026.1 GCA_005878955.1 Methanobacteriota archaeon
GCGAAGCTTCCGATCTACGACATCGGCCTCGACACGATCGCGCATTACGTCGAGGAGATCCGTCACGCGAAGACGATCTTCTATAACGGTCCGGCGGGGGTGTTCGAGCTCGAGCCCTTCTCCGTCGGGACCCGGGAACTCCTGACCGCCGTCGCCGAGGCGGACGGCTTCTCCGTGGTCGGCGGAGGGCACACGGTCGCCGCGGTCGAGCAACTCGGCATCGAGAGTGCGATCGACCACGTGAGCACCGGCGGCGGCGCCCTCATGAACTTCCTCGCCGGGAAGGAACTGCCGCTGGTGAGCGCGCTCCGGCGTTCGCACGCGAAGTTCGGGAAGCCGGCAGGTTGAACCGCCCGCGGACGGCGGCCCGCCAACACGTTATATATCGCCCGCGGTTGAGCGACCGATGGTCCGTCTCCGCCGCCCACCGGAGTGGGGCGTCGAGCCGGTCCCGGAGCCCCTCCGCGTCTTACGGACGTTCGATCTGTTCGTCCTGTGGTCGAGCCTCGGGGTCGGCCTCCTCGTGTTCGTCGCGGGTTCGAACCTGCTCCTCTTCTTCGGGCTGAACCTGTGGGAGGCCCTCGCGGTCTCCGTGGCGGGCTCGGCCATCGGGAGCGTGCTCCTCGGTGCGAGCGGAGTCCTCGGGAGTGCCCACGGCGTGCCGACGATGGTCAGCCTCCGCGCGGTCCTCGGCCGTCGAGGCTCGTATGTCCCCACCGCGCTCAACGCAGTCCAACTCCTCGGATGGGCCGCGTTCGAGCTCCTCGTCATGGGCCTCGCCGCGACCGCGATCTCCGGCCCGCTACTCGGGGACGCGACGCCGTACGCGTGGATCGCCGTGTTCGGCCTCGTCTGCGGCGTCTTCGCAATCGGCGGCCCGCTGGTCGTCGTCCGGGACTGGATCGAGAAGTTCGCGATCTGGCTGGTCTTCTTCTCCACGGCCCTGATCGCGTATCGGCTGTTCGTCTCGGGCCTCGACATGGATGCCCGCCCCGCCCCCGCAGGGTACCTCGGGACGACCAGCCTCCTCCTCGGCCTCGACCTCGTGATCGCGATGCCGATCTCCTGGTGGCCCCTGATCTCGGACTACAACCGGTTCGCCCGCTCCGTGCGGTCCGGCACCGCGGGGACCGTCGTAGGATACCTCCTCGCGAACATCGTCTTCTTCTTCCTCGGCGCGGCCCTCGTCGTCGGCACGGGCCAATCGGACGTGCTCACGGGTATCGCGGCCCTCGGCCTCGGCGGTTTCCCCCTCCTCTTGATCCTCGTCGACGAGACGGACAACGGCTTCGCGAACATCTACTCGACCGCCGTCTCGATCCAGAACATCCGGCCCCGGTGGCGACAGCTCCCCCTCGTCGTCGGCGTCACGGCCGTCGCGCTCGCGGCAGCAGCCCTGCTCCAATGGAACGGGCAGTCCCTCGGCGGGGCGTACAACAACTTCCTGTTCGCCATCGGTGGGATTTTCGTCCCGCTCCTCGGGGTTCTCGTCGCGGACTTCTACCTCGTCCGCCGCGGCCGTTACGCGCCGACCGAGTTCGGAGAGGCGGGCCGGGGGCGGAACCTGGCCGCGTTCATCGCATGGGTCCCCGGGAGCCTCCTGTATCTATGGATCTTCTGGAGCGCTCTCACGTCCCCTCCGGGAGTCTCTCCCATCGGGGCGACGCTCCCCGCCTTCGCCCTGAGCGCGGCGGTCTACTGGCTCGCGAGCGTGGCGGCCGCTCGGCAGGCGTCTTCCCGCCCGGCGCAGGGATGAAGGCTGCCCCGAAGCCAACCTACTACCCCGCCCGACGTCCTCGATTCATTCGGACGAGCACGACGAGGAACGCCGCAATCGCAGCGACCGCGACCGCAAGGACTCCTGCGAGGATCAGGGGAGGACCCGAGGAGGCCGGAGGGACGCCACCCTCTCCGTATGCCCACGTCCCGCCATCCCAGGTCGGGGACCACAGGACGACACGCTGGGACCCGCTGTCGTACGCCATCACGTGGCCATTCTGGGGAGGCGGGCTCCCCGCGGGCGTTGTCTCCGTCCACGTGTCCGACCCGAACGCGTACTCCCAGGTCTCCCCAGGGAGCTCCCGGCCCATCGTGATCCCGCCGAACAGGACGACCCGGTCCGCGGCGGCATCATAGGCCATGGCATGGTGGAAGCGCGCGGTCGGGGACGCGCCTGGACTGCGCTTGGTCCACGTGTCCGAATCGTAGTCGTACGCCCACGTGTCCCCCAGAACGAGGGCACAGTCCGCATCCCCGCATCCCCCGAACAGGATGACGCGGTCCGACGTCGAGTCGTACGTCATCGACGTCCAGAATCGCGCAGGCGGGCTCGTCGCGGGGTTCATCATCGCCCAGCGGTTCGCGCTAGGGTCGTACGCCCACGTGTCCCCCAGGACGCCGGCCCGGCAGGGCATCAGGCAGCCCCCGAACACGATGAGCCTCCGGGATTGAGAGTCGTACGCCGCCACGTGCTCGTACCGGGGCGGCGGGCTGAGACCCGGGGTCAACTCCGTCCAGGAGTTCGAGCCCGAGTCGTACCCCCAGGTGTCGTTCACGACCCCGCTCACCCAGAGGCCGTACCCGCCGAACAGGATGGTACGGCCGACGTCCGGCGCATACGCCATGGCGCCTTCGAACCGGCCCCTGGGCAGCGCGACCGCACCGACGTTCGCCCACACGTTCGCGTCGACGTCGTACGACCACATTCGGCTCCCGGGGGGCCACCTCGATTCGTCCGCCTCCAGGAGGAGGATCCGGTCCGTCCCGGAGTCGTACGTCATCTCCGGGGGATTGAAGTCCCGAGAGGGTGCCGGCGGAGGACCGCGGTCGTCGACGCCGCCGAACGTATCCACAGCGACCGTCTGGCCCGTGAACACGATTGTCTCGCCGGCCCGGGAATCGTAGGCGGCCGCGAGTTCACCATACGAAGAGCTCAGAGGGGTGCCGAGATCCATCCACGCGTTCCGGGTCACATCGTACGTCCAGACGTGGTTGGGCGGGGCGCTCGTGGCGAGGACGATTCGGTCTGCGAGGGAGTCGTACGACATCGCGACATTCGCCTGGGCGGGGGGCGATGCGGCGGGTGTCACGTTCGTCCACGTGTTCGTCCGGTAGCTGTACGTCCACGTGTCGCCGTAGCCCCCGGAGGGGCTATAGCCCCCGAACAGGATCACGAGGTCCGCGGGTCGGTCGTACGCCATAGCATGGTAGAATCTTGGCGGCGGTGCAGGCGAGGGTCCCAGAGCCGCCCACCTGTCCGCGTTCAGGTCGTACGCCCACGTGTCGCCCGCGGCGTTGCAGAGGTCCACCGGAGCGCTCACACAGCCGCCGAAGAGGATCACGCGATCCGCCGCGGAGTCGTAGGCCATCGCGTTCCCCCACCGAGGCGCGGGATCCGAGGCCGGGTGGCGGCGACTCCAGGTGTTCGAATCGTAGTCGTACGCCCACGTGTCGTTCATCCCGTTCGCCCCGAAGTGCGGCGCCAGGTCGCCGCCGCCGAACAGGATCGTGCGGTCCGACTCCGAGTCGTATGCGAGCGCGGGGTTGTGACGGCCGATGAGGAGGTTCGGCGTGCCCATGTCCCTCCACCGGTTTTGCGCGTAGCTGTACGACCAAGTCCCGTTGCTTGGCGCGGATCCCGAATCCGCGCCGTACAGGATCGTCCGGTCGGATTGGGAGTCGTACGCCATAGCGGGCCAAGAGCGCGAGCCCGGTGTCGGGGGCGGGCTCATGTCTGTCCATCCCCGGGGCGTGTCTGCGGCCGCGCGGACTACAAAGAGCGACACCGCGAAAAGAACACCAAGCGCGAGGGCAATGAGCCGCCTCCCGCCTCGATTGCGACCGGACGCCACGACCACGCACCCCGCCGCCCGAGAGCCCGCGACCGCGCACGGGCGGGGCGGAAGGTCGAAGGCGCCGCTCCCGGTTAAGAACTCTAGTACACTGATTGAATCGTGCCTTGGATATGCGCCCCATTCTTCTCAGCCAATGCACAGATTTTCACGGCACCTCGCTCCTCCGAGCCTTTGCCCATCAGGAGAAATCGGTGCTCAATCCTTGCGGGCGGAAGCAGGATACACGAGTTCGCGGAAGCCGCCGGGGGGCTTCGATCCCCCGACCTGCAGTTTACGAAACTGCCGCTCTGCCGGGCTGAGCTACGGCGGCGCGAGCCCGTGCTATTCGATGTCCCGTAATAAACGTTTCAACGATGCCCTTCGATTCCGCACACACTTTATCCGGACCCCGGGCATCGCCGCGGTGTGGACGTGCTTGCCGGCGCGGTGCTGACCGCGGACGGGTTTGTCCACGGCTCCGTCACGATCGAGGACGGCGTCATCGCTGGCCTATCCCGCTCGATCCCAAAGGACGCACTCGCAAAAGGCGTCGTGATCCCCGCGTTCTCGAACGCGCACACCCATCTCGCGGACGCAATCGTTCAAGAAGAGGTAAAGGGCTCCCTCGAGGACATCGTCGCCCCGCCGCGGGGATTGAAGCACCGCGTCCTCGCGGGCGCGAAGGACGAGGATGTCGTAGATGCGATGCGGGGGATGCTCCGGGTGATGGCTCGCACAGGGGTCGGGTCGTTCCGGGACTTCCGCGAGGGTGGGCTCCCCGGCGTTCGTCTCCTTCTCCGCGCGGCGATCGGCGGGGGCGTCGCTACGACGGTGCTCGGGCGTCCTGCGCGGATCGAATACCGCCGCGACGAGGTCGACGCGATCCTCCGGGGCGCGGACGGCATCGGGATCTCGAGCGTCCTCGACTGGCCGCGGGACGAGGTTGAGAAGCTCGCGGGCCACGCGCGGCGGGCGGGCAAGGCGTTCGCTACGCACTGCTCGGAGCGGGTCCGGGAGGACATCGACGGCGTCCTGGACCTCAAGCCTGCGTTCCTCGTCCACATGCTCGAGGCGACGGACGCGGACCTCGAGCGGACCGCGGACGCCGGGGTCCCCGTGGTCGCGTGCCCCCGGAGCAACGTCTTCTTCGGGAAGGTCCCGGACCTCCCGCGGCTCCTCCGCCACGGGCTCACGGTCCACCTCGGGACGGACAACGCGATGGTGAACTCCCCTTCAATCCTGCGGGAGATGGAGTTCGCGTACAAGGTCTCCCGCCTCCGCGGCGGGCTCGCGGCGCGGGACGCGCTCGCAATGTCCCTCTCGGCGGGACGAGCGGTCTCTGGCCAGCCCGGCGTCGGTATCCAGGTCGGAGATCCGGCAAGCCTCGTCGTGTTCGACCTGCCGTCCGACGGCGATCTTTTCACAACCCTCTTGCGAGCGGCCGAGAGCGACATCGCCCTCGTGTACCTCGCGGGACGGTCGTGGCCAAGGAAGGGATCGGCAGAGCCTCCTCGGCGCGCGGGGTCCCGGCGACAGCGGCCGCGGCCGAGAACGCGACGGTGATCGCCCCCGACGAACGGGCTCACCGATGGCTTATTGAAACCCCGCCCGTTACCGCGGGCCGATGGGCTCCCGGTACGACGACCTCCTGTCCCTCTTCGTCCGCCGGGGGTTCCTGTGGCCCGCCGTCGACCTGTACGGCGGCTTCGCCGGCTTCTACGACTACGGGCACCTCGGCGCCGCCCTGAAGCGCAAGTGGGAGGGCGTTTGGCTCTCGTACTTCCTAGGCCTCGGCGACAACTACCACCTGATCGACACGACGACGATCCTCCCGGAGGCGAGCCTCAAGGCGTCCGGCCACGTGGACCACTTCACGGACATCCTCGTGACGTGCACGAAGTGCAAGGAGAGCCACCGCGGGGACCAACTGATCGAGGCCGTGACCCATGAAGAGGCGGAGGGGCTCACGCCCGCCGAGGTCGACGCGAAGATCAAGGAGCTCGGGATCCGGTGCCCGAAGTGCAAGGGGGAGCTCGGGCCCGCGCGGCCGTTCAACATGATGTTCCCCCTCGCGGTCGGCCCGTCCGGGCGGGACCGCGCGTTCCTGCGCCCGGAGACCGCCCAGGGCGCGTACCTGAACTTCAAGCGGGAGTTCGAGGCCCTCCGGCGCAAGCTCCCCCTCGGCCTCGCGATCGTGGGCCGGGCGTACCGGAACGAGATCTCCCCCCGCCAGGGCACGTACCGGATGCGGGAGTTCCTGCAGGCGGAGCTGCAGATCTTCTTCGACCCGGAGACGGCGGACGCGGAGTTCCCCCCGGGATCGATCCGCGCGGACCCGATCCGCGTGGCTCTCGCGGCGGAGAAGCACGAGCCTTCGGCCCGCGACCGGGCGCCGGCGGACCTGATCGCCCGCGGCCTCCCGGCGTTCTACGTCCACCATCTCGCCCTCGTCCAGAGGTTCTACCTCGATCGCCTCCAGGTCCCGCGGGAGCGGTTCCGGTTCGCGGAGCTCGACGAGCGGGAGCGGGCATTCTACAACAAGGTGCACTTCGACATCCAGGTGGACCAGGGGAGCCTGGGCGGGTTCAAGGAGGTCGGCGGCGTCCACTACCGGACGGACCACGACCTGGCCGGGCATGCGGCGGGTTCGAGGAAGGACCTTTCCGTCACGATCGACGGCCGGAAGGTCGTGCCCCACGTCCTCGAGCTCAGCTTCGGGGTCGACCGGAACCTGTGGGCGCTCTTGGATCTCGGGTACGAGCTGTCCCCGTCCCGGGCTGTCCTCCACCTGCCGCGCCCGCTCGCCCCCGTGGCCGTCGGCGTCTTCCCCCTCCTGTCGAAGGCCGGCCTCCCGGAGCGGGCGGAGTCGATCTACCGGCAGCTCCGCGGGGGGCTCGACGCGCTGTACGACGAGGCGGGGTCGATTGGCAAGCGGTACGCCCGCATGGACGAGGTCGGCGCGCCCTTCTGCGCGACCGTGGACCACGCAACCCTGGAGGATGGCACCGTCACCCTGCGCGAGCGGGACTCGACCGCGCAGGTGCGGGTGGCTTCCTCGGGCCTCGCGGCCACCCTCCGGGACCTGATCGAGGGCCGGACCGACTTCCAGGCCCTCGGGCCCGCCGTCGAAAGGAATTGACCTAGTGCGGCGGTGAAAATCACCCGTGATTTTTCTCACACCGGAGAACGACGATGGCGCGTTCTTATACCCCGGCACCGGAAATACCCCCCAGTCTGCTCGACAGGGGGAGTCATCGAGTTTGATGAGCGTGCGCCGTCGAGGTCCGATTCCGTTCCTGGCGCTGGCGGGCCTTCTCATTTCCAGCATCGTCCTCGCGTCCCTTCTCGCCCCGGCGGCGAGGGGTGCGGTGCCGCACATCTTCGAGTCCGTCGACGCGGCGTTCATCGAGGGCGACAGCGCGGACAAGACCACAATCCTCGCGCAGTCCTTCGTGGCGACCGCGAACTACAAGCTCCTCTTCATCGAGGCGTTCGTCTATGACTTCGGCGCCTCCGATGTCGCCTCACTTCGACTCGTCCAGGACGCCGGTGGGTTCCCGAACGGGGGCCTCGTTGCCCAAGCGCAGGCCGATGCGGGCTCGAGCTACTCCTGGACCCGGTTCGACCTGACCCCGTCCCCGACCCTCGTCGCCGGCGCGCGGTACTGGATCGAGATCATCAGCCTCGAGAACCAACCGGACGGGTACCGCTGGGCGAAGGTGGTGAACGGGACGTACACCGCGGGCTGGTCCGCCTACTTTCGCGGGTCCAACTGGATCCCGGTGACGGCCGTCGACTACATGTTCCGGACGTGGGGCATCCAGGGGCCCTCGATCACTGTCGGTCTCGCCGTGGACTCGAACTCCGCGGGTCCGAGCGATCCCCTCCAGTACACGATCGCGTACGACAACACGGGGACCGGGCCCGCCACCCGCGTCTGGACGAACGTCACCCTCGCCACCGAGGTCACGTACCTCTCGGACACCGCGGCGACGAACGGGGGCGTCCGGACCGCTTCGGGTTGGCGGTTCGACGACGTGCCCGTCGGCCCCCATAGTTTCACGATCACCGTCCGCGTCGCGAACACCGTGTTCGAGGGCCTGCCGATGACGAGTTCCGTGTCCCTCCAGTATCTGGACGGGATGGTCCTTCAGGAACCGAGTTCCGCCTCCGTGACGACGATCGCGCGGGTGCCGAGCCTCATCATCTCCTCCACCGCGATGCCGCCCTTCGTAGCGCCAGGGAGCAACCTCTCGTACGGGGTCACGCTGAGCAACGCGGGGTCTCGGGCGGCAGGGCGAATCTGGCTGAACGACACGCTCCCGATGAACGTGACGTACGTCTCGGACACCTCGTCGAGCCTCGCGAACTATACGGGTCAATGGACCGCGGGCCGGACGACCCACTTCAACTTCACGAATGTCCTGCCGGGCGTGTACACGTTCGCGATCAATGTGACC
>VBMI01000172.1 GCA_005878955.1 Methanobacteriota archaeon
GTCATCGAGGCGGCCTGCGAGTCGTCGGACGACCTGCTGCACAAGTACCTCGAGGGGAAGGCGCTGGCGCCGGCCGAGATCCGCCAGGCGCTGCGCAAGGGCATGATCGCCCTGCACTTCACGCCGGTCCTGTGCGGCGCGGCGTTCAAGAACAAGGGGGTGCAGCAGCTGCTCGACGCCATCGTCGACTACCTGCCGTCGCCCATGGACGTGCCGCCCGTGGAGGGCACGCTGCCGGACGGAAAGACCCCGGTGGTCCGCCGGACGTCGGACAACGAACCGTTCTCGGCCCTGGTGTTCAAGATCATGACCGACCCGTTCGTCGGGCAGCTGTCGTTCATAAGGGTCTACTCCGGCAAGCTGGCCTCGGGCGAACGCGTCCTGAACGCCACGAAGGGGAACAGCGAGCGCATCGGGCGCCTGTTGCAGATGCACGCCAACAAGCGCGAGGAAATCAAGGAGGTCTGGGCGGGCGACATCGCCGCCGTGGTCGGGCTGCGCAACGCCCAGACCGGCGACACGATCTGCGACGAGAAGTCGCCGATCGTCCTGGAGCCGATGGATTTCCCGGAGCCGGTCATCAAGCTGGCGATCGAGCCGAAGACCAAGGCCGACCAGGAGAAGCTCGGGACCGCCCTGGGCAAACTGGCCCAGGAGGACCCGACTTTCAAGATCAACACCGACCCGGACACGGCCCAGACCATCATTTCGGGAATGGGCGAATTACATTTAGAGATCATCACGGACCGGTTGGTGCGCGAGTTCGGTGTGGGCGTCAGCGTCGGCAAGCCCCAGGTGGCCTACAAGGAGACCATCCGCCAGTCGGCCAAGGCCGAGGGCAGGTACATCAAGCAGACCGGCGGCCGAGGGCAGTACGGCCACGTCAAGCTCGAGGTCTCGCCCCTGCCCCCCGGCAGCGGCTTCGAGTTCCTTAACGAGATCGTCGGCGGCTCGATCCCGAGGGAATTCATCAAGCCGGTCGAGGAGGGCATCAAGGAGGCCATGCAGGCCGGCCCGCTCGCCGGGTACGAGGTCCGGGACGTCCGCGTGGTCCTGTACGACGGCTCCTATCACGAGGTCGACTCGTCCGAGATGGCATTCAAGATCGCCGGCTCGATCGGCTTCAAGGAGGCCCTGTCCAGGGCGCGCCCGGTCCTGCTCGAGCCGATCATGAGCGTCGAGGTCGTGGTCCCGGAGCAGTACATGGGAGATGTCATCGGCGACCTGAACTCGCGCCGCGGCAAGATCGAGCGCATGGAGCCGCGGGCGGGGACCCAGGTAATCACCGCCAAGGTGCCGCTGGCGGAGATGTTCGGCTACGCAACCGATCTCAGAAGCAAGACACAGGGCCGCGCCAATTATTCGATGCATTTCGCGCATTACGAAGAGGCACCCAAGAGCGTCAGCGAGGGCGTGATCGCCCGCATCCAGGGTCTGGCCCGCTCGTAGGGCGGGCAGCACGGAGGATCCGGAATGGCCAAGGAGAAATTCCAGAGAACGAAGCCGCACGTGAACGTCGGGACGATCGGTCACGTCGACCACGGCAAGACGACTTTGACCTCGGCGATCACGATGGCTTTGAACAAGAAGTTCCCGAAGATCCAGGTGCGCTCGTTCGACTCGATCGACAACGCGCCGGAGGAGAGGGAGCGCGGGATCACCATCGCGACGGCGCACGTGGAGTACGAGACGGAGAACCGGCACTACGCGCACGTGGACTGCCCGGGGCACGCCGACTACGTGAAGAACATGATCACGGGGGCGGCGCAGATGGACGGGGCGATCCTGGTGGTGTCGGCGGCGGACGGTCCGATGCCGCAGACGCGGGAGCACATCCTTTTGGCGCGGCAGGTGGGCGTGCCGCGCATCGTGGTGGCTTTGAACAAGGTGGACGCGGTGGACGACAAGGAGCTTCTGGACCTGGTGGAGCTGGAGGTGCGGGAGCTGTTGAAGTCGTACCAGTTCCCCGGCGACGAGATTCCGGTGGTGAAGATTTCGGCGCTGAAGGCGATGCAGGGGGACGAGACCGCCATGAAGCAGGTGTACGAGCTGATGGCGGCGGTGGACAAGTACATTCCGGTGCCGGACCGGCCGATCGACCGGCCGTTCCTGATGCCGATCGAGGACGTGTTCTCGATCTCGGGGCGCGGCACGGTGGTGACGGGGCGTGTGGAGCAGGGGAAGGTGAAGGTGGGGGAGGAGATGGAGGTGGTCGGGATCCGGCCGACGTTCAAGCGTGTGGTGACCGGGGTGGAGATGTTCAAGAAGCTTCTGGACGAGGGGATGGCCGGGGACAACGTGGGGCTGTTGCTGCGCGGGACGGAAAAAGAGGAAGTGGAGCGGGGGCAGGTGGTGTCGAAGCCTGGGAGCATCACGCCGCACACGAAGTTCAAGGCGGAGGTGTACATCCTGACGAAGGAAGAGGGGGGGCGGCACACGCCGTTCTTCAACGGGTACCGGCCGCAGTTCTACTTCCGGACGACGGACGTGACGGGGGTGGCGCAGCTGCCGTCGGGAGTGGAGATGGTGATGCCGGGCGACAACGTGAACCTTCAAGTTGAGTTGATCACGCCGATCGCGATGGACAAGGGCTTGCGGTTCGCGATCCGCGAGGGTGGGCGCACCGTCGGCGCCGGCACCGTGACGGAGATCCAGCAGTAATGCGCGACTTGATCACGTTTCAGTGCAGCCAGTGCAAGCGGCGGAACTACGTCTCCACCAAGAACCGCAAGAAGACCACGGAGAAGCTGGAGTTCAAGAAGTTCTGCCGCTGGTGCAGGTCGCACACGTTGCACAAAGAGACGAAGTGAGGGGGTCCTTGTCCGTCCGCGGAGGAGGTCCCTTCGTCCAGGCCAGTAGCTCGAACGGCTAGAGCGCCGGTCTCCAAAACCGGATGTTGGGGGTTCGAATCCCTCCTGGCCTGCCAGGCGCGTACAGGGTGATGTTGACACAGGAGCCGCATGAACTGGTGGGTGAGGCTACGGACGTTCCTGTTAGAGGTCCGGGGGGAGCTGAAGCGCACCTCCTGGCCGTCCGGCAGGGAAGTGCGCGGAACGACGACCGTCGTCATCGTCACCGTCTTCATCTTCGCGCTGTTCCTGTGGGTCGTGGACACCGTGCTGTTCCACATGGTCAGCTGGGTCTTCACGCACGCAGGCTGAGGGCGATGACTGGCATGGCGAAGCAGTGGTACATCGTTCATACCTACTCCGGCTATGAGAACAAGGTCCGCGAGAGCCTCAAGCAGCGCACGGAGGCGCTCGGGATGGACAACGACATCGGCGAGATCCTCATCCCGACCGAGGATGTCGTCGAGATGCGCGACGGGGCCAAGATCATCTCGAAGAAGAAGTTCTTCCCGGGATATGTGCTGATCAACATGGAGATGAACGACGCCACTTGGCACGTCGTGAAAAACACTCCCAAGGTGACCGGCTTCGTAGGCTCGGGGCTCAAGCCGACGCCGCTCACCCAGGAGGAGGTGGACCGCATCATCAATCAGGTCTCGGTCGCGGCGGAGAAGCCGAAGCCGAAATTCCACTTCCAGCGAGGGGACTCGGTGCGCATCGTGGATGGCCCGTTCTCCAACTTCTCCG
>VBMI01000173.1 GCA_005878955.1 Methanobacteriota archaeon
CGCCGCGATCAACATGGCGATTGGCGCGGGCTTCGCGGGCGTCCGGGCGATGACCGCGACGTCCGGCGGCGGGTTCTCCCTCATGGTCGAGGGCCTGGGGCAGGGCGGGATGGTCGAGGCGCCCGTCGTGGCGGTCCTGGCGCAGCGGTCGGGGCCGTCCACGGGCCTCCCGACGAAGACGGAGCAGGGGGACCTGAACCTCGCGATGGGCGCGGGCCAGGGCGACTGGCCGCGGGCGATTCTCGCGCCGCGGAACACGGACGAGTGCTTCCACCTCACCGCCGAGGCGTTCAACCTCGCGGAGGTGTATCAGACCCCGGTGATCGTGATGAGCGACCTCTACCTTTCCGAAGGATACCGCACGGTCGACGGGTTCGACTTCAACGTCCCGATCATCCGAGGACTGCTCGCGGCGGACGGCGGGGTCGCGAAGGAGAAGTACCTCCGGTACAAGATCACGGAGAGCGGCGTAAGCCCGCGCGCCCTCCCGGGCCAGCCCGGGTTCCAGTTCGACGCGGGGACAGACGAGCACGACGAGAAGGGCGAGCTGATCTCCGACGTGCTCGCGGGGATCCCGGAGTACGTGGAGATCCGGAAGCAGATGATGGACAAGCGGATGCGGAAGCTCGAGGGCCTCCTGCGGGACACGAAGGGCCCGGAGCTGTGGGGGCCGGCGAACGCCGAACTCACGTTGATCTCTTGGGGCTCGACCCAGGGCCCGCTCCGCGAGGCGCTCCTGGACTTGCAGGAGGCGGACGGAATCTCCGTGAACTCCCTGGAGTACTCCCACATCTTCCCGTTCCACTCCGAGGAGACCCTCGAGATCCTGCGGAGGGCGAAGAAGACGCTCTCGGTCGAGGGCAATTTCACGGGGCAGTTCTCCCGGCTGCTCACGGCGGAGACCGGGATCAAGCCGGATCACCTCCTCGCGAAATACGATGGCGAGCCGTTCTACCCGAGCGAGATCGCCGCGAAGGTCCGGGAGGTGCTCGCGTGATCGAGATCCAGCAGTACAAGTCCGAGATCAAGCCGACGTGGTGCCCCGGATGCGGCGACTTCGCCGTCCTGGCCGGACTCCAGAAGGCCCTGCAGTTCCTCCAGCTGAAGCCGTGGAACATCGTGATCGTGAGCGGCATCGGCTGCTCGTCGAACATCACGCACTTCCTGTCCACGTACGGGTTCCACTCGATCCACGGCCGGTCCGTCCCCGTCGCGAGCGGGATCAAGCTCGCGAACCCCGAGCTCACGGTGATCGCGGCGGGCGGGGACGGGGACGGATACGGGATCGGGGTGGGCCACTTCATCCACGCGATGCGGCGGAACCTCGACATCACGTACATCGTGATGAACAACCAGATCTACGGCCTCACGACGGGCCAGGCGAGCCCGACGAGCGAGAAGGGGATGGAGACGAAGTCCACGCCGGAGGGCGTGATTGAGA
Organism: Methanobacteriota archaeon; assembly: GCA_005878955.1. GTDB lineage: Archaea > Thermoplasmatota > Thermoplasmata > RBG-16-68-12 > RBG-16-68-12 > EA-19. The sequence goes on from VBMI01000173.1 coordinate 1,442, forward strand.
ATCCCGTCAACCCCCTCGCCCTCGCGCTCGCGAGCGGGGCGACGTTCATCGCCCGCGGGTTCAGCGGGGACGCGAAGGGCCTCGGGGACCTCATCGCGAAGGGGATCCAGCACAAGGGATTCTCCCTCGTGGACGTCCTCAGCCCGTGCGTCACGTACAACAAGGTCAACACGTACGACTGGTTCCGCCAGCGCGCCTATGCCCTGGAGAAGGAGGGCCACGACCCCTCCGACTACCACGCGGCCTTCGCGCGCGCGACGGAGTGGCCGAACCTCGACCAGAAGCGGGACCGGATCGGGATCGGCGTGTTCTACGAGCGGACGGACATCCCGACGTACGAGGACCTAGAGCCCGCGCTCCGGAAGGGACCGCTCGTGGGGCAGCCCCTCGGGCTCGCGAACCCGGAGGAACTCTTGGAGGAGTTCCGCTAGAACCCGAGGCTCTCCCCGAGACTCAACCCGCGCCTTCCGGGGTCTCGATCTTGGGGAAGGCGACCGGGCCCGCCTGGCGAGCGCCGGTGCGGATTGCCTCGATCGTCGTCCGCGCGTCCTCGACCTTCGCAACGAGGACCCCGGAGTCCATGCCCATGTAGCGCGCGGGGTACCGCCGCATCTTCTCCATCCCGCGCTTGAGGAGATCCACCGCCCCGATCAGATTCCCGTTCTGGAAGTGAGAAATACTCCTCATTGAACAAGCGAATGCCGTCCCGAAAGGAATCGCTCATCGCTCCTTCATCCGAACCCATCGTCCCCGCCACCCGAGGAATCCGCCGATCGCCTTTATCTTTCGGACCCGGAGGGGCGTCCGAACGCCTGCCGGATCATCTCCGGCTTGAACACCCCCCGCTCGGTGACGACGCCGGTGACGAGAGTCGCGGGGGTGAGGTCGAAGATTGGGTTCCGTGCGGGCAGGTCCACGGCGACTTGCCTCGGGTCCTCGTCGGGCGGCGGCCTCCAGTCCCGCGCGCTGCGTGTCGTGTCGATCTTGAACGTCTCGCAGGCCGCGTAGAATGGTTTGCCCGCCGCGCGGCAGAGCGCCGCGAGGGCGTGTGTGCCCGAACGGTTCACGACGCTTCCGTCGAGGAAGACGGTGTCCGCGCCCGTGAGCCCCAGCGTCGCGCCCGCCACGAACGCGCCGGCCGCTCCGTCCGTGATCACCGCAACGGGGACCCCCGCCCCGTGCAGATCCCGCGCGAGCTCCACTCCCTCAAGTAGGGGGCGTGACTCGAGGACGAGCGCCTCCTGGACGAGCCCCTTCTGATGGGCGGCGACGAGGCACTCGAAGACGTTCGTGCTCCGGCTCAGCGTGAGGATCGTGGCGGGGCGCTCGAGGAGCTTCACGAAGTTCCGGCCCGCCTTGCGGCGGCCCTCCTCGAGGTCCCGCTGCATCGCCCCGACGAACGCGGGCCAGCTGCGCGAGCTCCTGGACGGAGGCCCGGTCCGTCGAGCCCGAGGCGACGAGCAGGTCGAACGCCCGGAGGGCGCGCTCCGCGAGATGGGTCGCCCCGCTCTGGTGGTCGCCGGCGACCGCCGCGATCTTCTCCTCAACCGCCTCGGGCAGCATGCTCCATCCTCTCGTGGTACGCGGCGAGTCCGTGGACGCTGTTGCGGATCCTCCGTCGGAGGAAGTCGTGAGGGTACGTTTTCGCACCCGCGCAGGTGAGTCGGAAGAGTTCCTCCGTGACCCCGTCCTCCCCGCGGTCCTTCAAGTACCGGCGCACGAGGTCGCTCCATGCGGGATACTGGACGAGCTGCCTACGGATCGCTTCGCGCGGGTCATCGTGCGGGCCGAAGTGGCTGAACAGCAGGGCCCGCGGCTTCAGGTCGAGGAGCCGGCGGAACGTCGCGAGGTTCAGTTCGAGGTCGAAGGCGGGGGCGGGCGTGATTGGGATCAGGATCCCGTCCGCGGGGAAGTACAGTCCGGCCGCGTCCCCCGTGTACACGCAGCGGTTCTTCTCGTCCAGGACCGTGAGCTCGTGCGGGGCGTGGCCCGGGGAGTCGAGGAACCGGAGGACGCGCCCGCCGAGGTCGAGGGCCTCGCTGTCCTTCACGGCGTGCAGCCGGTCCGGGGGGATCGGGGCCATCGTCCCGAACTCGGAGGCCATGTCCCCGAGGGCGGAGGCCGCGCTCGCGACGAGCCGGCTCGGGTCGACGAGGTGCTTGTGCCCCCGCTCGTGCACGTACACGGTCGCATTCGGCATCTCCCGGACGAGGAACCCGGCGCCGCCCGCGTGGTCGAGGTGGACGTGGGACACGATCACGTGGTCGATGTCCGCGGGCCGGAGGCCGAACTCCCGGATCGCCCCGAGGATCGCCCGCACGTCGTTCGAGGTGCCCGTCTCGACGATCGCCTTCTCCTCCTCGTCGATGAGGTAGATGGCGCCGAAACCTTCGACCCCCATCATGCGCACGTCCACGTACCGTGTGCCGGGGTCGAACGGCAGGGGCTGGAACGGCATCCGCGCGTGGAACGCGGGCCCCGGTTTATCTTTGCCGCTCGCGGCGAGAACGGGAGAAGCATTAAGTACCGCACAAGGTCTGAGACGGCCCCGGTCGGCGCCATGGAGAGACCCGGGATTCCCCTGCATCGCTGGTCCGGGATCGCGGCCGTCGCGGTTCTCCTCATACTCGTGGGGTTGGCCTCCCTCCTGTCCGCGCCCGCGCGAGGCGCGTCCTTCACCCTCTACGGGTCAGCGGGGCAGGGCTGGGGGCTGACTCCGACGACGATCGCGAGCCCGGGCCCGACGCTCGTTGTCACCCAGGGGGAGCGGGTGGACCTCCTGCTGTTCGCCGCGGACGGCGCGACTCATACGTGGTGCATTGATTACAACGGGGACAACGCATGCTCCGTAGGGGAGAACGAGAGCGGGCAGTTCTCTTCCAGCACCGTGGCGATGCCATTCACCTTCTGGCCGACGGGCGCCCCGGGGGTCTACAATTACGTGTGCGGCATCCACGGGGGTTTCATCATGCACGGCCCGATTCGGATCAACCCGGCGGTGAAACCCACGGTGAGCATCGCCTCCCCGAACGGGTCCCAGCAGTGGACGGGCGGGAGCGCACACGCCGTCGTGTGGAACATAAACGACCCGAACGACCCGATTGCCTAGATCCGGGCGTGGGAGAACTACACGCACTCCACCCTGTGGACGCTGCCCGCGGTGGACGTCGGCGCCGCCGCGGTGAACGTGACCGTGGTGGACCCCGCCGGTAACCGGGCGTGGGCCACCCGTCCCGTCCCGGTGATCGACTCGACGGCCCCCACGATCGCGACGACGGTGCCGGGGAACGGCGACCTGGGGGTGCCGACGACCGCGAGCGTCGTGATCACGTTCTCCGAGGCGATGAACCGGAGCAGCACGGCCAAGCCCTCGACCGTCGCCCTGCAGGACACGCGGACGCCCTTCCCGTGGGTCCCCGTGGCGTACGGGTGGAGTTCCGGGGACACGGTCCTCACCGCGACGCCGCTCGCCGCACTCGACCCGAGCGCGACGTACCGGGCGTCCGTGAACGCGAGCGCGACGGATGCGAGCGACCCGGGAAACGCCATGGCGGCCCCCATGGCGTGGGTGTTCACGACTGCGACCGGCCCGGACATCGTGAAGCCCCAGATCCAAGGCGTGGCCGCGAGCCCCTCCCCCGCGGAGTTCGGAAGTCCCGTGGACATCACCGCCCTGATCACGGACAACGACCGCGTCGCGGCCGCCTACGCGAGCGTCACCCTCCCGGACAACAGCCCCTTCAACGGGTCGATGTCCCTCTTCTCCGGGGACACGTGGATCCTGTCGCAGGGGTACCCGCTCCTCGGGAACTACGTGTTCCACGTGGAAGCAGTGGACCCGAGCGGGAACTGGAACCGGTCCACCGCGTCCGGGTTCGTCGTGCGGGACACAACCCGGCCGGCCCTCTCCGGCCTCGCCGTCGCGCCGTCCCCCGCCGAGGTGTACCAGCCCGCGCTCGTCTCTGGCTCCGCGACGGATTCGTTCCTCGTCGGCGTCAGCCTGGCGATCGAGAGCGGCAACCTTTCGATGGCGTTCAACCCGACGACTTCGAAGTGGGAGAAGTCGTTCGTCCCGGTGCAGGAGAAGACGTACACCTTCACGATATGGGCTGTGGACTCGAGCGGGAACCCCGCCTCGCTCGCGGGTTCCGTCGTCGCCCAGGACACGACCGCGCCCCCCATGCCGATGGGCGTCGTCGCGGCGTACGTCGCGGGGATTGGCATCGAGGTCCGGTGGTCCTCCGTCGCCGCCCCGGACCTCGCGGGGTACCGGCTGTACCGCTCGACGTCCCCGACGGGCCCGTTCACCGCGCAGGTGGGGCCTCCCTTGATCAACGGGACCGCGTACATCGACCGGGACGTCGCGGCGGGCACCACGTATTACTACGTGGTCACGGCCGAGGACCTCGGAGGCCGGGAGTCCGCGCAGAGCCCCGTCGCGTTCGCCACGGTCCCGGGCGGCGGGGTGGACAACACCGCCCTTATCCTTGCGGGGCTCCTGGTCGTCGTCGTTGCGGTCGCGGCGGGATTGGTCCTCCTTCTATGGCTCCGCCGCCGGCGGAGCGCTTAAGGCTTTATTCGCGACCCGCGCTGTCGACGCCGGGCGGAGGTAGCCAAGCTTGGCCAACGGCGCAAGGCTTAGGACCTTGTCCCGCAGGGGTTCCCAGGTTCAAATCCTGGCCTCCGCACTACCGCTCACCGGTCGAGGTCGACACGGGCCACCCGTTCGAGGATCAAGTCGAAGGCGCGATCTCCCGCGGACTTGACCTCCGTGTCGGAGAATCCTGCGGCGCGGAGACGTGCACGCCTGGGCTCGAGCACCGAGTCGTCCCGCTCCCAACGGAACGCGGAAAGAACCTCCTCCACCCGCAGGCCCCCGGTAAGAACCACAACGAGACTGCGTCCCGGCCGAGCCCCGGCGCCAGCGATCGCTTTGGAGATTTGCCGCTCTCCGCTCGCGTACAGGAGGAATTCCATTTCCAGCGAACCCGCGGTATTGAACCCCTGG
>VBMI01000027.1 GCA_005878955.1 Methanobacteriota archaeon
GTTGCTCGACGACCGCCACGGTGTGGCCGCCGCCGACGACCTTGAAGGCGCCCGCATTCGCGACCGCGGTGAAGATCTCCCGCGTCCCCAAGGCGAACTCCTCGAGCTCGAACACCCCGGCGGGACCGTTCAAGATGATCGTGCGGGCCAGGTCGACCTCGTTCTGGTAGTGGACGATCGTGTCGAGCCCGACGTCGTACACCTGGTGGTCCGAGGGGAGCTCGGAGAGGTGGACGTTCCTCCGGGTCCCGCGGTCGTTCACGGCGAGATCGATCGGGACCTCGATCCTCCCCGGGAACTTCGCGAGGAGTTCCTTCGCCTGCGTGACGAACGCGTCGTACCGGTCCACCTCCTTCCGCATGAACTCCGTCGTCGGTGCGCCCGGGTCGATCCCCTTCGCCGCGAGGAACACGTTCGCCACCCCGCCCGTCGTGAGGACCTTGTCCACGATCCCGTTCGCGAGCATGTGCCGGGTCACGGCGATCGAGTCGTCCGCCTTGATCCCGCCGAAGATCGCGAGCTTCGGACGCTCCTGGCTCTCCATGGCCCGCGAGACCATCGTCACCTCCCGCTCCATCACGCGGCCCGCGAGAGAGGGCAGGACCTCCGCGAAGCCGCACAGGCTCGGCTGCGCGCGGTGGGCCGCCGCGAACGCGTCGAGGACGAAGTACCCCGCGAGGGGCGCGAGCTTCCGGACCATCACCGCGGTCGCCATCTTCTCGAACTTCGCGTCCGCGAGCGCCTCCTCCTCGGCGAAGAAGCGGGTGTTCTCGAGCATCAGCGCGTCCCCGGGCTTCATCCCCTGGATCGCCTCGACCGCGTGGCGGCCGAACAGGCTGTCCACGTACCGCACCGGTCGGCCGAGGAGGGCGGACATGCGCTCCGCGTGGGCCTCGAGCGTCGTGAAGTCGTCCCTCCCCGGGCGGCTCTGGTGGGCGAGGATCGCGAGCCGCGTGTCGGACAGGTCTCGGACCGTCGCGAGGTGCTCCCGGATCCGCGCGTCGTTGAGGATTCGGCCCGTGGACGGGTCGATCGGCGAGTTGATGTCGACCCGGAGGAGGACGGTGGTGCCCGCGAGGTCGAAGTCGTCAAGGGTGAAGAAGTCCCGCCCCATCGGAGGCGCGAACGAGGAGGCGTCGATTAAAGCTTCCGCACGGCGCGGATTCCAGGGGAACACTTTTCTGTGCGGACCGCGATTCGGGGGCGGGATGCCTCTACGGGAACGGGACCTCGCGGGTCCCGTCGTGGGTCACTTCGAGGCACTCGGGTTCACCGTGTTCGGGGAGGTCGGCATCGCGGGCCGGTGGGCGGACCTCGTCGCGCTCGGGCCGGAGGAGATCGTGGCCGTGGAGCTCAAGCTCCGGGCCTGGCGGGATGCCCTCCGGCAGGCGACCGCGTACCAGCTCGCGGCCGACCGGGCGTACGTCGCCATGCCTCTCGGCCGGGTCCAGGAGGTGTGGGGGAGGCGACAGGCGTTCGAGCGGGAGGGGATCGGGCTCCTCGCGGTGGACTCCGGGACGCGGGTACGTGACGCGATGCCCGCCAGCGCGTCGCCCCGTCTGTTCCCGCCGCTCAGGGCAGCTCTCCGCGCACGTCTCACCGCCGCGTTGGAAGTGCATCCCCTGTCATGCCGATAGGGCAGGCTCCGGACCGGGCCCACCGCCGCAGGAGAACTCAGGTCATCTTCAGATGCCACTCGATCTCGCGGAGGTACGTGCGGAACTCCTGCTCGCTCCGCGCCTTGCGGTTCGCGAGGTCGACGAGCTTGTAGAGTCCCGGCGCGAACACGGTCCGCCGTCGCAGGGATTTGTTGATCTCCTCCACCTTTGTGATCAGCGCGGGGAACGCGTAGTTCGCGATCTGCGGGACGAACGAGCCGTCCTCCCGCACCTTCACGAGGCGGTGGAGCCGGACCGCAGCCTCCTTGTATCCAGTGTCCGTGAGCGGCGTGCGCCCGCCCTCCGACGCCTCCCGCCCGAGCCGCATCATCTCCATCATCGCGTCGTCGAGCTCGTCGTCGATCCAGATCCCGCGGGCTTCGAGCTCCGCCCGGATCCTGCGGATGTGCAGTTTCAGGTCGAACGCCGGCGCCGACGTCTCCGATGCCATCAAGGGATCCGAGCTCCGAGAGGCGTGCTAGCGGATGGCACTCACGGAGCATCAACCTTTCCGACTCGGTGGTGGAGGCGCGCACCGGAGTGCGCGCGATGGACTGGGCGCCTAACCTATTTAATCGGGTTACCCAATATGAGAACGAGGGACCCGCCACGCCCCGCCCCGTTTTCCCCGAAGGGAAGGTCGTCCGCCGCATTTCCGGCAGTGCGGACGCGCTCAAAGCACTCCTGCTCGATCTGAAGAAGTACTCCTTCTCCGGGTACGTCCGGACGATCCGGGTCGCGGAGGGGGAGCCCTCCGAGGGGTTCGTCTTCATCCAAGCGGGGAACCCCGTCTCCTCCTTCCACTTCCGGGGGGAGAGGCACGAGGCGGGGCGCGCGGCCTTGAAGCAGGTGTGGCAGGACTCCTACGACCCGACATGCGCACTGGAACTCCACGCCCGCGTGGAGACCGAGCCGCTCGTGAAGGAGCACCCGGAGGGCGCCCTGGACCGGGCGAAGCGGGTCGTCCGGAAGGCGCGGCTCGCGGAGGCGCCGTCGAAGGAGGCACTGGAGTCGCAGCTCAAATCGTGGAAGCAGGAGGGCTTCGAGGTCCGGGACCTGCAGACGGCCCTGGCCGGGGACCTCGAGACCGCGCGCGCCGCGTTCGCGGCGTTCGACGAGAACGTGAAGAAGGTCGGGCTGCTCCGGGAGATCCTGAAGGGCCTCGACGCGAAGGGGTTCGAGCCCCGGCTCGCGTCGATCGATGAGAAGCTGAGGGACCCGCGGAAGCATCTCGCGGCGGAAGCGGAGATCGAGGACCTGCGGGAGGCCGTGGAGAAGGCCCGGCGGGACGCGGAGACGAAGGCGGCCGACACCGCGCGCGAGCGGGAGATCCAGGAGCGGGCCCGCCAGGTGTTCGAGATGGTCCTGAAGCACCGCCAGGAGGCGGGCAAGGCGACGACGGACCTCACGGAGGCCGCGGTCGCGCGGGCAATCGAGGAGAAGCCGACGGCGCGGGACGAGACGACGAACCTCATCCGTCAGTTCAAGTTCGACACGTTCGTCGTGGGCCCCTCGAACCGGTTCGCCCACGCGGCGTCCCTCGCGGTGTCGAAGGCGCCGCACAGCGCGTACAACCCGCTCCTCATCACCTCCGGGCCGGGCCTCGGGAAGACCCACCTCCTGAACGCGATCGGGTCGTACATCGTGCAGAACAACGGGAAGGCGCGGACGATGTACCTGAGCGTGGAGGCGTTCACGAACGAGATGCGGGAGGCGCTCACCGCGGGAAAGATGGCGGAGTTCCGGGAGCGGTACCGGAACCTGGACGTGTTCCTCCTCGACGACGTCCACTTCCTGAGCGGGCGGGGGGACGTGCAGGAGGAGCTGTTCCACACCTTCAACGAGCTGTACAACAAGGGGAAGCAGATCGCGCTGACGAGCGACCGGCCCCCGAAGGAGATCCCGGAGCTGGAGGACCGTCTCGTGTCCCGGTTCGAGAGCGGGCTGATCGCGGACATCCAGCCCCCGGAGTATGAGACCCGGATCGCGATCCTCCGCAGGAGGGCGAAGGACACCGGCGCGGAGATCGAGGAGGAGGTGCTCGCGACGATCGCGACCCTCGTCTCCGACAACATCCGGGAGCTCGGCGGGGCCCTCAACCGCGTGCTCGCGTTCTCCTCGCTCATGGGGGAGCCCGTGAGCCTCGACATGGCGAAGGAGGTCCTCCGGGACCTCACCTCGGCGGAGCCCCGCCGCGGGAGGGCGAAGGTCGAGGACGCGGAACGGGACCTGAAGCCGGGCGCGGCCTACGTCGTGAAGGAGGAGCGGCCGGCCGGCTGCTTCCGGCTGTTCGCGAAGACCACCGGGGAGGCGGGGCTCCTGATCACCCGGTCGAACCCGAGGCGGATCCGGGAGAAGTTCGACCTCGGCACCGCGCGGATTCTCTGGCTCACGGACCGGGAGAGCACGACGGAGGACACGATCCCGCCCGTCCTGGAGAGGATCATCTACGAGATCGAGGAGTTCATGAAGAAGGGGACGCGCGGGACGGTGCTGATCGACGGGATCGAGTACCTCGTCTCGAACAACTCCTTCGACGCGATGCTGAAGTTCCTGCGGCGGTTGATCGACCACATCTCCGAGACTCGGTACATCCTCCTCCTGTCGCTGAGCCCCGCGACCCTGAAGGAACAGGAGGTCAAGATCCTCGAGCGGGAGATGGAGGTCCTCACGTTCCAGTGAGGGGGGCCCTACAGCTTCTCCGTCTCCCGACGGAACATGCGCACGAACCGCATCGCGTCCCCGTACTCCTCCCGCTTCAGGTGGATGGACGCCTGCTTCAGGATCCCGATCGGGCGGGTGAGGTCGCCCCCCTTCATCTTGAGGTCGAGGAGCTTGTTCCGCGCCCGCTTCATCTCCCCGTTCAGGAACTCCGGGAGCACCTTCATGATCGCGCCCGTCGCCTGCTCGGCGAGCTGGGCCGCCCGGTCGTACTCCCGCCGGCCGAGGGCCTCGCGGCCCAGGCGGATGAACTTCTCCGCCTCCCGCACGTCGAGGCCGAACACACGCCCGTCCTCGGCGAGCGCCTCCACGACGCGCAGGGACTCCTTCCCCTTGTGGTACCCGCCCGCGAGCTTCTCGAACTCCTCCCGCGCGGCGTTCGCCTGCTCGGAGGCGGTGACGAAGTCCCCCGCCTCGAGCTTCCCGATGGACTCTTCGAGGAGGGCCGCGACGGGCCCCACCTCGGACCCGCCCGACCTGGCCTTCTCGAGGTCCCCGAGCAGCGCTTCCACCCGAGCCGAGACCTGGGCCGTGAACGAACGCTCGAGGGACGCCTTCGACTGGGAGACGAGCGCGACCGCCCGGTCGATCTCCCGCCGCTTCCCCGCAGCAATCGCGTCGTTGATCAGCCGCTTCGGCTCCTCGATGTCCACCCCCACACGGCGGGCGCTGAGGAGCATCGGCTTCACCTCGTTCACGAGCCTCGGCAGCTCTTTGTACAGGGCCCTCCGGTCCGCGGGAGGCGAGAAGGGGCTGGGGCCGTTGCGCGCTGCGCGCGCCTTCGCGAGCCGATCGCGGAGGCCCGACTCGCGGACCTCTGCGACCACCGGCTTCGCCGGGGCCAGCCCCGCGGGCACGGGGGGTGCGGCAGGACCGCCCGTCCGGACCGCGGGGGCCTCGAGTTCCTCCTCCGTCGCGAACGTCACGCCGCAGGACGGGCACACGGTCGCCGCCGCGTCCACGGTCGCACCGCACGCCGGGCATTCGAACTGCTCGACCGTCTCCTCCGCGAACTCCGCGCCGCAGGAGGGGCACGACATCGCTTCCGCGTCCACCGTGGTCCCGCAGACCGGGCACTCGAACTTCGTGGACTCCACGGCCTCCGCGACGGTCCCTCCAGCGGCGCCGTCCTTCCCGACACTCTTTATTGCATCGAAGAAGTCGCCCCGCACTTCCTTCCCCTCGGCGATCGAGGCGAGCAGGTCGTCGAGGTTCGCGTTCGAGGGGACGTTCACCCTCCCAGGTGGGAGGTCGGTCGCGTCGGAGCCGATGTCGAAGAGGCTCAGGTCGGTCTGGCAGGACGGGCAACGCTTCGCGTCGGCGTCAATCTCCGTGTCACAAACGGGACAAAGCTTCGTCTCCCCACGTACCGTATGGAGACACCCCGGGCGAGAGTATCTAATTGTAAAGGTCGGGTCGATATATAGGTTTGGGCGCGGCTCTCCCGCCGCGGACAAACGGAAGCGGTTCCGTTGCGTCGCGACGAACCGTGGCGATAACGTTAAGTCGCCCGTCCATCATCTATCGCGGCCGAACCCGCGCGGAGCCCATCCCATGGTCTTTCGGAATTCGATCGAGGGCCTCGAGAAGGTTTTCAAGACGGACATCGAGGCCCCGAAGGTCATCCTCGTCACGGGCCCGCCGGGATCGATGAAGACCTCGTTCTGCTACACGCTGATGTCGAGGTACCTCCAGCAGACCGGGGAGTTCGGCCTGTACACGACCCTCGAGGAGACGGTCCAGAGCCACCTCAAGAACATGGAGAGCCTGGGCGTGGACCTGAGCCTCAACATGCAGATCTCGGACTTCACGGACCTCCGGGAGATCGACCAGGTCGTCGGGCCCGAAGACCAGACGGACTACCTCGCGTTCATCGAAAAGATGCTGTCCCATTTCAAGAAGGTCCACGGGGACCGGTTCCGGATCTTCACGCTCGACTCCCTCGGGGCGCTGTACTCCCTGATGGAGGACGTGAGCGACATGCGGAAGAAGATGTTCTATTTCTTCAAGGTGATCCGGGACTTCAACCTCATCTCCCTCGTCGTGATGGAGCGCTCGATCGGCGGCGAGGCGATGCTCCTCGGGAATGAGGGGTTCCTCGTCGACGGGATCGTCCTGCTCGGGATGGACCGCTCCCGCGGAAAGCTCGTGCGGTACCTGCAGGTCGAGAAGATGCGGGCGTGCGAGCACTCCATGGAGAAGCACGCGATCGAGGTGAAGAAGGGCGGCCTCGCCGTCCTCGGGTCGATCTTCGAGTCGAACGGCCCATAGCCCGTTCTCCCGGAAGAGAAGCGCGGGGACAAGGTTATTAACCGATTGGATTTATCCTTGCCCGCTCCAGCGGGGGCGAACGATATGGGCGGGACTCCATCAATTGCAGACCTGCTGCGAAGGGCGACCGAGGAGGCCCTCCAGAAGGAGCAGGAGGTCGCGAAGCGGCAGGCCGCCCTCCAGCAGACTCAGGAGCAGCTCGACGCCGACCGGGAGTCCCTCGAGCAGGAGAAGGGCGCCCTTGCGGAGGAGCGGGACGCTCTCGTCGGGAGGGAGAAGGGCCTCCGGGCCCGCGAGAAGGAGCTCGAGGGGCAGGAACGCGCCCTGGGGCAACGGGAGCAGGAGTTCGAGGCCTCCCGCCAACGGACCCTCGCGAAGGAGCAGGAGCTCGTCAAGCGCGAGGAGGAAATCGCCCGCCGCATGGAGGGGCTCGTCAAGCGCGAGGAGGAGCTCGGCCGGCGGGACTCGGAGATGGCCGCGTCCGGCCAGGAGATCGCGACGCGCAAGAACGAGATCGCGGCGCGGCAGTCGGAGATCCTCAAGCTCCTCGGCGACCAGAAGGCTGCGATCGAATCCCAAATTCAGCGAGGACAGGAACTCCTCTCGCGGGAGCAACGGCTCGCGAAGGAGGAGGAACAGGTCGCGGCGGTGAAGGCAAAGATCACGGAGGATCAGCGCCGCCTGACGGAGCGGGAGAAGGGGCTCCTCGCCCGGGAGCAGAGCGTGAGGGCGGCCCCATCGATGGAGGAACGCCCTGCGGCCGCTCCATCGGCTTCAGCACAACGGCCGGCGACCACCGCGCCCGCAATGGCCCGCCCGGCGCCCCAGATGGCACAGACCACGATCCGGCCCCAGACGTCGCCCCAACCCGCCTCGCAGCCGGCGCCCCGACCGACGGCGCCTCCGGCACGACCCGCACCGGTCGTCCCGACGAAGGCGGAGATCGCGGCCGAGCCCGAGGTCGCGGAGGCGGAGGGCGCGGAGGGAGAGGCGGGCGAGATCCCCTGCCCCGCGTGCGGGACGATGATCTCGAGCGACGCGATCATGTGCTACGCGTGCGGGCACCGCCTGCAGGAGGAGGTCGTGGAGGGCGAGGGCGGGGAAATCCCATGCCCGGCCTGCGGGACGATGATCTCGAGCGACGCGATCATGTGCTACGCGTGCGGGCACCGGCTCGCCGCGGAGGACGACGACAGGGGCGGCAAGAAGGGCGCCGGGGCCGTGAAGAAGGTCCTGAAGAAGAAGGTCATCTAGGCCGCGGGCGACCTGCGTTCGCGTCATCGATACAGGACGGTTTTCCGTGCGCGACGGGACTTGTATACACCCGAACAGATAAATTAGTTCCTATGGAGGGATTCGGACGTCCCCGCCCGCGCCGC
>VBMI01000028.1 GCA_005878955.1 Methanobacteriota archaeon
GGCGTGAGCCACAACCCTTCAGGCGATCGGAAACGCTCGCCCTCGTATAGGACGTGGTATCGACGCGGGAACTTGGCCCGCTTGGGCCATGGGCGGACCTTGATTATTCGGGCGTAGGCAACCGTGCTGGTCCTGCCGACTCGTGTCCTCCCGGTCATTTCCTCCGAACGGAAGGAAACCTCAGCCAGGAAATCCCGCTGGATGAGAATCCCCAACAAAAGGAGATATGCCGCCGCCACCGCTAGAATCGTTCCGAATGAAGCGGCGAGTACTTCCGAGCCGCCCAAACTAAGGTACCACCACGAAAATGCGGCCCCGAAAACACCGAGCATACCCACGCAGACACCCGCGAACGCCCACTCAGCAGGATCCGCCCGATCGCACGGACTGTTGTCTAGCCATCTGTCAGTCATGGGCGAGGTAGTTTTCCCCTACGGTTTTCGGCGGCGGGTCTGCCACCGCGCGAAGACGAACGCCGCGCCCGCCACGACGAGGACCATGAGGAACGTGTCGAGCCCCGGGATCGTGCCCGTGGGCGTGGGTGCCCCGCCCCGGAGCTTCGCGAGGACGGACGTGGACGCGCTCGCGGGCTCGTATCCCGTCGCCGTGACCGTCGCGGTGATCCGTAGGGTCGTGTCCGTCCCGACGCTCGCCGTGAGCACGGTGCGGAAGGTCCCGTTCGCCGCGGTCGTCCCGCTCGTCGCGGCGAGCGCGCCCCCGACGCCCGAGGGGTCCAGCCCGAGGGTGACGCCCGCTCCGGCCACCGGGTTCAGGGTCGCGTCGAGCACGGTGACGATCACCGCGGTACTCTGCCCGGGGTCGAGGATCGCCTTCACCCGCTCGACGGTCACCGTGAGCCGCTGGGGGACCACCCGGATCGTGATCGCGGAGGTGCCGGTCGCGGCGTCGTATCCCGGCTTCGTGGCCACCGCGGTGACCGTGACGTCCTGGGTCAGGGAGACGCTCGGGGCGGTGAGCGTCGCGACGAACCGGCCGTTCGTATCCGTCCGGCCCGCGGGCGTGTCGAACGTGCCACCGCTGAGCGCGATGTCCGCGTCCTTCACCGGGAGGGCCGCCCGGTCTGTCACCGTGACGACGACGCTCGTCGTCCGGCCGGACTGGAGGGAGGTCGTGAACGGGACGACGAGAATGCTGAGCGGGCCCTCCTGGATGATCCGGAGGTTCGCGAAGGACCAGAAGTTGTCGATCCCGCCGGGCTCCCGGACCCAGCCCTCGAACCGCTCCGTGCTGTACACGAAGATCGTGTCGTAGTGCACGAGGGGCGCGACGGCCGCGTGGACGCCGAGCCAGCCCTGGACATCGCGGGCGTGGGCCCGGCGGGCCGTGATGTCGATATCGTCGCGGAGGTCGACGAGCATCGCGTCCAGGGTCGCGTTCGCGAGATTGTTGTAGTTCCGGGACGTCACGCGCGAGGAGTGGAACAGGTCGAAGAGGAAGCTCGGGTCCGCCTCGACGGTGTACGAGCCGAGGTACAGATCGAACGTGTCCGCCACGACGCGGGCCATGATCCCGGAGGGGCTGTCCTCGACCTCGTTCAGGTGGATCCCGACCGCGTTCAGGTTCGTGACGATCCCCTGGACCTTCGCGATCCGCGGGTCCGTCGTCGCGTTCAGGTGGAGGAACGTGAGGGCGAAGGGCACCCCGGCGGGCGTGTCCCGCCACCCGTCCCCGTCGCGGTCGAAGTACCCGGCGCGGTCGAGGAGGTCGTTCACGTTGTCGAGGATCGTCACGACGCGCCCCTGGTCGACGCCCTTCTGCACGCGGTACTGGGGCACGGAGGCGTTGAACCAGAACGCGTTCGCCGGCGTCACGACGGAGTCCGCGATGTCCGTGGACGGCTCGATCTGCTTCACGAGCTCACGGTCCAGCGCGCTCGTGAGGGCGACCCGGAACGCGGGGTCGTTCAGCGGGACGTGCTGGGTGTTCATCCCGAGGTGGAGGAACGTGAACCCGGGGTCGGACGCGGCGAAGATGAAGTTCAGGCTCGTGTTCGACGGGTCCTGGAGCCGCCCGCACGGCCGCTGGGCGGTGAGGTCGTTCGGCGTGAGCGGGGCCGCGACGAAGTCCGCCCGCTTCCCGATCAGGTCGCACGTCGCGGCGTCGAGCCCGCCTGCCCCGGCGTGGAACTCGAACCGGATCGCGTCGAGGTAGGGCCGGCCCCGCCAGTGGTTCGGGTTCGCGGTGATTGTCAAGGAGACTCCAGGCACGGAGCCTCCGAGGGCGAACAACCCGCTCGCCTTCGCGGTCCCGGTCACGGTCGCGAACGCGATCGGGAGGGCGACCCACTTCCCAAGGAAGTCGCCGCCCCCGCTGGAAAACGTGAACGCGACCGTCGTCGGGTCCACGACGGCGACGGTGAACCCGGTGAGCAGGCCCGCGTTTAGGTACCGCTGGTACGAGGCCGACACCGCGGCCGCGGCGAGGGCGGTGCCGTCGGCGAACTTCGCGTTCGGCCGGACGTGGAACGTGACGCTCCGGGCGGAGAGGTTCACTGCCCAGTCCAGCGCGAGCCACGGCGCGGGGACGAGCGTCGCACTAGAGGGGATCGCGAGGGAATCGTACAGGAGGGAATGGAGGACCGCGTTCCCGGGAGCGAGGTTCAACGGGTCCGGGTCGAGGACGGCCGTCGTCGCGACGACGAGGGTGCCGCCGTACAGGCCGCCCGGGCCCTGCGCCCGTGCGGGGGCGGGTGCGAGGCTGAGGAGGAGGACGGCCGCCGCTATCGCGGCGTACAGCGGAAAACGAACTCCGTTCACGCCCCCCTCTCCCCCGGTCCGGCCGAGCGGGGCGAGAGAGGCACCCTCCCGATTAAAGCTTTTTTGGTGCGGCACGCGTGACCGCAGGACCCGCATTTCACCGGAGGACGGCCATCGTTCTACGTGGCGGCGGGACGGCCAGAATCCGCGGGTTCACCCGCCCGGCCCTTTGGCGGGGAGCGCGATCTCGGGCAGGACGTCCTCCGTCTTGAACCCCCGGATGATCCGCTTCATCAGCGGCGGCGTGCTCAGCGTGGTGACGAGGGTCATGAGGACGAGGGCGGAGTAGAGGGCGGAGTCGATGATTCCCGCCGCGAGGCCCACCTGTGCGAGGAGGAGCTCCATCATCCCCCGTGCGTTCAGCCCCACGCCGAGCGCGAGCAGCGGCCGCCCGCGGAACCCCGCGAACAGCCCGCCGAGGATCCCGCCGAAGAGCTTCCCGAAGAACGCGACGGCCGTGATCAACACGATTAGCGGCCAGGCCGCGAGGGACAGGACGAAGTTCAGCCCCACAAAGGCGAAGAAAACCGGGGCGAGCAGGCCGAACGTGACCGTCTGCACCGCGCTCCGCATCTTGACGAAGCGGGCCTCGCCGATGAGCTTCGGCGTGATGAGGACCCCGCCGTAGAACACCCCGACCGCGAAGTGGATCCCGACGGCCTCCGCGGCGACGCCGAGGAACAGCGCGAGGATCACGCTGATCGCCATCCCGCGCTCGTGGCCCTTCAGCCGCTCCAGCAGGGTCTGGAAGTACGACACGCCTCCCGGCGCGATCCGGGTCGTGCCCTTCAGGACGACGCTCACGCAGAGCACGAGTCCGAGGAACAGGACGTTCTTCAGGATCGCGTACCCGAGGATCGCGGGGTCCAGGGATGTCGCGCCGAGGCGGGTGACCTCGAGGATGAGGCCCAGCATCGCGAACGCGACGAGGTCGTTCGCGAGGGCCACGGACACGATCGCCCGCCCGATCCGGCTGTGCAGGAGGTTGAGGTCCATGAGGATCCGGACGCTCACCGGGAGCGCGGTCACCGCCAGCGCGGTCCCGAGGAACAGGGACTGGGGGAAGTTCTTCCCGAGCGCGGTCGCGAGGCTGTACCCGAGCGCGAACGGGAGGAGGAACTCCACGAACGCGACGAGGATGCTCCTCTCGCGCAGGGCCTGCCGCAGCCCCTCCCGGCCGAGCTCCATCCCCGCCAGGAGGACGAGGACGAGGATGCCGAGCTGGGACACGACCGCGAGGGACGCGCCGGGCTGCGCCGCCGGGTTCGGGTCGATCAGCCCGAGGATCGAGGGCCCGAGGACGATCCCCGCGAGGACCTCCCCGATCATCGGGGACTGCCGCATCTGCTCGCACGCCTCGCCCGCGAGCCTCGCGGCGACGAACAGGATGAGGAGGGCGAGGATGAGGTCCAGGGACGACCCCGGGCCGGGAAGCCCGTCCCGCGCTATTTAGGGATTCCCTCCCGGTTATCCCTTCCCGGAATCGCGGGGCGGGGGAGTCGCGGTCCGGTCCGCCGCGCGGACCCTCGGCGGGCTCTCGCCGGTGACCATGTAGACGACCCGGATCCCGATGTTCACCGCGTGGTCCGCGATCCGCTCCAGATAGCGGGTGACGAGGATGTACCGGGCGCCGATCTCGATCTCCAGGGTCCCCTCCTTCATCCGTCGCACGATCTCGTCGAAGATCTCGTCGTGGAGACGGTCGACGGAGTCGTCGTCCTCCTGGATGTGGCGGACGGAGACCGCGTCCCGCTCCACGAACGCGCGCGTCGCGCGGTCCACCATGTGGATCGTCATCTCCGCCATGCGGGGGATGCTGCCGACGTTCCTCCGGTGGTCCGGCTCCCGCGCGCCGAACTGCAGGGTCAGCTCCGCGATGTCCTTCGCGTACCGCCCGATGCGGTCGAGGTCCGTCGTGATCTTCAGGGAGGTCGTGATCGTCCGGAGGTCGCGGGCGACCGGCGCGTGCAGCGCGATGAGGTCCCCGCACGTCTTCTCGATCTCGAGTTGGAGCGCGTAGATCTCCTCGTCGAGCGTGAACACCTCGTCCGCGACCCCGGGGTCGAGGCGGCCGAGGCCATCGACCGCCTTCCGGATCGCGAGCTCGCTGAGCTCCGCGAGCGTCGCCATGTTCTCGTTCAACGACTGCAGGCCCTTCGCGAGCGCCTTCCGTTCCGCCTGTTCGGGCACTATCCGAACCTCCCTGTGATGTACTTCTCCGTGAGTTCCTGGCCGGGACGCTCGAAGAGGTCCCGCGTCGCATTGAACTCGATGAGCTTGCCGAGATAGAGGAACGCGGTCTTGTCCGCGACCCGCGCGGCCTGCTGCATGTTGTGGGTCACGATCACGACAGTGTATTGCCTCTTGAGGTCAAAAATGAGGTCCTCAATCTTCGCGGTCGCGATCGGGTCCAGAGCGGAGCACGGCTCGTCCATGAGGAGCACTTCGGGCTCGACGGCGAGGGCACGGGCGATGCACAGGCGTTGCTGCTGCCCGCCGGAGAGGCTCGCCCCGCTTTTGTCCAGCGAATCCTTGACCTCGTCCCAGAGCGCCGCGGATTGGAGGCTTTTCAGGACCGCGGCGTCGAGCGTGTCCCGGTTGCGCTCGCCGTTCAGTCGCAGTCCGGCGGCGACGTTGTCGTAAATCGACATCGTGGGGAACGGGTTCGCCTTCTGGAACACCATCCCGATGCGCCGCCGCACGGACACGGCGGGGAGCTCGTAGATGTCCTCCCCGTCGAGCCGCACGCTGCCCTCGGCCCGGGCCTTCGGGATCGTCTCGTGCATCCGGTTCAGGCACCGGATCAGGGTGGACTTCCCGCAGCCGGACGGCCCGATGATCGCGGTGACGTCGTGCTCCGCGAAGTCCATCGTGATGTCCAGGATCGCCTTCTTCGAGCCGTACCACGCGGACAGCCCCTTGATTTCAATCTTCGCGGCCATGTTGGACTCACTCCCGCACGGACCGCAGGTGGACGATCACGCGGGACGAGATGCTGATCAGCAGCATCATCAGGACGAGGATGAGGGAGGCGCCCCAGGCGGCCTGGTTCTCCGCGCTCGATGGGCTGAGGGCGAACGTGTAGATCGTGTGGGGAAGGGACTCCACGGGCTGGTTCAGCCCCGCGAACCCGTACAGGCTCCCGAAGGCCGTCACGAGGAGCGGGGCCGTCTCCCCCGCCACGCGGGCGACGCCGAGGAGGGCCCCGGTCAGGAGGCCGCTCCCGCCCGAGGGCAGCACGACGCGCAGGATCGCGCGGTGGCGGGGGATCCCCAGGGCGAGGGCCGCCTCCCGGGTCGAGACGGGGACGAGCCGCAGCGCCTCCTCCGAGGTTCGGGCCACGAAGGGAATCATGATCGTCGATATGACGGAGTACGCGAAGATGCCGACGACGATGGACGGGATCTGCGTCATGATGTCGACGAAGAACCGCACCGCGTCCCCGACCCGGCTCTTCCCGAACTCGGAGAGATAGATCCCCGTCAGGATGCCGACGGGCAGCGCGATCCCGGAGGCGAGGGCGACCAGGATCAGCGTCCCCTGGATCGCGTTCCCGATGCCGCCGTCGCGGGTGTCGAGGAGGAAGAGGCTCGGCCGGATCGCCGCGAGCCCGCGGGCGCCGGCCTCGACGAGGATGCTCCCCAGGGGGACGAGGGCGATCACGACGCAGAGCAGGGCGGCCACGCTCATCGCGAGGTCCTTCCACAGGCGCCTCCCCTGCCGGTCGAAACGGAATGGCGGCAAGGCCCGGCGGAGACCGCCGATCACTCCGCTCCCCCCTCTCCCCGCCGCAGGACCCGCGACACCATCAGGCGCGCGAAGACGTTGATCACCAGGGACATCAGCATGAGGACGAGCCCGAGCTCGATCAGCGCGCTCTTCTGGAGGGAGACCGGCCCGCCCTCGCCGAAGTTGTTCGCGATCAGGCTCGCAATCGTCTGGCCGGGGTCGAGCAACGACAGGGAGACGCCGTTCCAGTTCCCGATCATCATCGTGACCGCCATCGTCTCCCCGACCGCGCGGCCTAGGCCCAGGACGATCGCGCCGAAGATCCCGGCCCGCGCGTACCGGAGGACGGCGAGGCGGGTCGATTCCCACCGCGTCGCGCCGAGACTGAGGGCCGCCTCCCGCTGGCTCTGCGGGACCGCGCGGAGGGCCTCCCGCGACACGGCCGAAATCGTCGGGATGATCATGATCGCGAGGATGACGCCCGCCGCGAACTTGTCCGCCCCCCTCGGCGTCCCCTGGAAGATCGGGAGGAAACCGAGGACCCCCTGGAGCCCCGGCTCGATGACGTTCGCCATCGCCGGGGCCAGGACGAAGATCCCCCAGAGCCCGTACACGACCGACGGCACGGCGGCGAGCAGCTCCACGACGTATGTCAGGGGCACGCGGACCTTGGCGGGAGCCAGCTCGGACAGGAAGATCGCCACTCCCAGGGAGATTGGGACCCCGATCAGCAGCGCGAGGGCCGACGTCACGAGGGTCCCGGAGACGAACGGGACCGCCCCGTAGACGTCGGCGACCGAGTCCCACGTCATCCCCGTGAGGAAGCTCGGCCCGAATGTCTGGATGGACGCCGACGCAGCGATGAGCAGGACAACGGCGATCACGCCGAGGAGGGCGACGACGCCGATCGCCACGAGGCTCGTCAACCACTGAAAGAGGGTGTCGCCGAGGGCGCCGCGGCGGATGTTTCGGAACCGCCCCCGGACGACTTCAGAGATTTGCATGCGCGTGCCGGCGACGCACCGTCCTTCAGGTACGTAGCGTTTGCCCGTTGAACGTGACATTCCGTAGGCCTTGCTCATCCAGCGTGACGACGGACTGCGGAAGCGGGACGTATACGAGCGCGGTCGAGTACGATTGCCCGTCGCATGTCGCCGGCGCGGTGGGGCATTGAGCCGAGACTGCCCACCAAATAAAGTCGACGAGGGCTTTCGCCCTCGCTTGGGTCATCGATGGTCCGATTGCATTGAGCTCCTTGTAGACGAGGAGGTATGTGAGGCTCGAGACCGGGTAGCTACCCGCGCCGGGTGCCATGAGGATCGAGACGCCACTCCAGTCCCCGTCGGAAGTCGGAAGGGTTGGCGCTGCCGCCGCGGCAGCCGAGGCCGTGCTCGCGAGGCTCGGCAGGACGAAGTTCCCCGCCGGGTTCTCGATCTTCGCGACCGTCATCGAGTTCTGGACCGTGTACGCGAGCTCGACGTAGCCGATCGAGTACGGCGTCTGGAGGATCTTCCCGGCGACGCCCGCGTTCCCCTGCGCCCCGATGCCCACGGGCCACGCGGGGTTCTTGCCGACGAGCGAGGTGTTCCAGGCCGAGTTCGCCAGGTGGAGGTAGCTCGTCCACACGAACGTCGTGCCGCTCCCGTCCGAACGGTGCACGACGCTGATCGCCTGGGCGGGCAACGAGACGCCCGGGTTCACCGCCGCGATGCTCGGGTCGTTCCACATCGTGATGCCCGAGGGGGAGGTGCTCCCGAGGAACATGTACACGAGGATGTCGCCGGTCAGGTTCAGCCCACTCGGGATCCCGGGCAGGTTGTACGCCGCCGTGACCGCGCCGAGCGTCTCCGGGATGTGCAGGAGCCCGGGGGCCGCGGCCCGCTCCGTGGCGGAGAGCGGGGCATCGGAGCCCGCGAAGTCGACCGTCTTGGCGGTGATCTGGGAGATGCCCGCTCCGCTGCCGACCGCCTGGTAGTTCACCCGCACGCCGGTGACGGTCACGTACGCGCTCGACCACTTCCGAATCAGCGGGTCGGGGAACGTGGCCCCCGCGCCCACGAGGGTGATCGCGGAGCTGCTGAACCAGCCCGACAGCGCGCCCGCCCCGAGGATCACGGCCGCGACCACAATCGCTCCCACCGCGATCCACAGCACCCCCCGCCGGCTCCGGCGGGGTCGCCGGGCCGCCATCTCCTCTGCTCCCGTGCTCATGTCGCTCTCCTGCTAAGTATCGAGTACAAGTTCCTGTGATCGGGAAAAACACGCTACTTCGCGGCGATTTCCTCCGCCACGTTCGGTCCGATCTCGCCCCGGAAGAGCTTCTCCAGGTCGAAGTCGACCATCTCCCCCATCGCTTCCCCGGTCTTCTGTGTCTTCATCGACCGTTCGAAGCGGCCTCGGGGTATCTCCCTTCCCGCCGGAGACTACGCTGGCAACAGGTGCCAAACGGAATCTATATAGATGGCCTTTATATCTCTATAGATTATCGATATTTCAGGTGAGCGAGGGGAGAGGCACGTGGAAGGAAGGAAGCTGCAACTGACCGGGGGCTCGACCTACGTCGTGTCCCTGCCGAAGCCGTGGATCTCCGCGACGGGGCTTAGGGCGGGGGACACGGTATTCCTCGAGACGATGGCGGATGGGTCCCTAACGGTGCTCCCCCGGCCGGCGGAGAAGGCCCCGCCCAGGAAGAAGGTCTAATCGGGGCGTACATCTCCGGGTTCGGGATCATCGAGGTCCACTCCGGGCCGGAGGAGGCGCCCTTCGTCCGCCGCGTGTCGCGGGAGTTCTGCCGGATGGCGATCGGTCCGGAGATCATCGAGGAGACCCGCACCTCGACCGTGATCCAGGACCTCTCCGACCCGGCGGAGCTGAGCCCCGAGAAGTGCCTCCGCCGGATGTACATGACCGTCCGGGCGATGCTCGAGGACGCGGTCGCGGCCCTGAAGGCCGGGGACGAGGGCCTCGCAAAGGACGTGGCGCAACGGGACGAGGAGGTGGACCGGCTCTACTGGCTCGTCGCGAAGCAGCACCACCTCGCCCACGTCGCCCCGCCGGGTTCCCCGGACGCGATGTCCCGCCTGGGGCTGCACAACGTCCGTCTCGTCGCGAAGCTGATCGAGCGAGTGGGGGACCACGCGCAGCGGATTGCGGAGGCGAGCCTCCTCGTGCGGGAGAAGACCCTGGATTCGAAGCTGCTCAAAGAACTCGATAGCGCAAGCTCCGCGTCGATCGCGATCTTCGACAAGGCGTTCAAGGCGCTGGCGAGCCAGGACATCGACCTCGCGAACGAAGCGGTGGACGAGAGGAACCCGCTCCAGAAGATGATCGACGGTCTCTCGAACCATGTCGCCGCGAAGAAGGGGGAGGAGCTCCTCGCCCTGGCGATGATTGTCGACAGCGTCGGGCGCGCGGGGAGCTACGCGACGGACATCGCCGAGATCGCGATCAACAGCGCTGTGGCGGGCGATCCTGCGACTCCATAGACCTCTCTAGATTCTGGAGGCGACCGGCCTGAGTCGCGCAGGTCGGTCCGAGGAGTGAGGTGCAAGGATACATATAGTGTATGGAAAGATGTATCCCCATGACCATCCGGTCGAAGGCCCCCGAACCGAGGTTTGCCAGGCCCGGCGCCAATCCCACGCTCGAGACGATTGAGTACGTGCAGGCCGCCCTGCGGGCAGCTCCTAGCCCAACCAGCCGGAACCGGCTTCTGGCCGCGCTCTCGGGGTGGGGCCACTCCACGACCCGACAAAGCCTGAACGCCGCCCTCGCGTTCCTAGGGGCAGAGGGGATCGTGGCGGAAGGGAGCAAGGGTCTCATCTGGGTCCCGCAAGCGGCCGAAGCCCTCCTGGAAGCGATCCGCAAGCCTACGAGGCTTTGATGGGACTCGGCGCGAAGGACGTCGTCTTGAGCCCGGCCGCGGTCGCAGCCCTAGCCTCCCTCGAGTCGAGTTCCGATGCCGCCCATCGGGCAATCGCCAAACGGGCGCGCGGCTATCGGTTGGTCCTGCTGGGCGACTGCCTCCACGGGGAGGTCGTGAAGAAGGACCGGATCCTGCGGGTCCTCCGGGAGAGATACGGGCTCGAGAACCTCTACGTCGAGGACCTTCCATCTCTTTGGCGGCTCCTGTACACGGTCGTCCGGGATCGGGGCGAGCGGTACGCCGTGGTCGTGGAAGTCGTGGACCACATTGTCTACACGAGGTGGTTCTCCCGTCGCAGGTGACACAGCACCTTTTTCACCCGCGGGAGCTTTGCCGCTCGGGCACTCCATGTCGGATCTGAAGGACAAGCTCCGCATCGGATGCAGCGGCTGGGGGTACGACGACTGGCTCGGCGGGTTCTACCCGAAGGGCACGCCGAAGTCGGACTACCTGAAGCTGTACTCGGGCATCTTCGACTGCGTCGAGGTGGACTCCTCTTTCTACCGCACGCCTGGACCTGCGCTGACGAAGCAGTGGGCAAAGACGACGCCTGCGGGGTTCACGTTCTCCATGAAGATGCCGAAGCGGATCACCCACGAGAAGAAGCTGAACGGGGTCGCGGAGAACCTCGGCTGGTTCTACGCGTCCGCGAAGGAGCTCAAGGAGAAGTGCGGGCCCCTCGTCGCGCAGCTCCCGCCCTCGATCAAGTACGACGTCCACTGGACGCTGATGCAGGACTTCGTGAAGGCGTTCGACGGGAAGTACCCGCACGCGATCGAGTTCCGGCACAAGTCCTGGTTCCGGGACGACGTCTACTCCCTGCTGAGGGACCGCAACGTCGCGATGGTATGGACGGAGAACCAGTACCTGAAGAGCCCCTCGGACGTGACCGCGGACTACGTGTACCTCCGGATGGTCGGGGACCGCGAGATCACGGAGTTCAAGGAGAAGCAGCGGGACAAGTCCTCGGAAATGCGCGAGTGGTACAAGGAGCTCGACGAGGCTTCGGACTCCGTCAAGGGCGCGTTCGTGTTCTTCAACAACCACTACGCGGGCTTCGGCCCGGGGAGCGTGAACGAGTTCCGCCGCCTAGCGGGGATGATCGAGTACGAGTTCCCCGCGGGGAAGGGCGGGGCCGCCGGCCAGAAGGGTCTCTCGGACTTCGGGTAGTTCCAGATTCGCATGATTCCCCACATTTCCTATTATTACCACAAGCCTTAAGCCTACCAACTCCCCTGTGCGACCCATGGAAGCGGTCCTAAAGGATGTGGACCGGCAGGGCCGGATCGTCCTCCCGGCGGCGTGGCGCAAGAAGCACCTCCGCAAGGGTAAGGTGCTCCTCAGGGAGCGAGCTGGCGTCCTCGAGGTCGTGCCGCAGGAAGATGTGGACCTGACGAAGTACTTCGACGCGTGGGAGGTCGACGTGAAGTCGGACCTCTCCGACTGGCACGGGGTCCGTCGGGAGCTACGGAAGCGCTGAGATGCCTCCCCGGTTTGTCGACGCGAGCGTGTTCGTACACGCGTTCCTCAAGCCCAGGAGGACGCTACAACCCCACGAGGAGAAGCTGAAATCCCGTGCGAGGGCCATCGTCTCCCGCCTCTTCAAGGGCGAGGAAGCCGTGAGCTCGACGGTCCATTTCGCGGAGATTGCGAACATCCTCGAGGACCGCATTCCCCTCGCAGATGCCCACATGGTCGAGAGGGGCATCCTATTGCGCGACACGATACGAATCCTGCCCGCGGCGCGACGCGACCTCGCGGAGGCCCTCACCGAGGCGGTCGATGCCAAGGTGGGAGTCACGGATGCTCTCGCGATCGCCATGATGAGACGAGAAGGTCTCTCCGAGGTCTACTCGTTTGACCACGACTTCGATCGGTTCGAAGGGATCCGCCGCGTCGCGGCGTGAGGGACCGGCTGAGCCTGGAGGTGGCGGCGAGGCGGTACCGCGGTCGGTACGATTCCAGGGCAAACCGATTTGGCGGCGGGCGCCTTCGCACGCATGTGGCACTCAGCATCCAGATCGTGTACGACTGCGTCGACCCCCGGCGTCTCTCCGGGTTCTACGCGGCGGCCCTCCACTACAAGCTGCAGGATCCGCCGGAGGGGTTCCCGACGTGGGAGGCCTTCCTCGCGTCCATCGGCGTCCCCTAGGAGGAGTGGAACGACGGGAGCGCCGTCGTGGATCCCGAGGGGAAGGGCCTAGGCGAGGCCCAAGGACACCGATGACATCGTCCACCCTCGGGCGACAGACTCAAGGCCCTCGTGAAAGAGCCTCCAGCGAGCCGGACGGCCCTCGCCGACCCCCACCGCAAAGATTGTTATCCCCGGGAGCGCCTCCGAAACCCGGAGGACAACGGTGGCCCGCGTGATCTTCCACGTGGACATGGACGCCTTCTACGTCAGCGTGGAGCGGCGGGAGAACCCGGACCTCGTGGGGAAGGCCGTGTGCGTCGGCGCGCTCCCGGAGGGCGGGAAGGCCCGCGGGGTCGTGATGGCCGCGAGCTACGAGGCCCGCGAGCTGGGAATCCGGAGCGGGATGCCGATCTCGATGGCGTACCGGAAGGCGCCGGACGCCGTGTACATCGAGCCGAACTACGAGTTGTACGGCGATGTCTCCGAGAGCGTGATGAACGTCCTGCGGGAGTTCGCGGACGTGCTCGAGCACGCCTCGATCGACGAGGCGTTCCTCGACGTCACAAAGAGGACGGGCGGAGACTACGCGAAGGCGGAGGCGCTCGCGAAGGAGGTCAAGAAGGCGGTGCGGGAGCGGGAAGGTCTGGGATGCTCGATCGGGATCGCCCCGAACAAGAGCACGGCGAAGATCGCCTCGGACCTCCACAAACCGGACGGCCTAACGGTCGTTACACCGGACAAGGTCGTGGAATTCCTCTCCCCGCTCCCGGTCTCGAAGATCAGCGGGGTGGGGCCGAAGACGACCGCGGTCCTCGACGCGATGGGAATCAAGACAATCGGCGACCTCGCGAGGCAGCCCGGGAAGGACCTCCAGGACCGGTTCGGGAAAAACGCGGTCTGGCTGTGGGGGATCGCGAAGGGGATCGAGGAGATCCCCGTGGAGGAGCGGCCGGACCCGAAGTCGATCAGCGTCGAGCGGACGTTCGACCGGGACGTCACGGACTGGTCCGTGATCCGGGAGACCCTGGACTCCGTGGTGCGCAACGTATGGCTCCGGGCGCGGGGACAGGGCGTGCGGTTCCGGACCGTCGGGATCAAGATCCGGTTCGAGGGGTTCGTGACCCACATGCGGGAGCGGACCCTCCCGACGTTCATCGTGGACGAGGAGGTGATGCGGGCTACGTGCCGCGAGCTCGTCGCGGAGTTCGAGGGGAAGAAGCGGGCCGTCCGCCTGCTCGGGGCCCGCGTGAGCCACCTCCAGAAGGCGGGGGCGGCCCAGAAGCCAATCACGGAGTTCGGCGAGTCGTAGGGCGACCGACTGCGGCGAGTCCGTCCAAGGCTCACGTCTGGATTATCGATTCGGCTGCCTGAACCGAGGGAATTGGGTCCCCATGGGCGATGCACAAGCTTCCAACTGCCTTCTCCACGGCGAAAGATGCCTGTAACACGCAACGCCACCCGCGGCCCTCGTCTGGAGAGCTGAAGTTGATACTTGACCGCTAAGGATTTAATACGGGCAGAGCCGGATGCGCTCCATAGCCATGGCGCGGCGCTTCATCGAGTGGTACCACGGTCTCTTCCACCTCGCCCAGGTGACGATTCACGATCGGTGGGTGAAGAGGCTCCGGTTGATCGCTTTCCTCGCCGCATCCTCAATCGCGACCCAGATCGTGCTCCATGGCGCCTTGGAATCCATCGGCCTCGGAAGCCTCCTCCCGAGCTCGATCATTTCGATTCTCATCGCCTCGGCCATCTGGCTAGTGGCGTATCCCGCCATGTGGCTGCGGATGCTTACCGTTGTCGTGAAAATGGAGGCGAAAAAGGAATACGCACTCCTCCTGAGTGAGATTCACAAGCTCCATCATCGCCACGAAAGCACCGATGTGACTCACGAATCCGCTACCGCATCCGTTCGGAAAGGTATAGTGCGTTGACGGGCGCCACCTTTGGGGTGATGATATCGAGCGGATGCGCATTGTCGCGCCGAACACGCCGGTTCACAATTCGCCTCGTCCCCATACCCCAAATCAACGGGCGGGGGAATGGCGACCGGTCTGCTGTCGCGGCGCCAGCCCGAGGGCGTCCCGGCGAGGGCCGATGGCGGGTCGCCCGCCTCACCGGCCGATCTCGAGCGTGACGGGCCCAATCGTCTGGTAGAACGACGCGGACGGGTCCGCGATCCGCCGCTCGAGCTGGGGGTGGGGGCCCAGCCCGATCCCGACGTCGTCCTTCACGATGCTGTTGTCGAGCATGCACGCCTCCGCTGCGGGGTTCAGGCCCACCGTGAACCACCCGATGCGGGCCCGGCCCACCTTCGCCTGCCGGAGCTCTCGGTCGAGGAGCTCCCCGTTCCGCTCCGCGGCCCAATCCACGATCTTCCCCGCCCGGATCCGGAGCCGGATCCCGGAGACCGTGCGGCCGCCGAGGAACATCGGGTCTGTCGCGTGCACCTCCCCCTCCACGGATTCCGGCCGGAGCACCGCCTCGACCCTCCCCGCGGGGAGGCCGGTGGCCACGAAGCCCCGCCGCCGGTCCGAGGCATCGATGATCCCGTCGTCCACCGCCGGCGGGATGGCCTTCGTCTCGAACCGGAGGTCGGTCCCCGCCGCAGATGTGACCCGCACGGTCTTCCGGCCCGAGAGCGAACGCGCGAGCTTCGACCCCGCGCGCTGAATCGCCGCCAAATCCACGGCCAAGGCGGCGCGGTAGCTCGCGTCCCATCGTCGGTAGTCGAGGCCGTACGCCTCCGCGCGCTCCGGGGTCAGCCGGCCGATCGGGAGGTCCACGTGGCGGACGCGGCGTCTCCTGAGGGGCTCGTCCTGTCGCTCGTTCCCCTTCGAGTTCGCGTCGAACTTCTCCGGCGGGATGTCCTGCATCCGCCGCGCGTCCGCGGGTCCGCCCAGGTAGATGTCCGCCGTGATCGCCTCGTGGATCGCGACCTCCGCGGGCGAGGCCTGGCGCAGCCACCTCGTGGACAGCTCCCGCATCGAGGTGAACCACAGGTCGTCCGTCATCAGGGTGATGTGGGTGTCGCTCCCCGCGCGGCGCGCCTCGAGGGCGAGGGCCTCCGCGAGGGGGATCGTCGGGGGATACGCATAGATCTCGAAGACGTCCTTCCACCGGAGGCCGAGGGAGCGACGCACGACCTGGTTCGCGAGCGGGATCCACCGCTCGAACGCGGGCTCCTCCATGCTCCGCCCCTCCCCGTGAACGACCGCGAGCCCGCTCACTTCCGCTTCTTGCCCGCGCGCTTCGCCTTCTTCGCGGCCCGCTTCGGCCTCGGGGCCGCGCGCGGTCGCGTCAGGTTCTCGTAGAGGGCCATCATCGTCCCGCCCGGCTCCTGGAACAGCGCCCACCAGCCCTGGCCGGGGATCTCCATCTTCGGCTGGATGATCACGCCCCCCGAGGCCGCAATCTGGCGGCTCGTCACGTCGATGTCCCTCGAGAGGATGTAGTTCAGCACCTGCGGGGGCCGCCCCTCCATCACCTTCATGAGGCCCCCGGCGGGGTCGTTCGGCGCCTTCCACATGAAATAGTTCAGCTCCGGGAACTCCTGGAACTTCCACCCGAAGACCTCGCCGTAGAACGCCTTCGACTTCACGGGGTCCGCGGAGTGGAGCTCGACGTGCACGATGCTGCCTGGTTTCGTTGCCATGGTCTCGATCCTCCCTCGTGAGGGGTTCGCGGCACGGGCACGCCGGGTATTAAGGGCTTCCGTGGGGAGGTGGGCGGTGCAGCGGCTACTCGTCCTCCGTGTGTCGATCGCTCGGGGTGTTGAGCGCGGCCGGGTTCTGCTGCCAGAGCGCCATCTTCGTCCCCGCCGGGTCCTGGAAGAGCGCGAACCAGCCCTGGCCGGGGACCTCCATCTTCGGCGTCAGGACCTTCCCGCCCGCCTTCTCGATCCGCTTCACGTGGTCGTCGACGGAGTTCACGAGGATGTAGTTGAGGACGCCCTCCGCCCAATTGCCGGGCTGCAGGCCTCCGACGCCGCCGGGCGGTCCGCTCGGCGCCTCGAAGAGCGAGTACTCCATCCCGGGGACCGGGGTGAACTTCCATCCGAACAGGTTCCCGTAGAACTTCTCGACCTTCTTCGGCTCCTTCACGTGGAACTCCACGTGCACGATGCTTCCGGGTTTCGGTCTCTCTACCATTTCGAATTCCTCCCTGAGGGGACGCGGGACGGGCGAGGGGGGTACTTACGGCTTCCCCCGGGGGGTGGGCGAAAGCGGTCGGGTCACTCGCCGCCCGCCTGCTCTTCGAGCCGCTCGTGCACGATCTCCGCAATCGTGGGGCCCGAGCTCGAGGGCGTCGTCCGTTCGATCGGATCCCCCGCCGCGACGTCCCCCTCCCGGACGACGCGGAAGTAGAAACCGGACCGCCCGCTCGCGAGGAACCGTTCCTCGATGTCCTCCCGCCCGAACCGGATCCCGAGCTTGAAGCACGGGAAGCGGGGGTTCGTGGCCTCGAGGACCGCGGTCCCGACGCGGTACTGCCCGCCGACGTGGACCTCCTCCTCCCGCAGGCCTTCGGTCGTGAGGTTCTCCCCGAACATCCCCCACGGGAGGTCCATCGCCGGGAACTCCCGCCGCCAGAACGCGTAGTGCTCGCTCGGGTATGCGTACACGGCCTTCATTGGGGCGCCGTGGACACGGGGGTCTCCGACCGCGTCCCCCTGGA
>VBMI01000175.1:0-3446 GCA_005878955.1 Methanobacteriota archaeon
CTCGAGTTCAGCGCGTCGAACGTCGTGCTCGGCCCGATGCAGTGGGGGCCCATGCGCAAGGTGGCCCGCAAGGTCTACGACGTGCTCGGCTTGCACGGGAAGGTCTCGCTCCCGCAGCCGGTGAACTGGGCGAAGACGAGGGCGTTCACCTCGATCCGCTCGACCGGCGAGGGCGTCTCGATCAACGTGGCCGGCCGGGAGCGGGACGGGATCGTCTACCCAGGCGACTTCGAACGCGTCCGCGACGGCCTGATGGACCGGCTGTCGTCCTTCGTCGACCCGAAGACCGGGCGCAAGCCGGTGAAGGCCATCTTCCGGCGCGAGGAGGTCTTCAAGGGCAAGCACGCCGACTCCGCGCCCGACATCCTGATGGAGCCGGCCGAGGGGTACTCGCTCACCCACGCCAAGAGCGCCATCGAGGACGCCGACTGGGTCTCCGGCGACCACCGGCCGGAGGGCGTGATCGTGGCGGCCGGGCCGAAGGTGACGGCCTTCGAGCAGCAGCCGCTGCTGATCGATCTGGCGCCGACCATCCTGGCCGCGCTCGACGCGCCGGCCTCCATCACACACACGGGCCGAGTGCTGCACGAGATCATGGGCACGGAGGCGAGTGTCCGCGCGGGCGAGCGTGCGCCCGCGTCAGACGCGCGCGAGGAGGAGCGTTCGGTCACCGACACCGAGGCCGACGAGATGGAAGAGCACCTCCGCGGCTTGGGGTACCTCGAATAGCGCCTACGCGGGACGCTTCTTCGACGTCCCCTTCTTGCTCTTCGCGGCCTCGACGCTGGCCTTCAACGCCTGCATGAGCTCCTCGAGATGGCCACCCGAGCCACTTGTCGCGGATTCGTCCCTGACCTCGACGGGGGCCTTCTCGGAGATCCGGCGAAGCAGCTCCTCCCGATACGTGTCCGAGTACGCGGCTGGGTTCCACTCCGTCTTGAGCGTCTCGATCAGCATCTCGGCCATCTCGAGTTCCCGGTCCGACACGTCGATCCCGTTGAGGCCCCACACGACCTCGCGTCCATCGCGGACCTCGTCGCCGAAGAACAGGGTCTCCAATCCCAGCACCCCTTCGGTGGGCCGGATCGCGACCAGATGCGGCTTCGTCCGAAGGACGAAGCGACCGATCCCCACCCGCCCAGCGCGTCCCATCGCCCGCAGGAGAAGCGCGTAGGGCTTCTCACCACCGGTTTGGGGAGCGACGTGGTAGCTCTTCTCGAAGTAGACCGGATCGATGTCCGAGAGCGCCACGAAGTCCTCGATCTCGATGGTCCTGCTCCGCTCCGGTCGCACCGATTCCACCTCGTCGCGACTGAGCATCACGACCCGCCCGCCGCCCGTCTCGTACCCGCGCATCAGGTCTTCGAAGGCGATCTCCTCCTCGCCGGATCCGGCATCGTGGCCCGTAGACGAGGAACGCCGCGATTCCTGTCCGCGGGCGTCTTCGGAAGGCGGTGGTTCGGTCTCCGGCGCTGCGGGCGTCTCCCCCGTCGGCTCCGGTGGCTCCTCATCCGAGACGAACCGACGGTCGCGAACGCGACGACCATGGGCGTCCATCAGGTGGAACCGGACGTCCTTGGGCTCGGTCGCGGGATACAGGCGAACCGGAATCACAGAGGTTGAGCGACGGGTATAGGCTGCCAGAGAGGTGAGCGGCGATGGTTGCGAGCGGACAGGAGAACCTCGAGACCGTCCTGATCGACTTCCTAGGCGCGCTTCGTAGAGCCGACCAAGAAGCTATGCGGGCGGTTCTCGACCCCGATGTGACATGGCAGGGTCTTCGCGAGGGGTGGGTCTGCCACGGGCCCGATGAGGTCATCGACACATTGCAGCAGGGACTCGAGCAGCGCCGGGATGTGTCGGCGCTCGAGTTCATCCGCGCAGGCGATCGGGTGGTGATGGGTGTCCGAGGTCCGGCACTCGACCACATCGATGGCGAGCCTCTGGGGGGGCAGATCTTCAACGTCTTCACCCTGAGAAACGGAAGGATCATCCGCATCGAGGACCATCGCCTCCAAGCGGAGGCCCTCCAGTCCGCTGGGGTCGAGGGGGATCCGGGCTGGCGCTAGCAGAAACACAGCACTCACAAGTCGATTAGGCGATGGCGACCTCGTCGAGCGACGCCGCCCGCCTTCGAAGAGTTCATGGTTCGGTAAGCCCTTCGCATGCAATCGGCAACCATCCGCCGTCTAGCGTGATCCCGGGCTCACTCGAGGAAAGGAGATCCCATGAGACGAGCGCGAATCGCACTGATGGCGGTCGCCGTGCCGGCCATCATGCTCGCGACGCTGGCGCCGGCCCAAGCCGAGCGACCGGGGTTCGTGTTCCCGGGCATCTGCTGCTACTACAACGGGCAGGTGGTCCGCACCGTCGTGCCCCCGGCGGCGTTCCCGAACACCGGGATCGACCCCTTCTACGGGATCACGAACGGCGTGACGGGGCAGAAGGGGGTCGTCGCGGTCGCGCCCGGTGCCGTCGGGTACCACGGCGGCCACTGGGCCTTCAACGCGGTGTCCTTCGATCCCGGCGTGACGCCGTATCTGCTCACGTCGGCAGCCGCCGTGCTGGCTGCGGCAGCGGCGGGAGACGTAAGTGTCACCCGCGTTCCGGCAATGGACTTCCTCTGTCCCATCCAGCTCTGACGATCCGTAGAACGGAAGGGGGGTCGCCACGGCGGCCCCCCCTCTCTATTCGGGGGCCTCCTGTCGGAGAGGCAAGGCGGCTTACGGCGGCAGCTGCACCGAGAAGCGGGAACCGACCGTCGGCCGGCTCTCGGCTTCGATCCGACCGCCGAGGGATTCGACGATGCGCCGGGCGAGGGCGAGACCGAGGCCCGCGCCTGCGCCCGAGCGCGCGGCGTCGGCTCGGAAGAATGGCTCGAACACGCGCTCGAGATCCTCGGGCGCCATCCCTTCGCCCGTGTCCTCGACCGCGACTTGCAGCCCGCTCGCCGAACGGGATGCGTGGACTCGGACCGTCCCGTCGGCCGGCGTGTGGCGCACCGCATTCACGAGCAGGTTCTGGAGGACTCGTGACATCCTGGGTGAGCACGGTGCGTCCTCCGCGCCGTTCAGGTTGGTTACGACCGACAACCCCTTCTCCCGAGCCTGGACCTCGACCGCGGCCACGGCCGAGCTCACGATCTCGACCAGGCGAGCCCGGTTGGTCTCGGTCTCGATGGCGCCCGCGTCGAGCTGGACCATCTCGAACAGGTCGTCCACCATGCCCACGAGCTGGCTCACCGATCGATGCATCTCCACCGCGTAGCGACGGAGGCTGGGAGTGTCGTCGATGACGCCTTCCTCGATGGCCTCGACCATCGCCTGCAGGCTCGACAGGGGGGTTCGCAGGTCGTGCGAGACGGCAGTCACCAGGTCACGTCTCGTGGCCTCGATGTGGCGCTCGCGCTCCATGGCCTCCTGCAGCTGGGTCGCCATGTCGTCGAG
>VBMI01000175.1:3595-4853 GCA_005878955.1 Methanobacteriota archaeon
GACAACGAGGTTGGCCAGGCCGACCACGGCGCCGACGATGGCCACGGCCACGAGGCTCTGTCTCATCGACGAGCGGGCGAGGAGCGGGCGGGCCACCGCGATCGCAACCAGGGTGACCACGAATGCCGGGACCATCAGCGCCGCCAGGTGGGCGAGCTCGCTCGCGTGCATCCCCATGGCCGCACCGGTGGCCAGCGTCCCGAGCGCGCCGACGCCGGCCACCACGAGCAGCAGCGCGAGCCCTCGCCAGCCCATCAGGGATCGAACCGATAGCCGACGCCCCAGACCGTGATCAAGCGGCGGGGCTCCGAGGGGTCCACCTCGATCTTCTCGCGGAGCCGGCGGATATGGACGGTGACGGTGGACGTGTCGCCGTCCCAGGCGAAGTCCCACACTTCCTCGAGGAGCTCGGAGCGGGTGAACGTGACGCCGGGACGCGAGGCCAGCAGAGCCAGCAGGTCGAACTCCTTGCGTGTGAGCTTCACCGGGCGTCCCGCCTGGCGCACCTCCCGGCGGGGGCGGTCGATCTCCAGGTCGCCGTAGCGAAGGATGGCGGGCGGGGCGGGCGCGGCTGGGCGGGACCGCCGGAGGACGGTACGGGCCCGGGCCACGACCTCGCGAGGCGAGAAGGGCTTCGTGATGTAGTCATCGGCGCCGAGCTCCAGGCCGACGACGCGGTCGGTCTCCTCGCCCTTGGCCGTGAGCATGATGACCGCCGTCTGCGCCTGTGCCCGGATCCGCCGGAAGACCTCCAGGCCGTCGACGCGAGGGAGCATGAGGTCCAGCAGGACGAGGTCGGGCCGGCCGGCCTCGAACGCCTCGAGGGCTGCGGTCCCGTCCGAGGCGGTGTCCACCGCGAACCCGTCCTTCTCCAGGTACCGTGCCAGCACCTCTCGGACCATCGGCTCGTCGTCTACCACGAGCACGCGCCCTTCGCTCACGGCACCATTCTCACCCCCGGATGTTGCGAAATCCTTATCGGCGTCTGATGTCGGTGGCCACGGGGTCGGCTACTTTGAGTAGCGGGCTGCCGTCAGCGAGTCGATCTACTCGGTTGGCGTCGCACCCTCGATGTAGGCGAAGAGCCGGCGCGCGCCCGGAAAGCCTTTCAGTTCGTGTTCGCCCCGATCCTCGAACCCCAATCCGGAAGTGTGCGAGAGGAGACGGGTGGTCTCGGACACGAGGATCTCGTCGGGGGCCGCGCGAGCCATGATCCGCGCCGCCTCGTGGACCGCAGCGCCGCGCAAGCCCGTGCCGA
>VBMI01000177.1 GCA_005878955.1 Methanobacteriota archaeon
ACGGCCCTCCATGCGCAGGCGGTCATCCGGGAGCGTCTGGAGAAGGCGCGCCAGGGGCCGCCGCCCCCGCCGCCGCCCCAGCCGCCGCCCCAAGGCGTCCCGGCCCCGGGGGTGCGCCGGTGACAGACGGGAAGATCCGCACCGGGATCGCGGGACTCGACCGGATGCTCCATGGCGGCCTCGTGCCCCACCGGCCGTACATCGTGAGCGGCCCCCCCGGGAGCGGGAAGACGGTCCTCGCGATGCAGTTCCTCCTGGAGGGTGTCCAGGGCGGGGAGCGGTGCCTCTTCGTCGCCCTCGAGGAGCCGCCGAACGAGATCAAGCAGAACATGCGGGCGTTCAAGTGGGTCGCGGATGACGTCGAGATCCTCGACGCGAACAGCGACATCCGTCGGTTCGAGCCCACCCCAGTGATCGAGATCAGCACGGAGGTGGAACCCGCGCGGATGCGGGACATCGAGGACCGGATCCGGAAGACCCCGGACTTCGAGAGCCACGAGGTCACCGTCCACAGCCTCCAGCAGCTCCTGAAGAACCTCTTCATCAAGCGGCGGTACGAGCGGGTCGTGATCGACTCGATGACCGCCCTCCGGTACTTCTGCATGCGGGAGTTCGAGGAGACGCTCACGACGCAGAGCTTCATGCGGTTCCTCGCGGAGTCCAAGGTCACGTCCCTCCTTACGGTCGAGCTCCCGGAGGAGGGCGAGGCCCCGCCGGAGGCGTTCCTCGCGCGCGGGGAGATCCGGCTCCACAAGCTCCGCGACGAGACCGGGATCAAGCGCTTCATCTCCGTGGAGAAATACAAGGGCTCGAGCCACGACGAGTTCGTGTACCCGTTCCACATCACGGGCACGGGCGTCGTCGTACAGTCCGGGGACGGCGGGAAGGCCCCCGCGGCCGCCTGAGGGGCGTCCGCCACGCAGGCACGGCGTTGTCGGACAGACGTATGACTAGATTTAAATAGCCTTAGCCCCATGCGCGCGGCCGTCAGACTCCCTAGGGGATGGGATAGACATGGTCAAATCGATTGTGAGTCAAGCCTTGGCCCGCCAGGAGGCCGAGCGCGCGAAGGAGGGGCCTGCGGAGAAGGTCGTCCCGCCGAAGTCGGCGGAGGACGACGAGATTGCGAAGATCGTCGAGTCGCTGAACGTCTCGATCAAGATCATCGGGTGCGGTGGCGGCGGCTCGAACACCGTGAACCGGTGCTCCGAGGCGGGGATCACGGGCGCGCAGCTCTGTGCGGTGAACACGGACGCGAAGCACCTCCTGTCGATCCACGCCCCGAAGAAGATCCTGATCGGCAAGCGCCTCACGAAGGGCCTCGGCGCCGGCGCGCTCCCCGAGGTCGGGGAGCAGGCGGCGCACGAGAGCGAGGAGGAAATCCGCGAGTTCCTCCGCGGCTCCCACGTCGCGTTCATCACCGCCGGCATGGGCGGCGGGACGGGCACGGGCTCGGCCCAGTACGTCGCGCACGTCGCGAAGGAGGAAGGCGCCCTCGTGATGGGCGTCGTGACGATGCCGTTCCGCTCCGAGGGCAAGATCCGGATGGAAAACGCGGAGGCGGGGCTGGAGAAGCTCCGCAAGTTCTGCGACACGACGATCGTGATCTACAACGACAAGCTCCTCGAGATGGTCCCCCGCCTCCCGATCGACGCCGCGTTCAAGGTCGCGGATGAGATCCTGATGCAGTCGATCAAGGGCATGACGGAGATCATCACGAAGCCCGGCCTCGTGAACCTCGACTACGCGGACCTCATGACGATCATGAAGGGCGGCGGCGTCGCGATGATCGGGATCGGCGAGTCGGAAGAGGAGCGGGACCGCGTGGAGACCGCGATTGGCGAGGCCCTCGAGTCCCCGCTGCTCGGCGAGGTCGACCTGACCCATGCCCGGGGCGCGCTCGTGCGCGTCGTCGGTGGACCCGACCTCACGGTGAGCGAGGCGGAGAAGGCCGCGGAGATCGTGGGCCAGAAGATCAACCCGATGGCCCGGATCATCTGGGGCTGCTCCGTCGAGCAGGCTCTCGACCGCACGGTCCGCGTTCTCCTCGTGATCACCGGCGTGAAGTCGAAGGGAAGTGCGGTGACGATCACCTCCTCCCCCTTTTTCTTCCCCATTTCCTTTCTTCTGTGACGGGCGGGAGCTCTGGACCCGCCGGGGTGTTCACAGGGTCTCAAGGAACTCTTCGCGAGTGAGTTTGCCTTGCCTGAGGATCGACGCGAGAGTACCCCTCGCAAGCTCCTGATGGTTCGGAACCGTGACTAACACGCGTTTCTGTTCGTGCCAGAGCTGGACATGACTGCCAGATTGACGGACGACAACAAAGCCGAGCCTTGATAGAGCTTTGATGACTTCTCGCGCGGAGAGCACGGGCAGTCGCGCCATGTCATCTGAAACTCCGTCCCTCCCCTTTCGACTTGCGAAACTGTGCCAGTTACGGGGGTGTTCAGACCTCGAACTGAAGGACTTTCGTCCCCCGTCGTTTCGGGGCAAGCTCGAGTAAGACCTCATAGTGCTGCCGCAACCCCTTCCTCAAGTTCCGGACTGCTTCTTCGCGGGTTCTCCCTTGGTCCGCAACGTGGGTGACCAAGTCCGTGGCAACGTACCACTTGCCTTCCTTCTCGACTTGGACGACAGCCTTCATCTCGGGGATAGTATGCAGCCCTAGCTATAAAGAGAACCCCGGGAGATGCGCGCAATCTTTACCGAGAGGCGCAATGGCCCCGCGATGCCGGCGGAGAAGCGGCGGGACCGCTACGTCGCGTTCGAGGTCTCCGATCCCCGCCGTGGGCGGGAGGCCGTCGCCGCGTTTCATGCCGCGGTCGCGTCCTGGCCCCAGACGGAGCGCCCGCGTCTCGTCTTCATGGAGCGCGGGCGGGGACTCGTCCGGTGCGGCCACCGCGAGAAGGACGCGTTGATCCAGCTGTTGAACGGCCTGCGACCCGGCAACCCGCCCGTCGAGGTCCGCACCGTGGGGACGAGCGGGACGATCCGGGCCGCGCGCGCCCGGTACTTCTCCAAACCCTGAGACCCGCTCGCCAAACTTTATAGGGGAAACCCACTTTCGCACGCGGGAGGCGTCTTCTCATGCAACCGGGCCAGATGGCTTACGATCGCGCCATCACTGTCTTCTCCCCTGACGGCCGCCTGTTCCAGGTGGAGTACGCGCGCGTCGCGGTGACCCGCGGCAACACGACGGCGGGGCTGAAGTTCAAGGACGGCACCGTCCTCATGGCGGACAAGAAGATCGCGTCCCGGCTCGTGGAGACGTCGAGCATCGAGAAGATCTTCCAGATCGACGAGCACGTCGGGTGCGCGACCTCGGGCCTCGTCGCGGACGCCCGCGTCCTCGTGGACTACGCGCGGCTCGTCGCGCAGATCAACAAGGTCACGTACAGCGAGCGGATCGGCGTGGACCTCCTCGTGAAGCGGATCTGCGACTACAAGCAGAACTACACCCAGTACGGCGGCGTGCGGCCGTTCGGCACCGCGCTCCTCGTCGCGGGCGTGGACGACCTCGGCGTGCACCTGTACGAGACGGACCCGAGCGGGGCGCTCGTGTCGTACAAGGC
>VBMI01000029.1 GCA_005878955.1 Methanobacteriota archaeon
CGCCGGGGCCGAGCAGCCTCGTTCTGTCGGCGGCGGTCGGCGCAGGCCTCGCCGACGGAACCGTCCTCGCGAACGCCGCCGCTCTCTCCTACACGAACGCGGATGGGACCCCGCTGGAGCCGTCGTCCTCCGCCCTCTCCGTGCGCGTGAGCCGCCCCGTGTTCACCCTCTCCGTCCTCGCGGACACATTCGCGAACCCCGGCGACATCCCGGGGTATTTCCTGCGGTTCGACAACACGGGGAGCGGGTCCGCGCTCGGGGTCTGGCTGAACGCGACGGTCCCCGCCTCCCTCGGGTACGCGGCGGATAACGCGTCGGACTCCGGAGGGGTCCGGATCGGGACGTGGTCCTGGGAGTTCCAGAACCTGACGTCGGGACCGCACTTCCTCTTCCTCGCCGCCCGGGTCGCCCCGGGGCTCGCGGACGGCACCTCCCTCACCGCGTCCTTCGTCCTGGACTACGTGGACAACGCGGGGAACCGGGGGCCGGCCGCCAGCGTGAACGGGACCACGATCATCACCGCCCCCGTGATGAGCCCCCAGGCGACCGCGAGCCGGAGCGCGGCGGGCCGGGGAGACACCGTCACGTACACGGTGGTCGTCGTCAACACGGGTTCCGGCGTCGCCTCCGACGTGTGGATCAACGACACGATCCCGGGCGGCACGACGTTCGTCCGCTCGAGCCTGCAGTACCAGTCCACCTCCGGCACGGTCTACACGTGGCACGTCGCGAACGTCGCCCCCGGGCGGATGGAGCTGAACGTGACCGTGCGGATCGATGGCGACACCCCGGACGGGACGACCCTGCGGAATCTCGTGTCCGTGGGCTACACGGACGCGAACGCGAACTACATCGACTCGTGGAGCGGGGCGATCGACGTGGCCGTGTCAGGCTCGATCCTCACTCCGGGGGCGACCCTGCCGTTCGTGCTCGTCGCCCTCGGCGTCGCGATCGCGGTCCTCGTCGGATTCATGGCGTGGAAGGTGTACGGCATCGGTTCGAGGGACAAGCCCCGGATCGACGAGCTGTTCCTGCTCCACCGGAGCGGGGAGCTGATCCGGCACCTCACCCGCAGCCTCCGCGCGAACATCGACTCCGACGCCCTCAGCGGGATGCTCGTCGCCGTCCAGGACTTCATCAAGGAGAGCTTCCAGTTCGTGCACGGAAGCCTGGAGGAGCTGAAGTTCGGATCCCACAAGCTCATGCTCGCCCACGGCAAGCACCTGATCCTGGCCGCCGTCGTGGGGGGAGGCCACACGGAGCGACTTGCCCCCGTGCTCCTGAACGGGATCGAAGCCTTGGAGGGCCACCTCGCGCCCGCGCTCGAGTCCTGGAACGGGATGCCCAGCGCGCTCACCGGGGTGGACGGGTTCCTTGAGGGGATCCTGAAGGGCAAGGTGGTGAACGGAAAGGGCCACGCCGAGGACCGGGCCCCCCGCCCGCCACCACCTCCCCGGTAGGTCCACCGCCCCCTCGCGACCCGACCTCGGTCCGGGATTCCGTGCGCCATCTGGTAATCGCAGTGGCACGTTTATATACGGACCCGCGGAATATCTCCGGTGCCACTGGGGGGCCGGAGGCTGTCCGAGGTTCCACACCTCGACGGATGAGGGAGGAGATTGACGACGTTCCTTTCACGCCAAATGGGAGCCTTGACGCTCCTCGTTTTCGTCGCCTGCCTTCTGCTCCTCGCATCGATCCCCGCGAGCCGCGGATCCGCCGCGATGCCCGCGGATCTCCGCGCGACGATCTACGGCGTTCAGCTCGAGGACCGCGTCACGTACACGATTTCCATCGAGAACCTCGGCGACCTGCCCGCGTCGAGCGTGACAATCACCGCGTACCTGTCCCCCGCGCTGTCCCTCGCGGATGGGAGCGGGAACGTATGGCCCGCCGCCTTGCCCGGGACGATCGACACTGGCCAGCGCGTGCAGCTCGGGTTCATCGCCGTGATCGACGGCCGGGTCGCTGCCGGCACGGTCGCCGTCGTCGATGCGGACGTCAGCTACCGTTCGTCCGGGGGCCCGCCTCTGGTCACGACCGCCCACTCGGAGGTCACGATCGCCGCTCGGGGGGGCGTCCCGCTGTTCGTCTGGATCGGCGCCCTCGCGGGCGGCATCCTCGTCATGCTCGGGTACGCCTGGAAGGTGCAGTCGGAGACCGTGCGGATCGACCAGCTATACCTATTGCATGACAGCGGCATGCTGATCCGTCACTACTCGAACGGCCACGGACTCCAGAGGGACAGCGACATCATGAGCGGCATGCTGATCATCCTCCAGGAATTCGTCCGCGACTCGTTCAACGATTCTCGCAGCAGCCTCGAGGAGGTCCGGTTCGGAGAGAAGCGTGTCCTGATGGCCCGCGGCCAGCACTCGATCATGGCCGCCGTCGTCACCGGCAAGCGCCTGAACGGACTCCCGTCGCGCCTGCAGCGGGCCATCGGGGTCTTCGAGCGGACCCACCGGGAAGCGCTGAGCCGGTGGAACGGCGACCTCGCGACCCTCGGTTCCGCGGACGCGGCCCTGCGCTCCGTCCTCGCCCCGAAGTACCGCGCCGCGGTACCCACGTAGGCACGGCGTGATAACCAGGTCAAAGGGTATTTAGTGGCGGCGCCCGAGATGCAGGGCGCTTCCGATGGTCTCCACGGACATTGCCGAGGCGGTCCTCATCGCCGTCGTCGGCATCATGTTGATCCAGGGGCTGTGGCTCTCCTTCCTGACGTACAACCTCCACAGGAAAAAGCAGCGGGAACAGGCGGAGAAGGTCGAGAAGGAGCGCGTCGACGCGGAGGCGGAGAGGAGCACCGCGATCGAGGACATCTTCCTCCTCCATCGCAGTGGCCTCCTGCTCAAGCACTACACGCGGCGGCTCCGCCCGAACGTGGACTCCGACGTGCTCAGCGGGATGCTCGTCGCGGTCCAGGACTTCGTCAAGGACTCCTTCCGCGGGGAGAAGGGCGCGCTGAACGAGATCCGGTTCGGCGAGATTCGCATCGTCATCATCGAGGGGAAGTGGACGATCCTCGCGGCGGTCGTCCGGGGCGCGCGACCGTTCGACATCCAGCCCGAGCTCGGCGTGGCCTTGTCGGACCTCGAAACGAAGTACGAGGATCCTCTCATCGACTGGGACGGCACGATGGACCAGATCGCGGACGTCGACCGGATCATGCAGGACCTGATTGAGGGGAAGTACCGGGGCCGCAAGCCCGCTGTCCCGACGGTGTCCCTGAAGACCTAGTCCACGATTCGAACGGTTCCCACGGGAAGGCTTAAATCGCCCCACCCCCATCGTTTCGGCGTTCCCGTGG
Source organism: Methanobacteriota archaeon (assembly GCA_005878955.1). Classification (GTDB taxonomy): domain Archaea; phylum Thermoplasmatota; class Thermoplasmata; order RBG-16-68-12; family RBG-16-68-12; genus EA-19. The sequence continues at coordinate 3,311 of VBMI01000029.1, forward strand.
GAGGGGGACGCACCTTCCGTCCTGTTCCCCCGCAGCGGCGAAGGTCGTGGGAAGGGACTGGTGGACATGCACTCGTGGGTCCGGGTCTTTGTCATAGCCGCGGGGCTGTTCCTGCCGCTCCTGGTCGCGTTCCTCCCGCCCCCGGCAACCTCGACCTCGCCCGACGTGATGATCGGGCTCGCGGTAGACCTGCCGACGGCGGACCCGGACGATGTCCTCACGTACACGATATGGATCGACAACGGGGGGCCCGAGGTGGCCCCGTCCCTTTGGGTGAACAACACGGTCCCGACGGGGACGGTGTACGTGGACGACACCGCCGCCACGGATATCGGCGCGCCCGTGTACCTGGGGAAATCGTTCGCGGGGAACACGGTCCGGTTCGAGTTCGCGAACTACCCGGCCGGAAACCTATCCTTCAAGCTGCGCGCCCGGGTGGGCTTCGCCGTCACGGACGGCGAGACCCTGCAGAACGTCGCCTCCCTCTGGTACACGAACGCCACCGGCGTCGCGCAGACTCCCCAGAGCGCGAGCGCCCTGACCACGATCTCGATCCCCGTGGTCTCCGTGACGAAGACGGGGGTGTTCACCGCGCTGAACGCGATCACGTATACGATCACGGTCTCGAACTCCGGCAGCGGGGCGGCCCGCAACCTGTGGTGGAACGACTCCCTCCCGAACGGGGTGCTCTTCAGCCGGGTCCGCCCGCCGCTGCTCGGCGCCGCCTGCTCGAACTCCGGGCAGTGGGTGAACTGCACGATGACCGTGGCGTTCACCCCGGGCTCCCGCGTGTGGGGGCTCGAAGTCACGGTTCCGACTCCGCTGCCCCCAGGGTCCCGCCTTCGGAACTGGGTCTTCGTCAACTACACGGACAGCGACGGGACGTACCTGGGCGAGGTCCGCGCCTCCGCCGACCTCACGATCGCGACCGCGGACATCGCGGCGTTCAAGTTTGCGGACGCTGCCCGCGTCCCCCCGGGCGGGACGATCGGGTACACGATCTTCTACAACAACACGGGCCAGCTCGCGGCGGGGACCGTGTGGATCAACGACACGCTCCCAACGGTGTCGTCCCTGCCGGGGGTCACCTACATGAGCGCGACCCCCGCGCCGATCATCCAGACCCAGTCCGTCGTGAAGTGGCAGTTCGCGAACGTCGGGACCGGGGTCCACTACGTCACCCTAATCGTGGCGGCGCTCAACGCGCTCACGAACGGCACGGTCCTGGTGAACTCGGTCGGCGTGAACTACACGGACGCGAACGGGAACCTGCGACCCGGCACGGCGAGCAGCGCGACGACGACGGTGTCCGTGAACATCCCGGCGTTCACCGCGGACCTCGTCGCGAACAAGGCGACCGTCGAGCCCGCGGGGACGATCGGGTACAGCCTGTACTACAACAACTCCCGACCCGCCCTGGCCGCATCCGTCATCATCGAGGTGCTCGTGCCGCCCGGGTCGGCCCTCGCGTCCGCGAACCCCGCGCCGGACGCCTCCCCTCCGGGCAAGTTCACCTGGAACCTCACGAACGTCGCGGGCGGCACGCACCGCATCGCCCTCGTCGTGGACGTGCCCGCGAACGCGATCACCGGCTCCATCCTCCGGACGACGGCGTACGTGAACTACACCGACGACCGGGGGACCCGGGTGGGCGGGGCCCAGACCTCCGCCGACGTGCGCGTCTCCGTCGCGGGGCCTGTGGGCCTGTCTCCGTACCTGATCGCCGCCGGGGCGGTCGTCGCGGCGGTCATCATCGTCATCGTCCTGCGCCTGTACCTCTCCTCGACGCAACAGACCCTGATCGACGACCTCTTCCTTCTCCATAAGGACGGGCTCCTCATCAAGCACTACACCCGGCGCCTCAAGCCCGACGTGGACTCGGACGTCCTCAGCGGGATGCTGATCGCCGTGCAGAACTTCGTGAACGAGAGCTTCATCGGGGAGGCGGGCCTGCGGAAGGAGGGCCAGCTCGACGAGATGAAGTTCGGGCAGTACAAGATCCTCCTTACTCGAGGGAAGGACGTGATCGTCGCGGCGGTCGTGTCTGGCTCCCACCTGGAGAAGGTCCCCGCCCAGCTGCGCGCGGCGATCGACGACCTCGAGGGCGAGCTCGGCGGGGTCCTCTCGACGTGGGAGGGGGACATGGAGAAGGTCGCGCCCGCGGACGAGTTCATGCAGGACCTCATCGCGGGAAAGTACCGGAGCGCGATCCGGATCCGCCGAGGGAACCATTAAATCGGTCAGGCGGGGTATCCACGGTGCCCCTGCATCCAGAGGCGAGAGCCGGATGTCCCCCGACTTCATCAAGAGGAAAATCCTGCTCCTCGGAGACGCGAGCGTCGGGAAGACCTCCCTGATCCGCCGCTTCGTCGTGGACAAGTTCTCGGACGACTACATCACGACGATCGGCACGAAGGTCACGAAGCGCGACCTTCGACTGGAGCTCGGGAACCGGACCGTGGACCTCTCCCTGATGATCTGGGACGTCCTCGGGCAGAAGGGATACAAGGGGATCCAGGAGTCCGCGTTCCGGGGGGCCCGGGGGGTCATCCTCGTTTTCGACGTCACGCGCCCGGAGACCTTCGAGAGCTTCGACGAGTACTGGGTCCCGAGGGTCCGGGCCGTCGCAGGCCTCATCCCCATGATCATCGTCGGGAACAAGGTCGACCTCGTGGCAGTTCGCGCGGACGCGGAGGAGCGGGTCGCTGTCGCCGCGAAGAAGTTCGCGATGACCGGGTTCGTGTCGAGCGCGAAGACCGGTGAGAACGTGGAGGAGGCGTTCCTCGCGATCGGAAACCTCGTCGTCCAGCAGCCGGAGGCGCCCGAGGAGGCCGCGGAGGCCGGGAAGGAGGAGGGCCCGCTCACGCTCGTCGGCGCCACGGACCAGATCATCGTCGATTTCTGCCGGGAGTTCGGGGACATGGAGACCGGGATGCCCCTCGTCCGGCAACAGCTCACCCGGGCCGGGGTGGACATCAACGCGCCCTCCCGGGAGGGCCTCCGCCTCGCGGTCGAGTACCTCGCCGAGGTCGAGGCGGGGTTCAAGGGCGCCGAGGACATCGAGGCGAACAAGCTCCGCCGCCTCGCGTGGATCAAAGAGGCGAAGTGAGCCCCGCGGGTCACGAGAGGGGCTTCGCCATGTACGGCCCACTGCGCCGGTACCCGAACCGGCGGTAGTACCCTCGCACGCCGACCCCGCTCGTGACGAGGATCTCCGGCCGTCCCTGTTCCTCGGCGATTCGCTCGCACTCGGCGAGGAGGCGCGCTCCGAGCCCCCGGTGCTGCCACCGGTCCCCCGGTTCCACCGAGATCGGGACGACCCGGCCGAAGACCTTGAGCTCCCGGAGGAACGTCCCCGCATCGCACACCCGCAGGCGCGCGTACGCGACGAGGGCTTCGCGGGCCCGGTCCTCGAAGGAGAGGAAAACCTCCCGCCCGCCGGACGCATCGTACTCGAGGCGATGGAACTCGGCATCCTCCATCGCGAGGCGCTTCTGCCCGAGCCCGATCTCGCGGCAGCGGATGCAGTGGCACCGCTTCCCCTCGGCGCGGAGGCGCTCCTGGGCCCTCACCCGCAGGTCCCCCTTCGTGGGGCCGCCGAGGATCGCGTCCGCCCCGATCTCCCGCTGGATCCGTTGGATCCGGACCCAAGGGGGGACGAGCTCCTTCATCCGGGCTACCAGGTCCGCTGCCGCCTCGGTCGTGAGCGGGCGGTACCGCCCGAGGGCCCACATCGTATGGAGCCCGGTCCCCTCCACGACGAGCGTCGGGTAGACCTTGAGCATGTCCGGACGGTAGTCGGGGTTCTCGAAGATCGCGCGGAACGAGTCGAGATCGCGGTCGGCATCCGTCCCGGGCAGGCCGGGCATCATGTGGTAACAGACCTTGAGCCCCGCGTCCTTCGCGTGCCGGGTCGCGGTCCGGGTGTCGGCGTCCGTGTGCCCGCGGTTCGCGAGGCGGAGCACGTCGTCGTGCGTCGTTTGCACGCCGAGCTCGACCCGGGTGACGCCGAGGCGCAGGCACTCCTTGACCTCGGGTCCGACGAAGCAGTCCGGCTTCGTCTCGATCGTGAGGCCGATGCACCTCGATGGCGCGGTCTCGTTCCGGGTCTGGGCTTCATCAAGGGTCCCCGCCTCCGAGCCGTTGAGGCCGTCGAGGCATTCCTTGACGAAGGATTCCCGGAACGCGGGATCCAGCGCGCTGAACGTTCCTCCCAGAATGATCAGATCGATCTTGTCCGTCGCGTGGCCCGTGCGTCGGAGCTGGTCCAGACGGGCGACGGTCTGCGCGCGGGGGTCGTATCGGTGGCGGGCCCCCCGGCGGGCCGCCGGCTCATCGCCTGTGTACGACTGGGGCGTCCCGAGGCGCGGCCCCCCGGGGCAGAAGACGCACGTCCCGTGGGGGCATGCGCGCGGAGGTGTCATCACGGAGACGACCGCCACCCCGGAGGCGGACCTCGTGGGCTTGACTCGGAGAAGATCCGCGAACGCCTCGCGCATGCCAGGAGGCGACGCCGCGAGGATCTCCGAGTCGGGGGGAATCCCTTGGAGCCTGTGCCTCCGGACGAGTTCCGATTTCGCCCGCTGGAGGTCCGCCTTCCCACGGACTTGCCCCCGGGCGAGTCGTTCCCATATCTCCTCGAGGAAGGGCTGTGACGCGATCATCTGAACATCGGTCCCTCCACGTCCTTCGATTCCTCGCGCCGGCCCCCGGATCGCTTGAACCGCTTCCGCTGGGATTCCTTGTACCCGAAGAACGAGATGTACTGGCGCAGGAGGCGGACGAAGGTCTTGTCGGGAAGCGCTCAATCCGGGGCCCGGGGACTCTCAAATCTCGCACGAGTTGCGTGGCCGTCACCGGATAGGTATCGAGGAGGTATCGGAGGATGCGGCCCGCGAGGGACCCCTGGAGCACTTCGACCGGCACGGGACGGCAAGCGGGGCCGAGGGTAAAGCCTTTCACGGCTCGGGACCGCGCCTCAGCCGTACATCGTCCCCGGCTTCTCTTTCTCCTTCGTCTCCTCCGCCTGCTCGACGATGTCGATGGCGATGATCATGTGGGACGGGATGATCCGGACCTTGCCCGAGAGTTCCGCGTGGGACGCATCGAGCTCCATGCAGACGCCGTCGTCCGGGCCGATCGCCGCATACCCGCGGAAGACGCCGTGGGTGACGAGCGGTTTGTCCCGGGTCTCCATCGACGTGATCCGGTACCGGGAGCCCTTCGTGAGGACGACGAAGTCGTTGTTCGGCACACCTCACCTCCGGAGGTCCGCGAGCCGCTGCACGTGATCCACCGTCTTCCGGTAGTTCTCCATCGCGATCTCCACGTTGGACTCCACGAAGTTCCAAGCTTTCGAGAGGTTCCCGTACCGGATGCGGTACCCCTTCTTCGGCCCGCCCCTCTCCGTGACCTCCACCTCGTCCAGGAGGTCCATGTCCTTGAGCTTGTTGATGTGACGGTAGATCGTCGCCTTCGTCGTCCGGAGCTTCGTCGCCAGTTGCTCCACGGTCCACCCCTTGTCCGCGCGGCCGAGGAAACACTCGACGAACAGGCGGTACGGGACGCTCTCCCGCACGCTCTTCGCCTCCGTCTTCGGGTCGTACCCCTTCGGGATGTACCCGATCTGCGTGAGGAACAGGAGGGAGACCTCGTCGAGGTCCTTCAGCGGGGTGAGGGGGGTGTTGCTGACCACGACGATCTCGAACGGCGCCAAGGAGGGACCCGCCGCCGGATAGAGCGATGAATAGTTAAGCCTTCCGCTCTACTATTATCTCTATTCAGAATAAAAGTAAATGTCACACATCGAGAACCCCACCGAACGTGTCGACCGCGACGCCCCGCTTCCGGAGTTCGCGGACGAGTACGTTGATGCCGATGCTGTCCGAAGCGATGTGGCCGGTGACGACGAGGCTCTTCGGACCCTCTCGGCCGTACTCCTCCCGGAGCCTGCGCAGGTGCCCCCCATCAATGTGGATGTAGAAAACGGTGTCGATGCCGTGGTCGAACGCCGCCTTCGCGACCGCATAGCCTCCGTTCGTGCCCGCGCCGTGAACTACCATCCATTTTCCGAGCGGATTCGCCTCGTCCCCCATCCGCACCACGATCTTTGTGAGGGCTTTCCGGAATTCCGGGAGTCGATTGAGGACTTTGATCGCGCCCCGCACGTTCGAACTCTTGGAGACGCCGCGCCGCAGCGTCTCGTCCATGACCCGCCGGCCGATTTCGTCGCACGGGTTGTGAATTGCCATGAGCGGCATCCGGAGGAGACGAGCCTCGCTCGGCAGTCGGTCGTAGTTCCTCGCATGGGCCGCGGACTCGTGCTCGTCCAAGAGGGCTTGGACTGCCGCTGAGGCAGCCTTCCGGGGCACTCCGGCACGCTCCAAGAGGTCGGCGTGCTTCGAGAGGACCAGCGGGAACCGCACCTGCGACTCTCCGCCCGTAGGATGGTGGTTGATGAGGAGGTCGTAGCCGAGCTGCATCGCGATCAGCAGGTCGGACCCGTCTGCGTCGATTCCGAAGAGCGCCTTCCGGACGTGCGAGGCGGGGACATCGATGCCGGAATCCGGCGGGACCTCCGTCTGCCCCGCAAGTTCGAGAGCGACGGCCATGATTTCCGACGTGTCCACGGCGGCGGAACGGCCGGGGTGATATAAGGCCTGCCAAGGCAACCTTAATGCTCTGCGCGCGCCCAATAGGAGTACGAGCCCGACGGAGAAGATCGGCATGGGATCCCGAAGGAAGAACGCGCTGCTCGTCGCCGGCACGGTCATCGCTCTCGTCGGCGTTATCGCGGCGTACATCCTGATCGACCCGCACCTCTTCCGACCCCAGCCTCCGGGGGTCGGGATCGAGCCGGGACAGCTGGCCCCGCAGTTCGTGATCGTCGACGTCAATGCGACATCGTGGGACCTCTCCGCCCACCGCGGCCAGGTGGTCCTGCTCGACTTCATGGGAGTCCAATGCACCACCTGCGTGCTCGAGATGTCGGAGGGGACCATGCAGGGCGTGCACGGCCGGCACGCGGCGGAGGGCTTCACGATCCTGTCCATCGACATCGGCGGGTCCCTCGGGACAAATAATACGTTGGCCGCATGGCGGTTCATCCAGGGACTGAACGCCGACGGGAGTCGGCGGTGGACCGCGGGCGACTGGCCGATCGCCCTCGACAACCCGGGGCCGGGAATCCAGAGGACGTACCGGGCGACCGCGTTGCCGCTCGCCTATCTCGTCGACCGGTCCGGGACGATCGTGTGGAAGCACCTCGGGTACGTGACTCAGTCGGACCTCGAGGCCCAGGTCGTCGCAGCCCTCGCGTGAGCCCCTCGACGGGAAAAATAATCGAGCGGCGAGTAGGAGGGTCCCCTCTAGCCCGGTTCACGGCGCATGAAAGACTCGCACCGCGCCGGTTCCGAAGAATGCCCTGCCGTCCTCCGGCTCGCCGCTGACGTTGATCATGACACCGCCCGCCAACCCGGGAGGGGCGGCGGGAATCCCCGCGCCCACGATCGGGTCGGCGGTCGTCCACTGATCCATATTCCCCTCTCTCCCCTCCGGCCCACAGGCCGATGGGAAAAACATTCGGTGGCTCCGTATTAATACGTAACCCGCGCGCGGTGAGAACTTGGTAACTTGGGAGCCCGCGGACCGACGACGGATGGTTCTTTGGCCGCGGTTCACGTGGTCGGGTGCGGGATGAACGCTAGCGGTTTCGGGTCTCCGCCGCGGCCTTCCCCTCGAGGGGCGGGAACGTCTTCCCCGTCGACGCGAAGCTAAGAAGCGGCCGGCCGTCGGGCCCGATGTCCATCGACGCGACCCGCAGAAATCCCCGCCGGACGAGGCTCTCCGCGCGGAACAGCACGCTCGCGGGGGGGAGCCCGGTGCTCACGACGAGTTCAAGGAAGGACCTCGGCTTGACCGAGGTCTCGACGACGATCCCGAGGGACGCGGGGTCGAGCCGCGACTCGCTCTCCGACAGCGCCTGGGTGGCGATCCGGAGCGCGAGGTCCTCGAACGCCGCGGTCACGTTGTCGCCGGTCTTCGCGCTCGTCAGGTAGCAGGGGGCCGCGTGACGGCGTCCCAGACTCAGGACGTCCCGCATCGCCTGCTCCTTCCGTGGCAGGTCGGACTTGTTGGCGAGGATTTGGACGGGGATGCCCGGGCGCAGTCCGGAGGTGAGGTCGATCCAGGAGGCCATGGGCCCGATGCTCCGGCGATCGGACACGTCGCACACCCCGAGGACCCCCTTGATCCCATGGAGGACGATGTCCGTGAGGGTGGGACGCAGGGACTCCTCCCCCATCGTGTCCCAGAGGGTGAGGTCGACACGGACGGGGCCGACCCCCTCGATCCCCACGTCGACCTCCCGCTTCGTGACCTTCGCGCCGAGGGTGATCACGTAGTGGTCGTCGAACTCGTCCAGCACGTAGCGACGGACGAGCGACGTCTTCCCGACCCCGAGCCCGCCGAGCAGGCACACCTTGGCCTTGAGGTGGAGGACCTGCCCCGTCGGGGAACCCATCAGGCCGGCAATGGCGGCGGATTCGGCTTGAAGCTTGTGCTGTGTGTCCCGATATCGATTCCGATTCCCGTCCGCGCCAGGTCCGGTGCGCCCGGGCCTAGACTCACTTCGACTTTTCGAGGACTTTTCCCGCACGGTTCTGTCCCCTCGGGATCCACACGAGGGTCGCGTGTTTCCGGGAGAGCAGGTCCGCCGCCCGCGCGTGTAGCGGGCGGAGGTTCGCAGCGTTCACCTTCCACGCCTTCGTGAGGTGCCCGACGAGGAGCTGGCTGTCCGTGTGCACGGTCGCCCCGTCCGACCGGGGGTCCTCGAGGGCCAGGAGCAGCGCCTGGTACTCCATCTCGTTGTTCGTCCCGGACTCGTACGTCGTGACGCGCACGTCTCCGTCCTCGAACACGACGCAGGCCTTCGCCTTCTGCCTCGGAAGAGGAGCGCCCGCTCCATCGATCCAGATGTTCACGGCGGGTGGTCCTCCACAGGGGGCACGGCGGGCGATGAGCGCATTAAGGGGTTTCAAGTTTGGGGGGCGAGGTGTCGAGACGGGACTTAGGACGATTGAAAAGAGACTCTCAGACCCCCGCGTGAGGAGGAGTCTGTTTCGGGTCCTCCGAGGCAACGTCCTGTGCTCGATTGCGACCGTCACACAGGCGAACCGGGCGCACATCAACACCGCGTACTTCGCGTTCTCCGCGGACCTCGACCTGTACTTCCTCTCCGATTCGGGTTCGCTCCATTGCAAGAATCTCGGTGCGAACCCATCGATGGCGATTGATGTGTTCAGCTCCACGCAAACGTGGGGCAGACCGGACCGCGGGGTGCAGCTCTTCGGCTCCGCGCACGAGGCGCGGGGGCGGGAGATCGAGGCGGCGGCGCGGATTTACGCCAGGCGTTTCCGGCCGTACGGCGTGGTCATGTCGGGGACGTCCAAGCAAGATCGCAGGCAGGCCCGCCAACTCGGCTCGTATCGATTCTATCGGTTCGTCCCTACGCGAATCAAGATTTTGGACGAACGCGAGTTCGGTGGAGGCGTGTTCATCGTCACGACCGTTGAGCCGCCCGCCCCCCGACGGTCGAAGGACATGGACGGGCGCGCCGGTCATCGGCACCGGATATGATCCAAGCAAAACGAATATGGGGGGTCCGCGTTTGTGCGCGCTCGATTGGAGAGGACCATATGTGCCGGAACATCAAGACGCTCTTCAACTTCGACCCTCCCGCGACCGACGGCGAGATACGGGAGGCATCGCTCCAATTCGTAAGGAAGCTCTCGGGACTCCGCCGACCCTCCCAGGCTAACGCGGCATCGTTCGATCGCGCGGTCGACGCCGTGGCGGCCGAGGCCCGGCACTTGCTGGATTCCTTGGTCACGAATGCCGAACCGCGCAATCGCGAGGTCGAGGCCGCTCGAGCACGTGCGCGGGGCGCACGACGGTTTGGGAAGTCCGCGCGGGCAATTTCGGAGAGGGCGGCACCGTGAGCACCGGAGGGCTGTCCAAGGCGGGGCGCCATCGGATGCACGAGCGGATGGCCGGCCACGTCGAACGCGGCGGGGTGCCGGGTTTCGTCGCCCCGGTCAGCCGGCGGGGTGAGGTGTACGTCGACGCGCTCGGCACGAAGACGGTTTCTGGAAGCGATTCGGTCCGACGCGATTCGATCTTCCGCGTCTTCTCGACGACGAAGCCGATCAAGGACTGAGCGTAGGATTCGAATGCGACCGCGTTCGCGTATGTGGCCCTCACGCGAGTCCGATCTGACTCATGAGGCCCACGAGGTCGTAGAAGAGTCGCTCCTCTGTGATCTCCCCTGTCTCATTCCATGTGGCCACCGTACAGAACTCCACGTGGAAACTCTTCCCAGTCGGCGGGATGACTTTCCCCCCTGCAGTCTTCATGGGTCCCTTCATCGTGCCGGAGGTGGTTGTCCGGGAAGGTCTTGAAGAACTCCGTGGCTTCCACGTCATGGTTGTGCCGTCCCCTCGTGGGTGGGGCCCCACCGGGCCAGTACACCGCCACGTTTTCGGTGTGTCGCTTCCTGAACGTCTCCCACAGAGGACTTCCAGGTCCGGCATTCCAAGCATCGTCCAGCGTCGTCATCAAGTCAATGAGATCTTCCTTTTGTTTCATGGCGGGCCCCTGCCTCCGCATCGTCGATCGGATTCAAGAAACCTCGCCATTCCGTGCCACGGGCCCACGTACCTCTCGCTAGGGATGAGTCCATCTTGCACTCGCCCGCAAACCAGGCATGAGTTCTGATGCGTGGGCCAGGATTCGAACCTGGGAACCCCTGCGGGAAAGGATCTTGAGTCCCTCGCCGTTGACCGAGCTTGGCTACCCACGCGGGCGCGTCGAAGAGGGCGGAACTCTATAATCCTTCCGAGACGGGCGTCGGGTTGGAAAGGATTATCGAGTCTCCGGCCATCCGACGGGTGGGAGCCCATGGTCCAATTCTTCTCGGACGCCTTCTTCGCGGAGCTCGCGACCCGCCTGCAAAAGGATCCGGAATGGATGAAGGGCGCGGCGAAGGTCACCGCGAAAGTCATGATGACGGTCACCGACCGGAATGAGGCCCACCTCCTCGACATTCAGGCCGGGAACGTCTCCGTGCGCGCGGCGAAACCGGACGAGCCTGCCGACTTCAAGTTCGAGGGGATCTACGAGACGTGGGTCCGTCTGGGGAAGGAGAGGAAGGACTTGAACAGCCTGGTGCTCCAGGGAAAGATCCGGTTTCGGGGATCCCTCGCGAAGCTGATTCCGCTCCAGGGAGTCCTCGTCCGGATCGAGGCCGTCGCGCGGGACATCCCTGTAGAGGCCTGAGTCAGCGTCGGCGCGGGGGAAACCCCTCCTCCCGCCACGCCTCGAGGACTTGCGCGAAGCCCTCCCGGTACGTCGCATAGCGCGGCCGCCATCCGAAATCTCGTTGGAAGCGTCGGCCGGTGGTCGGGAAGGAGGTCGTGAGGACCTCAACGGTGAGGCCCCCTCCAATGACCATCGCGAGCCACATCGGAACCCGCCGGGGCGGCGGGGCTCCGAGGCGCTCCGCGAGCTCGGTGAAGAGCTCGCCGACCGACACCGGGCGGTTGTCCACGATGTGCCAGACGCCGCTCCGCGGAGCTTCCGCGGCGGCGACGAACGCGCTCGCGGCGTCGTCGGCATGGATCATGGACCACATCGCCCGCCCGTCTCCGACGATGGGGAGGGCCCGTTTCGCCAACCGCTTGGCAATCGTCCGGGTGTGGATGGCGTCCGACGCGTAAAAGAACCCGCACCGCAGAATGCCGACCTCGATCCCCCGTCGCGCCCCCTCCTCCGTCGCGATCCGCTCCCCCTCGAGCGTCCCCCGGACATACGCGCCGGGCCGAGCCCGCGCGGACTCATCGTACGGAGAGCCGTCCGGCGGCCCGACGTCCCACACGATGCTCTCATGGAGGTAGGCCCGGACGCGTTCCCTGGACGCGGCCTCCAGGATGGCTCTCGCGCCCTCGGTGCGGATCCGGTCGTTCATCGCGAAGTCCGAGAGCCGCGTACGGGTCCTCGTGGGGATTGATGTGGCGGCCCGGATCACAACGTCGCAACCCGCCATCCCCGTAGCGAGCGCGTCTGCGTCGAACAGATCCGCGAACGCCGGGATGCCACCGAGCCGGCGGACGATCTCTGCCTTCGCGGGATCCCGCGCAAGGCCGACGACCTCGTGGCCCCTCTCGGCCAACTGGCGTACGACCCTGCGACCGAGGACGCCCGTGGCCCCCGCGACGAACACCCGCATCTCGCGTCCCCATGGAGGGCTATCCCTCATAGCGTTAAATACCACCGCCATCATGGGGAGCCGAATCCGTCGGGCGGGGCCTGCGACGATGGTCGACTTCGAGCTGACCGAAGAGCAGCTCCTCCTTCAAAAGACCGCGCACGAGTTCGCGGAGAAGGAGATGCGCCCGATCGCGCTCGAGTACGACAAGAAGGGCGCGATCCCCTGGCCGGTCGTCCAGCGGGCCCACGACATCGGGCTCGACACCGCCTTCCTTCCCGAGAAGTACGGCGGCGGCGGGATCACCTCGACCCTCACGCACTGCGTCGTGAACGAGGAGCTGAACTGGGGGTGCGCGGGGATCGCGACGGGGCTCATCGGCGCGGGCCTCGCGTACCTCCCGATTATCCATATGGGGACGGACGCGCAGCAGGAGCGATTCCTACGGCGGTTCACCGGGAAGGAGGCGAAGCTCGGCGCCCTGTGCCTCACGGAGCCGGACGCGGGGAGCGACGTGAAGAACCTCTCCACGAGCGCGAAGAGGGACGGCGACGAGTGGGTCCTGAACGGCACGAAGCGGTTCATCACGAACGGCGGGATCGCGGAGCTCCACGTCGTGTTCGCGACGACGGACCGGAGCCTCGGGTATGTCGGGATCCGCGGGTTCGGCGTCGAGAAGGGGAACACGGGCCTGAGGCAGGGGAAGGTGGAGGACAAGATGGGGGTGCGGGCGAGCCATACCGCGGAGGTGATTCTGGAGGACTGCCGAATCCCCGCCGAGAACATGCTCGGCGGCGACGACCGGACCGCGTTCTATGGAGCGATGAAGACCCTCGAGTCCTCGCGCCCGCTCGTCGCAGCGGGCGCTGTCGGGATCGCGCGGGCCGCGTACGAGTACGCCCTGGACTACAGCCGCAAGCGCCACGCGTTCGGGTCGCCGATCGCGAAGAAGCAGGCGATCGCGTTCATGCTCGCGGACATGAAGACGCGGATTGAGGCCGCGCGGCTCCTCACGTGGCGGGCCGCATGGATGCTGGACCACGGGATGCCGATGAACAAGGAGGCCTCGATGGCGAAGCTCATGGCCGCCGACACCGCGATGGACGTGACGACGGACGCGGTCCAGATCCTGGGGGGGACCGGGTACATGCGGGACGAACCGGTCGAGAAGTGGATGCGGGACGCGAAGGTGTTCCAGATCTGGGAGGGCACATCCCAGATCCAACGGCTTGTGATCTCCCGGGAGGAGATTGGCGAGCTCTAGGAACTCACGGCTTCTTCGAGGCCGGACCTGGAGGCACGAGTGGGGTATGTCGGATCACCTTGCGCCGTTCCGCACCTAGAGCCCCTTGCCCTTGAGCCACAAGGGGAGGGACGCGAGCCAGAGGATCTCGAACAGAAGGCAGACGATCGCGGGGATCGCGGCCCGAGTGTCGAAGACGGAGAGTGCGAGCAGCGCCGTGAGGCCGAGATTCTTGAAGCTCCCGAAGAGGGTCCACGTGACCCTCTGATCGTGACGCCTGTGGGTCAGGGTCGCAAGAGCTGCGATCCCGAGTCCGATTCCGAACGTGCGGAGGACGGCCGCACCGGAGAGCGAGAGCACGAGCCCAAGGTCCGCGAACGCTGCGCCGTTGGCCCCCGCGATCGCGGTCACCAGAACGAAGAACGAGAGGTTCACGCCGACGTTCCGTATTTGTTGAACCGCCGGGGCGCGGGCGAGAACGCGGGACGCGAGCAGCGGCAGCCCGATTTGGAGGAAGGTCTGTACCGCAAGCGTCGGGAGCGGGACCGCACGCCCGGCGAAGGCGAGCGTGATTGCGGGGACGAGCCCGAGGGATAGCGCGTAGAGGATCGCCGAGGAGACGACGGAGCTCCGGACCTGCCCTCGCAGGATGGACGCGAGCGGGACGACCGCGATCGCCGAGGGCACGGCGGCCATCACGACCCAGCCCGCCCGGAGGTCTGGATCCGGCGTGAGGAACGCAAACGTGAGGACGAGCCCCGATAGGACCACGTAGTTCCACACGAACGCCACGGCGAAGGGCCGGATCTCACCCCGCAACGAGATTCCCGTGAGCCGGATCTCCGTGAGGGCGAGTGTGAGGGCCGTGATCAGGGCGACCGTCGCAATGACCGTTGGCGAGGGGAGGAAGTTCCCGACCGAGAGTCCGACGAGGAGGCCGGAG
>VBMI01000030.1 GCA_005878955.1 Methanobacteriota archaeon
CGAGGACGCGAGGAAGCGCGATCTGAAGGCCCTCCACGATCGGGAGGAGAAGCTCCGCGAGCGCGAGGGGGAGGCGGAGGCCCGCGAACTCGGGGCGGACGCGGCGGCGGGTCAGGCCCAACAGCTGATTGAGCAGATCCGAGCGCGTCAGACGAAGCTGGAGGCTCTCGAGGCCCGTGCCGAGGCGGACCGCAAGGCCACAGAGGCCCGTCTCGAGAAGCGCGCGGAGTCGCTCGACGCGCGGGAATCAGAGCTCAAGAAACGAGCCGATGCCGTCGAGACGGAGGCAGACGAGGTCCACGCGCTGCGCGACGAGCTGAAGGCCCGCGAGGCCGCCCTGAGCGGGGGCGGGAAGAAGCTCCGTAACCTCGAGGCGGAGTTGGAGCGGAAGCGGGTGGAGATCGAGCGGATCCGCGAAGGGCTCAAGAAGCTGTAGGCCCTCCCCGGCCCTGTGCTGATCACCCTCACTACGGACTTCGGCCTGGGCCCGTACGTTGCCTCAATGAAGGGGGTGATCCTCGAGATCGACCCGGAGGCGCAGGTCGTCGACCTCGACCACTACATCGGGGCCCAGGACGTTCGCGAGGGGGCGTACGTCTTGTACTCGGCGGCCTCTTGGTTCCCGTTCGCGATCCATGTGGGGGTCGTGGACCCGGGCGTGGGCACCGCGCGGCGGGCGATCGCCATCGCATGCGAGGGCGCGATTTTCGTGGGGCCCGACAACGGGCTCTTGGTCCCTGCCGCAGAGGCGTTCGGGATCAAGGAGGTCCGGCACATCACGAACAAAGAGTACACGTTGCGGCGGGCGTCGTACGTCTTCCATGGCCGGGACATCTTCGCTCCGGTCGCCGCACACCTCTCGAAGGGCGTCAAGCTCCGAGACCTCGGGCCGGAGATCTCGGACTACGTCCGGCTGGACTTCGGGACTCCCGTGGTGGACGAGGAGGCGATCCGCGGCGAGGTCCTCACGGTCGACCGTTTCGGGAATATCGTCACGAACATCCCGCGCAACGTCGTCTCGGAACGGTGGCGGTTCAACCAGGACCTGGAGGTGTCGATCGGCGGGTACGACATCCGGCTGCGTTTGCTCCGGACCTACGGCGAGGCGGTCGAGGACGCCCTGCTCGCGACGATGTCGTCGAGCAACTTCCTCGAGATCGCGAAGCGGAACGGGAATGCGGCGGCGATTGTGAAGGCCACGCCCCGGATGCCCGTGTCCATCCGCCACGCCGGGTAGGGACTCCGCTCACGGCGCTCGGCACGCAAATCCATATCTACGGCCGTCCTGATGGCGCGGGGCGATGGACCGCCGCAGGATCCTCCTTCTGATTTTTGACGGACTCGGGGACCGCCCGATCGCGGAGCTCGGCCGGCAGACGCCCCTCCAGGCCGCCCGGAAGGAGCACCTGGACTGGTTCGCCACGAACGGGGTAAACGGACTGCTCGACCCCATCGCCCCCGGGGTGCGCCCCGGCAGCGACACGAGCCACCTCGCCCTCTTCGGGTACGACCCGTTCAAGGTGTACACGGGCCGGGGCCCGTTCGAGGCGGCGGGGGTGGGGATCCCGGTGAAGCGCGGGGACATCGCCTTCCGATGCAACTTCGGGACCGTGGACTCCGATCTGCGGGTGACGGACCGCCGTGCCGGGCGGATCCGAGAGGGGACGGAGAAGCTTGCGAAGGCGATCGACGGCCTCGAGCTGGACGGCGGGGTGAAGGTCCTCTTCAGGGCCGGAACCCGAAGAGGGGGCGCGGATTCTCCCTGCGAAATCGACCGCTCACGGCGGCGAGGCGACCGCGCGAGCGGTGAACGCGTTCATGGACGAGTCGCGCGCGATCCTGAGCAAGCACCCGCTGAACCTCGCGCGCGTCAAGGACGGGCGGCCACCGGCGAACGTCGTCCTGCTCCGCGGAGCGGGGATCGTGCCGGACCTTGAGCCCGTAACGACGCGGTTCGGAATCAAGGCCGGCGGAATCGCGGGAGTCGCCCTCATCAAAGGGATGTTCCGCGCGGCGGGCATGGACGTCGTGGACGTGGTCGGCGCCACGGGAGGGCTCGACACGGACATGGTCGCAAAGGCCCGCGCGGCGGTGGAGGCCCTGAAACGGTACGACCTCGTCGTCGTGAACGTCAAGGCCCCGGACGTGTGCGGACACGACGGCCTCGCGACCGAGAAGGTCCGCACCGTCGAGCGGATCGACGCCATGATGGCGGTGCTGAAGTCGGACCTCGGGCCGGAGACCGTCGTCGCGGCGACCGCGGACCACTCGACCCCCGTGGCCCTGAAAGATCACTCCGGGGACCCCGTGCCCCTGGTCGTGTTCGGCGAGGGAGTCCGCTTGGACGATGTCGCGCGGTTCGACGAGCTTAGCGCCGCCAAGGGCGGGCTCGGGCGCGTGCTCGGGCGGGACCTGATGCCGATCCTGCTGAACGTCGCGAACCGGGCGGAGAAGTTCGGAGCCTAGAGGAGCGCCTTCGTGGCCTCCGCCTCGCGGAGGGATCCTCTCGCGTTCGCAAGCCACCTCGCGGACTCTGCGAGCCGGGACCGCGCCGCGGTGAGAAGCCGCTCGGCGTCCGACTCCACCCCTCTCGCCCTGTCACGGAGGGCCGCCGCCTCTAGCTCGAGCTGCCGCGCCTTCTCCACCATCAGCTCCTTGCGGGCGGCCTGGTCTTCGTGCAGCATCGTGTACGCCCGGTGATGGAGGGACCTCGATCGTGCCGACCGCGCCTCCGCCTTCTCCCGGATGCGCTGCGCCTTGAGGGAGAGCTCCGCGGCCTGGGCCTCAAGCTTGCGGGCTTCGAAGGCGGCCTCGTGCCCTTTCGCCTCCCAGGCGTGGGCATCCTCCTGGAGTTGGAGCATCCGCTCGTACGGGTCCTTGACGCCCGCGAAAACCTAAATAGGCACGGCCATTTCGGCGCCCGTCGGGTTTTGAGGAGGCGGAGGATGGTCGATTTCTCCCCGGTGATTCCGATTGCCGGGCTTGCCGCCCTCGCGACGGCGGCGTACCTCACCCTCCGCGTGCTCCGGCTCCCCCGCGGGGACGAGCGGATGCAGGAAATCGAACGGGCGATCCAGGAGGGCGCCCGCGCCTTCATGCGACGACAGTACACGACGATCGCGATCATCGCCGCCGTCGTCGCGACCTTGTTCGCAATCGCGATTGGAGCGACGCGGGGCCTCGCGGAGGGGCTACGCACCGCGATCGCCTTTTCCCTCGGTTCGGCCCTGTCCGCTGCGAGCGGCTACATTGGGATGCACATCTCCATCCGCGCGAACAGCCGTACCGCGAACGAGGGCCTGACCTCGTTCAGCGGGGCCCTTCGGACCGCGATCCGCGGCGGGGCGGTGTCCGGCCTCACAATCGTGTCGTTCAGCCTCCTCGGGGTCTGGGGCCTCTTCGAGGCGTACAACGCATGGTTCGGCTCGGAAGGGCCGGACCGCGTCGTCCTCTCCATGGTCGGGTTCGGTTTCGGGGCCTCGCTCATCGCCCTGTTTGCGCAGCTGGGCGGGGGGATCTACACGAAGGCCGCCGACGTGGGCGCCGACCTCGTCGGTAAGGTGGAGGCCGGCATCCCAGAAGACGACCCGCGGAATCCCGCCGTGGTCGCAGACCTCGTCGGGGACAACGTCGGGGACTGCGCGGGTCGCGGCGCGGACCTCTTCGAGTCCACCGCCGCAGAGAACATCGGTGCGATGGTCCTCGGGGTTGCCCTCGTCGGGGTCTTCGGGGTGAACGCGATATTCTTCCCGCTCGTCGCCCGGTCGTTCGGGCTGCTCTCGACGATCGCCGGGATCTTCATCGTACGGGCCCGGGAGGACGAACGTCCGATGTCCGCGCTGAACCGCGGATACTACGTCACCCTCGTGATTGCCGCCGTGCTCTTCGGTCTGGCCGCGTACGCCCTCCTCCAGGGTCCGGGAGGCAGCACGTGGCTCTACCTCTTCCTCGCCGGCCTCACGGGCATCCTAACGTCGCTCGCGTTCGTCTTCATCACCCAGTACTACACGGAGGCACGGTACCGACCCGTGAAGGAGATCGCGACCGCATCGGAGACGGGGCCCGCCACGAACATCCTAGCGGGGTTTTCCCTCGGACTCGAGGCGACCGCCATCCCGATCGTTGTCGTAGCAATCGCGATCCTCGCCGCGTTCAAGCTCGGAGAACTCGCCCTTCCGGGAGGAGGTTTCTACGGGACCGCCGTGGCGACGATGGGCATGCTCGCTACCGCGGCATACATCCTCGCCGAGGACACCTTCGGACCGATTACCGACAACGCGGCAGGCATCCTCGAGATGTCGGGCAAGTCCGCCGAGGCCCGCGCGCGGATGGACAAGCTCGACGCCGCGGGGAACACGACGAAGGCGCTCACGAAGGGATACGCGGTCGGGTCCGCGGCCCTCGCCGCATTCCTTCTGTTCCAGGCGTATCTCGACGAGGTGAAGATTCTCCGCGGCACTGCCACACCGCCCGTCATCAACATCGGGGTGCCCGAGGTGTTCGTTGGCGCGATGGTGGGGGTGATGATCGTCTTCCTTTTCAGCGCCCTCGCGATCCGCGCGGTGGGGCGGACCGCGTGGGAGATCATCGGCGACGTCCGGCGGCAGTTCAAGGAGAACCCGGGCATCATGGCGGGGACCGATAAGCCGGACTACGCGCGCACGGTCGACATCTGCACGAAGGCCGCCCTGCGCCACATGATCGCGCCTGGCCTCCTGGCGGTGCTCGGGCCCGCCCTCTTCGGCATCCTCCTGCGTCCCACGGGTCTGGCGGCGGAGGCCGTCGGCGCCCTGCTCATGGTCGGGACGATCGCCGGAATCGTCCTCGCCCTCGTGTTCAACACGGGCGGTGGCGCATGGGACAACGCCAAGAAGCACATCGAGCTCTCGAAGGGCGGGAAGGGGACCCCGACGCACAAGGCCGCGGTCGTCGGGGACACCGTAGGGGACCCGTTCAAGGACACCGCGGGACCGTCCCTCCACATCCTCGTGAAGCTCCTGTCCACAATCACGCTCGTGCTGGCGGTCCTGTTCGTGTGACTGGTCCGCCCGAAAGTTGAAATATGACCGAAATCTGAGTTGGAGGTCGTTCCTGTGTACATGAAGGTTCAGCGGGAGGATGTCGTCCGCATCCCGCCCGAGCGGCTCGGCGAGGACATCGACGCGCTCGCGCGGGAGCTCACGCGGTCGACGCTGGAGGGCAGGGTGGGCGCGGACAAGTCCCTGACCCTGATCGCGAGCAACATCGAGCGGGTCGGGGAGGGACGGATCGTCCACGGGGACGGCGCGGTGTATCAAAGCGTCAAGTACGACGCGGTCGTGTTCGTCCCGCAGCTCCAGGAGATCGTGGACGGGAGCGTCGTTGAGATCCTGAAGTTCGGGGCGTTCATCCGCTTCGGGCCCCTCGACGGCCTGCTGCACATCTCGCAGGTGATGGACGACCGGGTGGACGTGGACGAGGAGAACCAGCGGCTGATCGGCAAGGACACGAAACGGGACCTCCGGGTGAACGACCGGGTCCGGACCCGGATCGTCGCCGTGAGCCTGAACGAGCGAGCCCCGCGGGAGTCCAAGATCGGCCTGACGATGCGGCAGCCTTCGCTCGGGAAGCATGAATGGATGGAAGAGGACCGCGCCCGCGCCGAGGGGCGCGGCAAGCGGAAGAGGTGAGCCGGACGGTCGTCAAGATTCCCAAGGCGTGCAAGAAGTGCTTTCACATCACGGACGAGGACGTCTGCCCGTTGTGCGGAGGCCAGACCTCGAAGGAATGGCAGGGGTACGTGGTCATCGTCGACCATACCCGCTCCGAGATCGCGAGGAAGATGGGGCTCAATGCCAACGGGAAGTACGCCCTCCGAGTTCGCTGAGTTCTCGGGGCGGGACCTCGTCCTCCCGGAGGCGATGCGGGCGGAGCTCGCCCGGCCCCTGGGCCGCCTCGTGAGGGGCGGGGAGGTCGTCGCGGCGGTGAAGGGGGCGGACCCCCTCGTGACCGTCGGGGACTACACGACCGCGGACCTCGTCGAGCGCGGCGTGCTCCCGCAGATCGCCGTCGTGGACTTCAAGACGAAGCGGATCGAGGAGCCGCGCTGGCACACGAAGCTCAAGGGCGTGGGGGACTGGGTCATCGTCCTTGAGAACCCCGCGGGGATGATCCGAAAGGAGGTGTGGCCCGTGATCTCCGAAGCCTTTAAGTCGCGGGAGCGCGTGCGACTCGAAGTGCGGGGCGAGGAGGACCTCCTGGCCCTGGCGTGCATCGCCCTCGCCCCCGAGGGCGCGGTCGTCGCGTACGGCCAGCCCGGCGAGGGCGCCGTGATCGTCCGCGTGGACCGGGCGGCGAGGGCGCGCGTGCACGACATCCTGCGGCGCATGGGGACGTGACATGGAACTCGAGATCGTCGCGAGGCGGGACAACCCCCTCCTGAAGCGGACGGAGGTGCAGTTCCGGGTGAGCCACCCGAAGGAGCCGTCGCCGCAGCGCGCCGCGCTCCGGGACCAGCTCGCGTTGGCCCTCCACGCGACCCGCGACATCGTCGTCGTCGACTTCACGAAGTCCGAGTTCGGCCGCGCCACCTCGCGCGGCTACGCGAAGGTGTACAAGTCGAAGGAGGACGCGCTGCGCACGGAGCGAAAGCACATCCTCGTGCGGAACGGACTCATGGAGGCCGTCAAGAAAGAGGTGAAGGTGAAGGAGCCGAAGCCTCCGCCGCCGAAACGGGAAGCCCCGAAGCCCGCGGAGAAGCCCGCCGCGCCACCGAAGGAGGAGAAGCCCGCCGCGAAGGAAGAGAAGAAGGCGGAGGGCAAGCCGCCCGCGGAGAAGAAGGAAGCGAAGCCCGCCGCGGAGAAGAAGGAGGAGAAGAAGCCCGAGGGGAAGAAGGGCGGTAAGGAGGGGAAGTGATGGCAGAGGCGAAGAAGGAAAAGCCCGCCAAGGGGACCCTCGGCCTGAAGCGGCGGTTCTATATCGTGGAAGGCGACCGGATCCGCAGGGAAAAGCCCTTCTGCCCGAAGTGCGGGCCCGGCGTGTTCCTCGCGAAGCATTCCGATCGCGTGAGCTGCGGACGCTGCGGCTACACGGAGTTCGCGAGCAAGCAGGGAAAGTCTTAATCGCGTGCCGCGATGCGGAACCTGCGGGCCTGTAGTCTAGCTTGGATAGGACAGAGGCCTCAGGAGCCTCTGACCTGGGTTCGAATCCCAGCAGGCCCGTCTCGGTCGTCCGGCTCCTCTGGGTTTTCACTCCTCGGGGCTCATCAGCGGAATCCCGGTGACGGCGTTCTCGGGGGTCGGCGCATTCTCGCTCCCTAGCAGGATCGACAGCCCAAGGCTAAACAACCCCAGCACCGTGGCCCCGACGAAGGCGTAGCGGAACCCGACGATTGTAAGGAGTGGGTCGAACGCGCTCGCGACGGTCAGCAGGATCGCGAGGCCCAGCGGGAAGCCAAGCCGCTGGGAGGTCTGAATCAACCCGGACGCGAGGCCTTCCTCCCCCGGCTTCGTCCCCGCGAGGCCCGCGATCGCAAGGGAGGGGAAGCCGATGCTCGCCCCGAGGGCCCACAGGATGCTCCCCGGCAGGATGCCGAGGTAGCCCGCCCCGATCGTGATGTGGACGAGGAGCGCGGATCCCAGCGTCACGAAGGCCGAGGCGATCACGAGCGCGTTCTTCATCCCCACCCGGTTCACGAGGCGAGAGGCCCCCCAGCCGCCCACGAAGAAGAATACCGCGGCGGGCGGGAGGAACGCGAGCCCCGTCTCGAGGGCGGAGTACCGGAGCGTGCCCTGGAGGTAGAACGTCAGCAGGAGGAACCCTCCCGCCGAGGCGGTCATCAGGATGGAGAGCAGGTTCGCCTCCAGGACCGTCCTCCTTCGAACAAAGGGGAGGGGCATCAGGGGGGACGCGGACCGGTGCTCGATCGCGAGGAACGCGGCGAGGGCGAGGGCGGAGAGCCCGAGGGTGAGCCCCGTCGCGGCGGTAAGGAACCCCTCGGTCGCGGCGTTCGTGAAGGCGTACACGAGCAGGATGAGCCCGGTCGTTACGGTCAGCGCCCCGGGGATGTCCAGGCGGGTCCCCAGGGCGCGCCCGGGGCTCGCCGCGATGTACCGGTTCGCGAGGAGCGCGGCGAGGGCCCCGATCGGCACGTTCACGAACATCACGGACCTCCACCCAAACGCCTCCGTGAGGACGCCCCCGAGGAGGGAGCCCGCGGCGAACCCCGCGGACAGGACGGCGACGAGGACGCCAACCGCCTTGTTCCGCGCGGGGCCCTCCGGGTACGTGGACGCGAAGATCGCGAGGGCCGTGGCCGTCGTCATCGCGGCCGCGACCCCCTGAACTCCGCGGGCCACGATGAGGACCAAGAGAGAGGGCGCGAACCCTGCGGTGAGGGACGAGAGCGCGAACCCGATGATCCCGATGACGAACACGCGCTTCTGGCCGTACACGTCGCCCGCGCGACCGCTGACCATCAGGAACCCCGCGAGCGTGAGCCCGTAGACGCCGAGGATCCACTGGGCGGTCGTCGCGGGTGCCTGGAACTCAACCTGGATCGTCGGGAGGGCCACCTGGACGATGGAAAAGTCCACGACGTCTAGGAACGCCGCGGAGATGACCACGGCGAGGATCACCGCCGCCCTGGTTGCGGCGGGGGATTCCTGCTTCGATGGTCCGTCCTGTTCAACGGTTCCTGGGTTCATGATTTCGTTCCTCAACCTCGGCGGGCTTCGCCCCGCTCCCCTTCCCGGTCCCCGGGGGAGGGGGCCGAAAGTACTCGCCGACGCGCCCGCCCTGAACGCGGCGGGGGCCATATTGACTGGACTCGGGTGGGGTCCGTCACAGTCGCGCTCTCCGCTCAAAGCGTCGCGAGGAGTTCCTCGAGACGGTCTTGGGACTCCCGCGCGCCCGATTCCATCCCGGACTTGACCATCCCCTCGAGGTCCTCGACGGACTCGAACTGGGACGTGATCGTCAGCCGCGTCCTGCGACCGAGGTCCTCGAACGTCGCGGTGTCCAGGAGGACGTGGCCCGGCATCCCCTCGAACTCGAAGGTGGAGACGAGCCGCTCGGGCGGGACGATCTCCCGGTACTCCCCGTGGAACCCGAACTCGTGCCCTTCTTCGTCGCGTTGGAGGTACCGCCATCGACCGCCCGGCCGCACGTCCATCTTCTCCACCACCGTCGTGTACCGCCTCGGCCCCCACCACCGCGGGATGAGCTTCGGGTCCGTGTATGCCCGAAAGACTCGGTCCCGAGGGGCGTTGAACACGCGGGTCATCACGACTTGCCGCATTCCCCGGTCCGCAACGAACTCCGTCCCGGAGGGCGCCTCTATGAGGGAAGCCGCCAGCTTCTCGAACGACTCGCTCCAGCCCTGATTCGCTCCGTCGCGGTGCGGTCCCACCGGGAACCCGGCGTGGCGCAGCGTCATCCTCGTCTTCCCGCCGAAGTCCTCGAAGGTGACCGTGACGACGAGTTCCAGCGGGATTTCGTCGGGCATGCCGTAATGGCTCGCGGGGACGACGTTGCCCTCCGCGTCCGCGAAGCTGTCCGTCGCGACAAATCTTTCCATGGGCACGATCTCGCGGTAGGTGCCCGTGCTCCAGTAGTCCTTCCCGTCCGGCGAGCGCATGCAGAAGAGGTACTTGCCCCCGACGCGGAAGTCGATCTTGATGAACGGAGCGGTGAAGCCCTTCGGGCCCCACCAACGCTTGGCCTGCTCTGGGTCCGTCCATGCCTTCCACACGCGTTCTCTCGGCGCATCAAACGTACGCGCGATCACGAGCTCACCGGCCTTTGCCTTCCCCTTGGTTTCCTTGGTGGTCTTACTTGGCATTCCGTTTCCCCCTGGTCGTTCGGGACTTGGACTTCTTCGTTCGTTCCGCGAGGTGCTCGGCTAACCGGTCGAAGCGGTCCTCCCAGAGGACCCGGTACCGGGTGAGCCAGCCGAACGCAGCGCTCAGCGGAGCGGCATCGATCCGGATCCGGTGCACGCGGCCTTCGGGCTCGACTTCGATCAGCCCCGCGTCCTCAAGCACGCGGAGGTGTCTCGAGATCGCGGGCGGGCTCACCCTGTGGGGTTCCGCAAGCTCGCTCACGGTGGCGTCGCCCCCGGAGACCTGCTCGAGGATCGCCCTCCGAATCGGGTGGGCCAGCGCCGCGAAGATCGCGTCCAGGTCCGTTCCGCCCTCGCGTCGGTTAACCATCTTGTTAAGTGATATGCAGGACCGATATTTAACGATTTGGTTAACAATCTTCCTATGACCCGAATGCTTCAGATGGACGGGATTGACCGGTGGGGGCTGAAACTCCACGCAGCCGTCTACTTCGGGCCCCACAACCCGAAGACGACCCCGCCGGGCGCCTCGACGACCGCGATCCATCCGTCCGCATCTGATTTCAACGTTGCGCCCTGCCCCGCTGGTCGGGGCGGATCACGACCTCTCCAGCACCATCGCCATCGCGTCCCCGCCTCCAATGCACAGGGTCGCGAGCCCGCGGGAGACGTCCCGCTCCTTCATCGAGTGGAGGAGCGTGACGACGATCCGGTTTCCGGAGCAGCCGATCGGGTGGCCGAGCGCGACTGCGCCCCCGCAGATGTTGAAGAGCTCCCACCGAATCCCGAGCTCCCGCCTCACGCCGACGCTTGCGGAAGAGAACGCCTCGTTGTGCTCGACCATCCCGAAGTCATCGATCGCGAGTCCGGTCCGTTTCATCAGTTTCCGCACGCAAGGAATCGGAGCGAACATCACCTCCTCTGGCTTGACCGCCTGGGAGCAGAAGTCCCCGACCGTGCCGAGCGGTTCGACCCCGACGTCGAGGGCCCTGCGCTCGCTCATCAGCACCGTGGCGCTCGCGCCGTCGGAGATCTGGGAGGAATTGCCGGCGGTGAGGACGCCGTCCTTCTTGAACGCGGGCGG
>VBMI01000031.1 GCA_005878955.1 Methanobacteriota archaeon
GCCCGCCCGAGGTGATGCCGATGACCCGGCACCCCTTCGCCTCCGCGGACGCCACGGCGCTCAGCGTCTCCTCCGTGTCCCCGGAGTAGCTCACCGCGATCAGCACGTCCTCCTTCGTCGCGGAGGGCGGGACCGCGTACCCGCGGACGACCTCCATCCCGAGCTTGCTCCGGTCCGCGGCCCACGACACGAAGATGTCCCCCGCGATCGCGGAGCCCCCCATCCCCGCGAGGAACACCCGCGTGGCGCCGTCCACCTCCACCCGCTGGGCCTCCGCCGTCCGGTAGCCCTCCAGGAGCGCCTCCGGGAGGGACGCCACGATGTCGATCATCCCGGACGGGTCCACACGCCGGATCGCCTCGGGCTCGAGCACCGCCCTCGCGGAAGGCCGGGCGCTCCATAAGGATTCCCGCCGGGGGCCGGCGTGGTGAAGGCCACGGCCTCGATGACAGAAATAGTGGTAGTTACTAAAAAGTTAATAAGCACCCTTCTCCTCGACATGGACGTGACGGCCTCGGTGAAGGCGGCCCTGGAGGCGCTCCGGGGCGGGCGCCCGGTCCTCATCTACGACGCGGACGGGCGGGAGGAGGAGACGGACGCCGCGATCGCCTCCCAGTTCGTCGACGCCGCCGGGATCCGGTTCCTCCGGAAGGAGGCGGGCGGGCTGATCTGCACGACCGTGCCCCCGGCCGCGCGGGAACGGCTCGGACTGCCGTACCTCGCCGAGCTCTTCGGGGAGGCCGCCGCGCGCCATCCCGTCCTCGCCCGCACCCTCGCGACGTCGGCGCCGTACGATCCGATCGCCTCGCCCTTCTCGATCTCGATCAACCACCGGGACACCCGCACCGGGGTCACGGACGCGGACCGGGCGAAGACGATCGCCCGCTTCGCCGTCCTCGTGGGGGAGGCCCTCCGCCACGAGAACGGCTGGGGGATGGAGGCCCTGGGGCGGGAGTTCCGGTCCCCGGGCCACGTGCCCCTGCTGAACGCCGCGGACCGCCTGCTCGCGGACCGGCGGGGGCACACGGAGCTCGCGACCGCGCTCGTGACGATGGCGGGCCTGATCCCCACCGCGACGATCTGCGAGATGATGGGGGATGACGGCCGCGCCCTGTCGAAGG
Organism: Methanobacteriota archaeon; assembly: GCA_005878955.1. Classification (GTDB taxonomy): domain Archaea; phylum Thermoplasmatota; class Thermoplasmata; order RBG-16-68-12; family RBG-16-68-12; genus EA-19. Next base: position 1,122 of record VBMI01000031.1, read on the forward strand.
AGGACGCAAAGGAATATGCACGGGAGAGAACTCTCGTCTTCCTCGAAGGGCAGGACGTCATCGAAGCGTGGCGGGCATGGTCCGGGTAATGGCGACAGGGGTGTTCGATCTTCTGCACCCCGGGCACGTCGCCTTCCTGCAGGAGGCGAAGAAGCTCGGGGACGAGCTCGTCGTCGTGGTCGCGCGCGACTCCACGGCGAAGCGGTTCAAGCACGCGCCGATCACGCCGGAGGCGAACCGGGTGGAGATGGTCGGCGCCCTGAAGCCCGTGGACCGCGCGGTCCTCGGGAACGAGGGGGACATCTTCGAGATCCTCGACGAGATCCGGCCCGACGTGATCGCCCTCGGGTACGACCAGCTCCACAACGAGGAGAAGATCCGCGAGGAGTGCCGGCGCCGCGGGCTCCCGAAGACGAAAGTCGTTCGCCTTCCGAAGTTCGAGGGCGACCTCGACGGGACCCGCAAGATCGTGCGGCGGGTCGCGGATTGGCTCGAACTCCACGAGAAGCTGGAGCGCGTCGAGGGCTCCGCGCCGATCCGCAAGCCGAGGCCCTAGGGGGGAGCGCCGCGAAGCGGATCGGGATCGCCGACACGACGTTCGCGCGGTACGACATGGCCGCCGCGGCGGCGGACGAGCTGAAGCGGCAGGGGGGCGGGTTCACGATCGTGCGGTACACGGTCCCCGGGATCAAGGACCTGCCCGCGGCGTGCAAGATCCTGTTCGACGAGCAGACGTGCGACCTCGTGATCGCCCTCGGGATGGTCGGCGCGCAACCCGTGGACAAGGACTGCGCCCTCGTCGCGGATTACGGGCTGCAGATCGTCCAGGCCCAGGTCGGCAAGCATGTGCTCGGCGTGATGGTCCACGAGGACGAGGCGAAGGACGAGGCGGAGCTCGCGTCCCTGTTCGACCGCCGGACGCGGGAGCACGCGGTGAACGCCTACGACCTCCTGTTCCGGCCCGAGGCGCTCCGGAAGCGGGCGGGCACGGGGCAGCGGGAGGGCTTCGCGGACGCCGGCCCGATCCGGGTGAAGTGACCGTGCGCCTCGCGATCGTGGCGGCGCGGTTCAACGGGGAGATCACGGACCGGATGGTGGAGCGTGCGGTCGCCCGCGCGAAGGAGCTCGGCGCGACGGTCGAGGTCGTCCGCGTGCCGGGCACGTTCGAGATCCCGCACGCGCTCGCCCGCCTCCTCGCCCGCCGGGACGTCGACGCGGGCGTCGCCCTCGGCGCGCTCATCAAGGGGCGCACGGAGCACGACGCGCTCCTCGCGCACGCGGTCGCGCGGGCCCTGCTCGACCTCCAGAGGGAGACGGGCAAGCCGATCGGCCTCGGGATCACCGGCCCCGGGATGACGCACGCCGTCGCCGTCCGCCGGATCCGGAACGCGGCCCGCGCGGTGGACGCGGCGGTGGAGATGACGGGCCTGGGCCGGAGGCTCTCGCGCCGTCCGCCGCGGAAGTGAGTGTACCCTCAAATACTCGGGTCGGAACCTTTATCTCAAACACCCAGGATAGGCACCCGAAATCGGCCACCCGCGGGAAGTTCCTGGAGACCCGGTGCACCATGGCAGACGTCGCGGCGTTGGAATCCCTCCTGAAGGAGGTCCAGGGCCTCGACGGGGTGCACGACGCGGTCCTCGTCGGCCGGAGCGGGCAGCACATCGCGGGCTCGGTCCCGGAGGGTGTGTTCCAGGACACGTTCGTCGCGATGTTCGCGATCCTCCTCGGCGCGGCGGAGACCGCGACCTCCGAACTGAAGGATCGGCTCGACATGGTCGTCCTGAACCTCGAATCGAGCCGGATCGTCGTCGTGAACGACGGCCCCAAGGCGATGTTCGTCCTGAGGACGCGGAAGGACATGGACCTCGGGGCGCTGAAGGGACACCTCGAGAAGATGTCGAAGCGGGTCGAGGAGTACCTCTAGATCCTCCGCATCCCGCGGCCGATCCATTCCGACACGCACTTCGTCACGTAGATCGCCGTCGCACGGGCGCCGCGGTGGGAACCCGCGCCTGAGGTCCGCCCCCGCGCAAGGCTCTGGAGCACATCGTCCACCGAGGCCCCGTCGGCGTCGACGACCGTGAACCCGCGGCCGACTTCCTCCAGGAAATGGGAATCGCTCCCGCCCGTTCCTCCGACGTGCGTGCGGGCCGCGAGGGCGCCCGCGCGCTCGTTCCCGCCGCGCAAGGTGCGAGCGTTGAGGACCTCGAAGGCGGCGAAGCGGGCGGAGAGAGTCTCCCGCTCGCCGAGCCCGGACCAGAACCGGTAGGGATGGGCCGCGACGGCGACGCCGCCCTGCGCGGTGATCCGCTCGGCCGTCTCCGCGGGAGACAGGTCCCGGGGGACGGGCTCGGAGACCCCGTAGGCGAGGACGTGACCCTCCGCGGTCGAGACCTCCACCGCGGGGATCACGAGGAGTCCGGGGACTCCCGCCGCGGCCTGCTCCGCGGGCCCCACCCCTCCCATCGAGTTGTGGTCCGTGACCGCGATCCCATCGAGACCGAGTTCCCGCGCCCGCCGCACGAGGTCCGCCGGGTCCACGCGGGAGTCCGGGGAGAACCGCGTGTGGTTATGGAGGTCCAGCCGCACGCGGCCCGCTTGCCGCGTCGGGTGAAAAGGCTTTCGATTCGCGGAACCACGGCGGAAGGTCTAAGGCGGCGGACGGGGGCTCTTTGACCATGGCGGATGTCCCCCCCGTTCTCTCCGTCCGCCCGCAGAGCCTCACGCGGGTCTCGGAGATCCTCAGCGGGCTCCGGCGGCTGCCCGGCGTGGACGGCGCCGCGCTCGCGCGGATGGACGGGGTCATGGTGGCGCAGATCCTGAACCGGACCGTGGACCACCGCCGCGTCGCGTCGGTCTCCGCGGGGCTCGTCCAGACCTCGAACATGGCCGCGCAGGAGATCGGCCGTCGGGAGGCCAGCCACACGATTGTCGCGACCGCGGAAGGGGACATCGTCGTGCGCCAGGTGGGCGAGGACTTCGCCCTCGCGGTGATCCTCCGCCCGGAGGCGAACCTCGGGCTCGTCCTCCTCCACATCGGCCGGGCCTCCGAGGAACTCCGCGTCGTGCTCGGGAGCGCGGCTCCGTAGCGGGGGACCGGGGTCAGCGCACGCGAGTCCCGGGCGGGAACGGCTTGTCCACGAGGACGAACGTCTCCCCGACCTTCAGCGGGATCGACCGCTTCTCGTCCGTGCCGAGGAAGACGACGCGGCCGCCCTCGGCGACTTGGATCTTGAATTTCTGGAAGTCCGCGAACGTGAGGCGGGGCGCTCCCTTGACGCCGAGGATCTGGGCCCCGCGGGGCGCGTCCGTCGGCGGGGTGACGAGCCCGACGTCCCGCTCGTCCTCCGCCGCGAGGACCATCCCGTTCGACGCCACGCCGCGCAGCGTCGCGGGCTCGAGGTTGCAGAGGACGGCGACGCGCCGCCCGCGCATCTGCTCCTTCGTGTAGTTCGCCCGCATCCCCGCCACGAGGGTGCGGACCTCGCCACCGACGTCGACCTGGATCACGTACAGCTTGTCCGCGTTCGGGTGGTCCTGCACGTCCACGATCTGTCCGACCCGGAGGTCGAACCGTTCCTCCTCGCCCGCGCCCTCGATCTCGATTTTCGTGAAGAGCGGCTTCCCCACCCGTAGCCCCTGGCCCGCGGGGACGTCCTCGAGGACGGCCTCCCAGCGTTGGCGATGGATGTCGGATTCGTAGCCGAGGGCGTGCCACAGGGCGGAGGAGCTGAACGGCGTGAAGGGCGCCATCAGGAGGGCGAGCGCGCGGCTCACCCGCAGGGCGACGTGGAGGGCGGTGCCGCACGCAGCCTTGTCCGTCCGAACGAGGTCCCACGGGGCCTTCGCGTCGAAGTACTGGTTGCCGAGGCGGGCGAGCTGGATCGCCTCCCGGAGCGCGTCCCGGAAGTGGCAGAACTCCAGGTTCTGGCCCACCTTCCTAGATTGGTCCTCGGCGTTCCGGACCATCGCCTTGTCCGCCGCATCGAGGAACCCGGCGGGGGGGACCGCGTTGCCGAAGTTCTTCGCCGCGAACGTGAGGGCCCGGTGGACGAAGTTCCCGTACACCGCGAGGAGCTCGGAGTTGTTCCGTTGCGCGAAGTCCTGCCACGTGAACTCGGAGTCCTTGAGCTCGGGCATGTTCGCGGTGGCGTAGTACCGGATCTGGTCCGGGGCGAACCGCTCGAGGAGGTCCGGGAGCCACACGCCCCTCCCGCGCCCCGCGCTCATCCGCTCCCCGGAGATGTTCATGAACTGCGTGGCGGGCACGTCGTACGGGAGGCCCAGTCGCTCGTCGTACCCCATCAGGATCGCGGGCCAGAACAGGGTGTGGAACACGATGTTGTCCTTCCCGATGAAGTAGTAGTGCTTCGCGGCGGGGTCGTACCACCACTCCTTCCACCGCTCGGGCGCGCCCCGCCGCCGCCAGCACTCCCGGCTCGCCGTGAGGTACCCCATGACGGCTTCGAACCACACGTAGATCCGCTTCCCCTCCCACCCCGGGAGGGGCACCTCGATCCCCCAGTCGAGGTCGCGCGTGATCGGCCGGTCCTGGAGGCCCTCCGCGAGCCACGCCTTCGCGAACGTGAGCACGGGCAGCCGCCAGTAGTCCTTGTCCGCGATCCACGTCTTGAGGCGGTCCTGGAAGGCGCTGAGCCGGAAGAACGCGTGCTTCGTCTCCCGGGGTTCGGGGGCCGTCTTGTGGACCCGGCACCGCGGGCCAATCAGCTCGAACGGGTCGAGGAGGCGCCCGCAGTTCTCGCACTGATCGCCCCGCGCGCCCTTGAAGTGGCAGTGCGGGCACTCGCCCTCGACGTAGCGGTCCGGGAGGAAATGCTTCCCGGTCCGGCAATACGGGGAGGTCATCGTGCGGTCGTCGATGTACCCCTTCTTCCGGAGGGCGAGGAAGATCTCCTGGACGTCCCGCTTGTGATTCGCGTCGGCGGTGTTCCAGTACAGGTCGTACCGCACGCCGAGCTGCTCGATGTTCTTCGCGTGGAGGGCGTGGTACCGGTTCGCGATGGCCTCGGGCGGCACCCCCTCCTCGTCCGCGCGCACGGTCGTCGGGGTGCCGTGCATGTCCGTCCCGCCGACGACGAGGACGTCGTCCCCCTTCATCCGGTGGTACCGCGCGAAGGTGTCCGCGGGGATGAACGTGGACACCGTGTGGCCGATGTGGCGGGGGCCCGATGCATAGGGCCACGCGATTGCCACAAGGATCTTCGTCATGGAGGGGCTCGCAAGGCGGCGAGCCCACTTAAAGGATTCTGGCGGTGACTCCACGGGAGGCGCGCGGGCTACTCCCCGTCGGCCGCGTCGTCCCCCCGCCGCGGGAAGACGCACTCCTCGGGGCCCTTGTCGTCGCGGATCCGGCCGAAGGAGGGGGCGCGCAACATCCCGTCCGGGGTGAGCTCGAGGAATCGCGCCTCCACGACGAGCCCGGGGCGGGTCCAGAACTTGACGGGTTCGGTCATGTCGGGCTCGGCGGGGAACAGGCGGTCCGCGCGCAACGCCTCGCACCGCGCGAGGAGCTCCTTCCGCAGGTCGTCGTTGAACCCCGTCCCCACGCGGCCGATGTACCGCATCGTCGGGCCGTCGTACACCCCGAGGATGAGGGATCCGAACGTGTCCACACGGACCCCTCCTTCGTCCTCCGGCCGATGGCGTAGCGGCTCGCCTTCCGCTTTACGATGATCCCCTCGAGCCCGCGGTCGAGCACGGCGCGATAGTACGCGACGCCCTCCCGCTCGATGTAGTCGGAGAGAGTGACCCGGTCGGAGGTGGTGACGGTGTCGCGCAGGATCCCCTTCCGTTCCATGAGCGGGAGCGTGACGAGCTCCTTTCCGTCGAGGTACAGGATGTCGAACACGACGTACGTCGCGGGGGACTCCTTTGACCGGAGGTGGATCGTGAACTTCGACGACGCGTGCTCCCGGTCTTGGAGGCCCATGAAGCTCGGGCGCCCTTCCCGCATCACGACGATCTCCCCGTCGAGGATCGCCTTGTGGCCACCGACGTCCGGGTGGATCTCCGGGTACCGGTACGTGATGTCGTAGAGCCGGCGGTTCTGGAACCGCACCGTGCCGTCCGGGGAGACGAACCCGAGCGCGCGGGTCCCGTCCCACTTTAGCTCGAAGATGTGGTCCTCCGAGTCGAACGGCTCCTCCTGGAGGACGGCGAGCATCGGGTGGATCTTCACGTCGAATAGGTCCGCCATGGCGGCCCTACTTCTTCGCGGCGGCGACGCTCGCCCGCAAGGCCGCCATCAGGTCCTGCGTCGACGGCGCCTCCGCCCGTGCGGGGACCTCGATCGTCTTCCCCTCGATCTTCGCCTCGATCATCTGGAGAAGGGCCTCGCGGTACCGGTCTTTGAATCGGGAGGGGTCGAAGTCCGTCGCGAGGGCCTGCACGAGGTTCATCGCGAGCTCCATCTCATCGTCCGTCACCGTGATCGGTTTCGTGGCGGGCGGTTCCGGGGGCGACTTCACTTCATCGGCATAGTAGAGCGTCGTCAGGACGAGCGCGCCGTCCACCGGGCGGAGCGCGACCATGTGCTCCTTGCGCCACATCGTCGCTTGGGCGAGCGCGACCTTCCCGGTCCTCAGGAGGGCCTGCCGGAACAACTCGAACGGCTTCACGCTCGTCTCGAGCGGGCCGAGGTAATACGTGGATTCGTAGAATAGCGGTCCGATGTCCGCCGACTCGACGAACCCGTTCACGTTGATGTGCGCGCTCGACTCCACGCGCACGCTCTCGATCTCGTCCTCCGTGAGGATCACGTACTGGGCCTTCCCCACCGGGTAGCCCTTCACCATCTCCTTCGACTCGACGGGCACGTTGTCCACGGGGCACATGTACGGCCGCTTGAGCGGGGACCGGCACGTCGCGTGCAGGCTCGTGAAGGAGATGTCCTTCGTCTCCGTCGCCGTGTACAGCTTCACGGGGATGTTCACGAGGCCGAATGAAATACTGCCACTCCAGATTGCTCGTGCCGCAGGCATGGAGACACCCGTCGTGGCCGGAAGTCCACGACCCTATTAGAGGCTTGTCCGGCTCCCTCGAATGGCGCCGCCGAAACGGTGACGAGTGTCGCTGTACCGACGGTCAATCCGCTTCCCGCCTCAATTCGCCAGGAGGATGTGCGGGTCTCACATCCTTTTCGATGGAAGTGGTTTTCTCCGGAAGGCCCGTACGGCAGGGCTGGCGATGGACGATGCCGATCACTCCACTGTCAATACTCGGGCGGCTCTACGGCGATCAGATGAGGGTCCACGAGGATCTTCATCGAGCCTCGAATGCCCATCGACGGAGCCATCGGTGTGATGTCTATCCCAGCGACCTCGCGCAAGCACCTCTGTGGCCCTTGCTCGCCACCCTCGTGCACCCGCGTCGATTCCTCGAAATCGGGTGCGGGCTTGGATACACGGCGGCCCTTATGGCCACCGCCGGTGGTCCAGGATGTCGCGTGGACACGATCGAGGCGAATCCTCTTCATGCGGATCTCGCGGAACGCGCGTTTGCCGTCAAAGGTCTGAGCTCGCGCATCCGTGTCCACCGCGGTAGCGGGAAGACCGTCCTGCCGGGGCTGCGAGGTCCGTATGACGTGGTCTTCCTCGACAGCGACTGGCAAGACTACCCGAGGTATCTCTCCCATCTTGTTCGCTTGACCCGGAGAGGAAGCGTGGTCGTCTCCGCCAACCTCTTTCCGCTTTTTGGGAGGTGGGGGAACGGTCCCCCGGGAAAGAACTCGGTGCGCGCGTACCTGAGAGGTCTGATTCGAGATTCCCCCTTCCGCACATACATCGTGAGAGGCGATTGGCATGCCATCAGCGTCCGTGTGTAGGCATCGGCTTCCGCGAGCCTATTTCCACCGGCGGGAGCGGCCACTTCGTCTTCTGTGAACCCGCCGCCGGGTCTAGACGGTGACACTCGGTGAGCCGGTTGTCCTCTACGCGCCCGGCGTGATCTTGATCGCCTTCGTCGGGCAGGCGGACTCGCACGCCATGCAGTCGATGCAGTCGCTCTCGCGGATCGGCTCGGACTTGTCCGTCCGCCACTGGTCCCACTCCGCCCCCGACTTCCCGACGATCTTGTCGTTCCCGGTGCCCTTGTGGCCCGGGTTCAGCTGCCACTCGAACACGTCCACCGGACACACGTCCATGCACACGCCGTCCGCGACGCACGCCTCGAAGTCGGTCGCGACGTGGCTGCCGTGGATGCCGAGCTTCGTAGGGTAGGGCTTGCCGTTCAGGTCCATCCGCACGATGCCCTCCGCGAAGACCTTGTGGCCGTTGTGCTCCCCGGTCTGAGGGTACTCGTCCGGCTTGCTCAGGAAGTCCGGATCAATCGGCTTCGCTTCGTAGTCCACCTCGCGTACCGTCATGGGGATACCGTCTGGGGAAAACAAGGGGGGTTCTTGAACCATTGCTTTTCGACTGCGCTTCTAGACTCGGAGAAAGTCAGCCGTCCCCGAAACGAGCCCCGAGTCGCCTCGAGTGGTATCGGGCCCGATACTCACGGGACAACTTGCTTAAGCGGCCCCCGGGAATGGATTTCCGTCGCGACGGGCGACGACGGGCATGCCCGGAAGGAAGCGGCGGGAGTCCGCGCGCAAGGACGTACGGTACCTCGTGCTCTGGTGGCAGGCCCAGGTCCCCTACGCCGCGGTGTTCGACGACGAGATCGCCGCGCACGCCGCGGCAAGCGTCCGGAACGCCCTCGTCGTGGAGATCTCCGGCGGGCGCCTGAAGTTCGAGAAGATCGTCGACTACTTCCGGAGGGACGACGCCGGGCGGCCGATGCCCGCGGAGTGGCGCGACGTCTCCGGCCCCCTTGCGGTGCCATGGGCTCCGCGCCCCCGGCCCGCCTTCGCGTGACCCTCGGAGCTCGATCCCCTCCGTGAGGGGACGCCTGTTCTCCGGAGGGATTCGTGCGTCGAAACGATTATAGTCCCCGGCCCGCATCCGAGCCGCGGCCCCTCCTATGGCCGTCGAAGTCTACGAGTGCCCAAGCTGCGGCGCCTCCGTCGCCGAGGACGCGACGGAGTGCCCGAAGTGCGGGGAGATCTTCGAGGCCTCCGCGCTCCAGGTCGACGCGAAGAAGCCGCGGGCGGGGAAGTCCGGCCGGCGGGAGCGGCTCCTGTTCTACGCGGGGGTCCTGTTCATCCTCGCGGGTGGCCCCGGCATCGCGGTCGGCTCCTGGCTCCACGACGTCCTGCGGATTCCGATCGGGGGCAACGCGTTCACGGAGTTCGGCTGGCTGAACCGCACGGTCGCCGCGACGGGGCTCGTCGTCCTGATCGTGGGGATCGTCCTCGTCGTGCTGTCGATGCGCCTCGGCACCGCGGGGCTCGACGACGATTACGACGTCGGAACGCCCCGCCGCACGTAGGCGTGGGCGCGCGCACTGCTCGAAAACCTCCGGCTTCTGCGGGGTGGCCGCAGGATTCCCCATAGGGTTATATGGAGTCGTCCGGATACACGCACGCGGACCCAGCGGGGTCCGGGGGAAGGAGGAGAGTGTCCCAGTTCGGGTCGGGTTTCCGCCCCCCAGCGGCTCCCGTGGAAGAGGGGAAGGTGTACGAGGCCAAGATCGAGGACATGGGCCGAGAGGGGGACGGCCTGTGCCGGGTCGCGAACTTCGTCGTGTTCATCCCGGGGACGAAGGTGGGCGACCAGGTCAAGTTCAAGGTCACGAAGGTCCTCCGACGCGTCGCGTTCGGCGAGGTCGTCCACGAGTAGCGGCCGCGACCTTTGGGGCGGACCGCGGGTTCGAGGGCCGTCGCATAAGCTCTTAATAAGTTCACCCGGATGAAAGTCGTCGGTCCCCGAATGTTCTCCCGACGGTTTGAGGTCCGCGCGTTCGCGCTCCTCGGCGTCGCCGCGTTTCTGATTGCGATCGGGCTCCCCGCGGTCGCGACGGATTCGGACGGGGACGGCATACCGGACGACCTCGAGGCCTCCACGGCGCGGAACGTGCTCACCCACAGCACCCCGGGGACGTTCGTCGTCCGCTCCCGGTCCGTGGGCGCGCCCCAAGACGACGCGTTCGAGGTCTCCTACGCCCGAGGGGAGTTCTCCGTGGGCTATTCCCCCAAGTCCTTCGGATCGGACAGCGTGTCGTATACCCTCGAATTCCGGAGGATCGTCGAGTTCACGGTGGAGCCCGGCGGGTCGTGGGAGGTCGCGCAGGAGCGGGATCTCCGTGCGGACTATGGCGGCGTGGATTCGCGGAACGATACGACCTCGGACGGTGAGCGGGAAGTCCTGTTCGACGTGTCGACCCAGTCCGGGATCTTCTCGATCACTGCCGGCGCCACGGAGCGGTTCGCGCGCGTAAGCGGTCGTCTCGTCTCGCCGGCCGAGATGAAGCTCGACCTCTCGATCCGGAACTGGCCCTGGAACCGCTCGGACTCCCGCCTCGCCCTCGAGGTCGCGGTAAACACCACGGACACGGCTCGCGTCGACGAGGTGTCGGAGGACGAGGCGCGCGGGTGGGCGTCGGGCGAGGCACAGGTCAACGTCACGGGGGCGAACGACTCCCTGTTCTTCTCCTGGTTGCAGACCGCGACCGTGGACGGAGTGGCGCAGCCCGTGGAGGTCACGCCCCTCCAAGGGAATGGGCCCGAGCACACGATGTATCTCGTCTACCCGC
>VBMI01000086.1 GCA_005878955.1 Methanobacteriota archaeon
CTTCCGGTAGATCATCGCGGCGGTCTCCCGCACGTTCCGCGGGAGGCCCATGCCGCTCGCCATCCGGTCGAGCTCGCTGAGGGCGAACGCGAGGTTCCGCTCCGTCGCGTTGCTCACGCGGATCCGCCGCTGCCACTTCCGCAGCCGGTACAGCTGGGCCCGGTTCCGGGTCGGGATCGACTTCCCGTAGGAGTCCTTGTTCTTCCACCCGATTGTCGTGGAGAGGCCCTTGTCGTGGATTGTGTACGTCATCGGCGCACCGGTGCGGGCCCGCTTCTCGCCCTGCTCGACGTCGAACGCCCGCCATTCGGGCCCCTGGTCGATCATCTGGTCGTCCAAGACGAGGCCGCACTCCTCGCAGATCAGCTCGCCCCGCTCGTAGTCGAACGACAGGTGGCCGCTATTGCACTCGGGACACCGGGTGACTTCTTCCGCCTCTTCGATCTTCTTTCCGGGCATTCGTGCCTCCCTCTTCGATGAAGACCTCGGACCCGATCAGGCCGATTCCGGGCCTCCCGTCCGTGCGGACCGTCGCGAACGGCTCCTTCACGGGGCCGAACACCTTCACGACCCGCCCGACGGGGCGCTTCCGCCGGTCCACGACGACCGTCCCCCGGGGCGGCGCGAACGCCGCGCGGACGAGGACGGACCCGTCATAAGCGATGTTTTCGACGTGGCCCAGGCTGCGCATGCCCCCTCTCGAGGCCTCGCCGTCGGATATCAGGACTTGTATATATGCATTCCGTAATACTCAAGTCTTTCCCCGTCGCAATTGGCTTGAGGGTTTCGACCTTTGGCCTCACCGGCGGGAGCGTCGGGAGAGGACGATCCCCGCGATGACCGCCACGACCGCCACGGAAGCCCCCAGGAGGACGATCGGATCCTCCCAGAGGGGAAGCGGTCCCCCGCTGCACCCGTACCGATGCCCGTCCGAGAGCGGGAGGCCCTCGGTGTACCCGACCCGGGACGCATCTCCGTACCAGGCGACGGTGGCGTTGCGGAGCGATTGCGAGTCGTCCCAAATTCGGATCCGGTCGGATGCGGAGAGTGCGCCGTTTCCATCGACGTCGTCGAGGGTGACCGGTTCAAACGATGTCGGCGGGCGGCCCGCGTGCCCCACGAACGACTCGAAGGTACCGTTCCACCACGACCAATACCACGTGACGTTCAATGGGGCCGCGGGTGCGTAGTCCACGAGGACGGTCCACGAGGGCGAGGCGTACGTGACCGAGTACCCCATCGGGAGGCAGGGCGTGGAGGCCGACGCGGCCACCGGGAGGGTCGCGGCGAGCAGGACGCAAAGTACCGAGGCCGACTCAAGCGGACCCCGCCGCCGATAGCTTCCGGGAACCATCGGCAAGGGATGTTCCTCGCCCACCATAATACCGGGGCTTTCGTTAGGCCCCAGGTGATCGATTCTCGGGAGGCAAAGGCCTTACGGTTCTTTCGGCGTTGCCGCCCGCGATGCGGGTTGCGATGGGCGGGACGTTCGACGTCCTCCACGCGGGCCACGAGGCCCTCCTCGACGCCGCGTTCGCCCTCGGCGGGGACGTGTTCATCGGCCTCACCACGGATGCCATGGCCCTCCAGAGCCGGAAGACCGTCAGCCGGTACGAGACCCGCCGCAAGCGGCTCGATGCGTGGCTCGCGAAGCGGGGGTACAAGGCCGCCACGATCGGGCCCCTCGGGGACCCCTACGGGCCCGCGGTCTCCGAGCCGTTCGACGCGATCGTCGTCAGCGAGGACCGGGAGGGCGTCGCGAGGTCGCTGAACGAGGAGCGGGTCCGGCGCGGGCTACCAGCCCTCGCGGTCCACGTCGTCCCCATGGTCCTGGCCCAGGACGAGGCCCCCATCGCCTCCCGCCGGATCCGGGCAGGCGAGATCGACCGCCGTGGGCGGCTCCTTCGGCCCGCGCGCGTGAACGTGGGCTCGACGAACCCCGTGAAGCTCGCGGCGGTCCGCCGCGTCTTCGGGACGGTCTTCCCCAAACTCCGTGTCCGGGGCGTGGACGTCACGTCGAAGGTGTCCGAGCAGCCGTTCGAGGCAGAGGCGATCGAGGGGGCGATTAATCGGGCGCGGGAAGCCCTGAAGGAAGCGGACTACGGCGTGGGGATCGAGGCCGGCCTCTTCTGGAACGAGCAGGTCCGGGGCCTCCTTGACGTCCAATATTGCGCCGTGGTCGACAAGCGCGGGCACGTGACCCTCGGTCACGGACCGGGCTTCGAGCACCCGCCCGCGGTCGTCGAGCGGGTGAAGGCGGGGAAGACCGTCGGCGACGCGATGGCGGAGCTCACGGGGAAGGAGAGAATCGGCCGGACGACCGGGGCGATCGGCTTTCTCACGGAGGGGCGGATGGACCGCACGGAACTCACGGAGGCGGCCGTCCTCATGGCCATCGTTCCGAGGATCAGGAGGGACCTCTACCGCGGGGGAACGGCGGGAGCGGCAGCGAAGTGATCCATGGCGGGCCACCGGCTCGTGCTTCTCGGGTTCGGCAACGTCGGAAGGGAGTTCGCCCGCCTCTTCCTCGAGCAGCGGCGTACCCTCCGACGGGAGCACGGTCTCGACGGGGAGGTCGTCGCGATCGCCACCGCCCGCCACGGTACCGTCGAGGACTCAGGGGGCATCGACCTCCGGAAGGCCCTCCGACTCGCGGGGGGCGGGAAGTCCCTCGAGCGATGCGGCGAACCCATCCGCGCGCCGCTCCTCGAATACATCGCGACCGCGAAGGCGGACCTCGTGATCGAACTCACTCCCCTCCGAATCGCCTTCAAGCAGCCCGCCCTCGACCACATCGTCGCCGCCCTCCGGAGCGGGAAGCACGTGATCACGGCCAACAAGGGGCCTGTCGTTTATCACTACCGCCAGCTCCGCGACCTCGCGCGGAAGATGCACGTCGGATTCCGGTATGAAGGGACCGTGATGGACGGCGCGCCCGTCTTCAACCTCCTCCAGGAGACCCTGCGCGGAGCGCACGTGCTGTCGTTCGAGGGGATCCTGAACAGCACGAGCAACCTCGTCCTCTCCGAGATGGAGGCCGGCCGCTCGTACGAGGCGGGCGTGGCGGCCGCGCGGAAACTGGGGCTCCTCGAAGCGGACCCCGCGATGGACGTGGAGGGGTGGGACGCGACGGTGAAGGCGTGCCTCCTCGCGAACGTCCTCATGGGCGGCCGGTTGCGACCGGAGGACGTCCCGCGCCAAGGAATCTCGGGGTTGGACGGAGGGAAGGTCCGCTACGTGCGGGCGGCGGGCCGTCGGGTGCGGCAGGTCGCGAAAGGATGGCGGGAGGCTCGGACCGTGAAGGCGTCCGTGTCCCTCGAGGAACTCACGCCGGACCACCCGCTGTTCTCGATCGAGGGGACGTCGAACGCGCTCCTCGTGCGGACGGACATGATCAAGGAGCTCCTAATCTCGGAACGCAACCCGGGCCTCCGCCAGACCGCGTACGCGGTGTACTCGGACCTCATCGCGATCCACCAGGGAAGACTCAATCCTTAGAGCGTGGCAGGAGTCCGGCCCGCCGCCGTCGGCCACCGAAAACGGCGAAATCCCTCGCACGGCATGAAGTGTTCGCGTGACAACGCAAGCCAAAGTCTTTATGCGCCCCGCTCGGTTCGAACCTTGAAGGCCTCCCCATGCCCGCCAAGGTCGCAATCAACGGGTACGGGACGATCGGCAAGCGCGTCGCGGACGCAGTCGCGTTGCAAGACGACATGGAGGTCGTCGGCGTCTCGAAGATGAGCCCGAACTTCGAGGCGAGGCTGGCGGTCGAGAAGGGCTTCCCGCTCTACGCGACCACGAAGGACGTACTCCCCAAATTCGAGAAGGCGGGGATCAAGGTCCACGGGACCCTCGAGGAGATGCTGAAGGAGGCGGACCTCGTCGTGGACGCGACCCCGGAGGAGAGCGGGTTCAAGCCGGCCTACGAGAAGGCCGGCGTGAAGGCGATCTGGCAGGGCGGGGAAGAGCACTCCCTCACCAACCTCTCGTTCAACGCGGCTGCGAACTACGCAGACTGCCTCGGGGCGAAGTTCGTCCGGGTGCCCTCGTGCAACACGACGGGGCTGATCCGCACGCTGTACCCGCTCGACGTCCACTTCGGGATCGACCACGTCCTCGCGGTGATGGTGCGGCGGGCGACGGACCCCGGGGACTCGAAGAAGGGCCCGATCAACGCGATCGAGCCGGAGCTCGAGATGCCGAGCCACCACGGGCCGGACGTGCAGAGCGTCCTCCCCAAGGTGGACATTCACACGATCGCGGTGAAGGTCCCGACAACGCTCATGCACCTCCACGCCGTCTCCGTCCAATTGAAGAAGAAGGCGACGGAACGGGAGGTCCTCGATGCCTGGCGGCGGGCCCCCCGCGTGAAGTTCGTGAAGGGTGCGGAGGGCGTGAAGTCGACCGCGCAGATCATGGAAATCGCGCGGGACCTCGGCCGCCTGCGGTCCGACCTGTACGAGATCGCGGTCTGGGAGGACGGCGTCCACGTCGTGAACGGCACACGGCTCTATTACTTCCAGGCGGTCCACCAGGAGAGCGACGTCGTCCCCGAGAACGTCGACGCGATCCGGGCGATGCTCGAGCTCGAGAAGGACGGTCGGAAGTCCATCGAGAAGACAGACCGTGCCCTGGGAATCGCAGGATAGGGCGCGGTCCTACGTCACGGTCACGCGGACGAAGGCGTCCCCGCACCAGTGCTTGAACACCGCCGTCGGTCCGTGGTGGGCAGTCGAGCCCTCGCTGGCGGCTCCGACGGGGCAGTAACCGTCGAACTGGAAGTCCAAGTCCTCGAAGACCGAGTCCGGGAAGGTCACCCGGAACGAGGCGATGTATCCCCCGTCGACGACGGGGCCGTTCTGGTTGTCCTGGAATCCGGTCTCCTGGATTCGTACGCCGCCGAGGACGAAATCGACCCCCGCCCGCAACTCATCGATCGAAATCGTCCGGGAGGGTGGGCGCGTCACGACGATCGCTACGGAGACAACGGCCGCCGCAACCGCGATCGAGGCAAGGAGGAGGCCTAGACGCTGGACCCCACTCATCGCGAACGCATCGCAGCGTTTGCGCAAATAGGTTCCGAAAACGTTCGGGGGACCGGAACCCCGACTCAGGGGAGGGCATCAGCGGGTAGGTACCCGCCAAACCTCATCCCAAGCATTATCATCGCCCGACCCCTGCGTGCGGCCATGCTCGTCGAGGCCTCCGGGCTCACGAAGGTCTACCCGATGGCCCGGGCCCTCGACCATGTCTCCCTGGAGATCCGGGAGGGCGAGGTGTTCGGCCTCTTCGGCCCGAACGGGGCGGGCAAGACGACCTGCCTCCGCGTCCTCTCCGGCCTGACGCGGCCCGACGCGGGGGGCGCGACCGTGTGCGGCGTCGACATCCGCGCGTCCCCGAACGAGGTCCGCCGCCGCCTCGGGATCCTCTTCGACCTCCCGTCGCCGTACGAGGACATGACCCTCGGGGAGTACCTCGCGTTCTTCGCGCGGATGGCGGGCCACCCTGCGTCCGCCGTCGACGAGCGGGTCTCGTGGGCCGTGAACCTCCTCGGGGTCCCGCACCTCTACCGCGCCCGCATCGGCCGCCTCTCCATGGGGGAGCGCCAGCGGGCGGAGCTCGCGCGGGTCCTGATCTCCCCCGCCCAGCTCCTCCTCCTCGACGAGCCGTTCTCGAACGTCGACGTGGACATGCGGATGGGGCTCCGCATGGTCCTCCGGGACTGGGTCGCCCGCGGCGGATCGATCCTGTTCACGAGCCACAACCTCCTGGAGAGCGAGGCGATCGTGGACCGGTACGCGTTCCTCCAGCTCGGCCGCGTCGTCGCGGTGGGGACCGCCCGCGAACTGAAGGAGAACCTCCTCGCGCCCGCGTACCAGCTCGAGGTGAGCGACGTCGACAAGGCCCTCGCCGCCCTTGAAGCCGTCCCGCACCAAGTCCTCACTCCCGGCGGGTCCGGACTCGTCCACATCGGACTCCTCGCCCGTGCGGACGCGGGGAAGGTCGCGAAGGCCCTCGTGGAGGCGGGTGTGGACCTCCTGGAGATGCGGAGCGTCGGGACGATGGAGGACGTGTACGCGAGGGTCACGCGCGCCGGCCAACCAACCGTCCCGGGAGGCGTGCGGTGACGGACTTGGTCCAGCGTCTCCAGCTGATTTGGATCATTGTCTGGAAGGACCTTGCGCGCGCCCGCACCCCGATGATCGCCTGCACGGTGATCGCGGTCATCCTCGGACTGCTCATCGCCCCCCTCCCGATGTCCATCGTACGGTTCGGCCCTGCAAGATTCACTTGGTCCGCGGACACGCTCCGCGTCTTCTACGCCGCCATCTCGGTCCTGACCTCCATGAGTCTCGGACTCACGTTCTACGCGGTCCATGGCGGGGAGATCCGCAAGGGCACGATCCGTTCCATCATCCTCTACCCCGTGGACGCGAACGACATCGCGATCGCAAAGCTCGCGTCCGCATTCATCATGAGCCTCCTCCTGTGCATGATCCTCTTGTTCGGGCCGTTGGGCGCGTTCTTCGTCCTGGGAGTCCTCCCCTTCCCGGATTTCGGGGCGATTCTGTTGATGTCGCTCGCCGTCGGGTTCGTGTCCCTCACGACGGGCGTGTTCCTCGCCCATGCCCTCGCCCACCTCGCGAAGCGGATGGTCGTGTCCCCTTCGGGCCTCGGTGCCCTGTTCCTCCTCAGCTCCATCCTGCTCACGGAGTTCGGGGCGAGCACGATCGCGTTCCAGGTCCTCGACCTCTCCGCGCGTTCGCGAGGCACGTCCGCCGGCTTCCAGGACTTCCAGGCGGCACAGGCGTTCGGCCGCGTCGCGAGCGTCCTCTCCCCGCACCACTGGGGCGCACGCCTCCTCTCCCTCGCCTTCGGGGTCTTCCCCGCGGGCGGCGAACTCCCGATCGTGATTTCCGTCGCGCTGACGGCGCTCGCCATCGCCGCGGGCTACCTGTGGGGCAAGAAGCTCTACCTCGATGCGTTCATCCAGTGAGCCCCGCGCTACCGATCGCGCTCGAGGCGGCGGATCCGTTTGACCGCCCTCTGGAGCACACCCATCAGCGCATGGAACTCCCACTTCGAGGGGGCCGCCCGCCCCACGAGGCGGCGGAACATGATCTTCGTCCGCGCCCGCTTGTGCGGCGCGTAGTCCGTCGCCTCCATCAACTCACCGAAGGTTCGATGGAGCACCTCCTTCTCGGGACCCGAGGCCCTCCGGAGGCGCCCCTTCGAGCGCCCCGCCGCGAACAGTTCGTACAGGACGATCGCGACCGCGTGGGACAGGTTCAGGATCGGGTACTCGGGGTTCGCGGGAATCGAGACGAGCAGATCGCAGCGGGCGAGCTCCTCGTCCAAAAGGCCGAAGTCCTCCCGCCCGAAGAGGATCGCCACGGTCCCATCGGCCGCGGCCACGCGTTCCCCGAACTCCCGCGGATCGACGGCGATCCGGAGGAACTTCTTTTCGCTCGCGGTCGCGATCCCCGTCGTCCCCGCGACGAGGTCCGCTCGGCGGAGGGCATCGTCCAGCGACGCGGCGGTCACGGCCCTTTCCAGGACCTCGCCTCCCTGCATCGCCCGCCGGCGCGCCTCGTCCCCGATCGGGCACGGGTCCACGAGGACGAGGCGGTGGGCCCCGAAGTTCTTCATCGCGCGGGCGACGGCCCCGACGTTTCCCTCGTTCTTCGGGGCCACGAGGACGATGATGAGCTCCCGCATGCGCCCGCGGCCGAGGGCGGGGCTTCTA
>VBMI01000176.1 GCA_005878955.1 Methanobacteriota archaeon
TACCAGCAGGTCGAGCAAGAGATGGCGAAAGACCTTCCATGGCTCTTCGTCGACAACCAGATCCAGAACGCCGCGATCACGACGAAGGTGCACAACCTCAAGCTGCACCCGTCGTTCTACATCTTCTTCGACAAGATCTGGATCGACTGACAAGGGTGAGGTGCCTCGAGCGGTACGGGGGCTCGGGGCACCTCAGCCCGCCGAGTGACCCGTGAGCCGCTACATCCTGCAGCGCCTGTTCGGCCTTGTCGGCGTTCTGTTCGGCGTGTCCATCGTCCTGTTCCTCGCGCTACACCTCGCCCCCGGCGATCCAGCGCAGCTCCTTCTCGGGCCACTCGTCCGTCCTGACGACCTGGCCCGTCTGCGAGAGGAGCTGGGCCTGGACCGGCCGCTTCCGATCCAATACGTGACCTGGCTCGGCCACGTGCTGCAGGGCGATCTCGGCCGGTCGATCGCATCCCATCGACCGGTTCTCATCGAGATCGTCGAGCGATTCCAGGCGACAGCGCTGCTCGCCGGCGCAAGCCTCCTCATCAGCGCCGTCGTCGGGATCACGGTGGGCGTGCTGGCCGCGATCAACCGGGGCGGTTGGATCGATCGCGCCTCCATGGTGCTCGCGCTGATCAGCATGAGCACACCGTCATTCTGGCTGGGCATGGTCTTCATCATCGTGTTCTCGCTGGTGCTCGGAGTGCTGCCCGGCAGCGGCATGATCTCCCCGCGCGGAGACGGCGGTGTCCTCGATGTCCTCGCGCACCTCATCCTTCCCGCGCTCACACTCGCCGCCGTGCCCACCGCCGTCATCTCCCGACTCACGCGTTCGAGCATGCTCGAGGTGATCGGTCTCGACTACGTCCGGACCGCACGCGGAAAGGGACTCTCCGAGCAACGACTCGTGATCGGCCATGTCGTGCCGAACGCCCTCATCGGCGTCGCCACATTGGTCGGGATCGAGGCCGGTTATCTTCTCGCGGGTGCCGTCCTTGTCGAGACCGTTTTCGCGTGGCCGGGCCTCGGCTCGTTGCTCGTGACGAGCATCCTGAAGCGCGATTTTCCGCTGGTGCAGGGCGGCGTGATGCTCATCGCCCTCAGCTACGTTCTCATCAACCTCGCGACCGACCTCGCCTACGCGTACCTCGACCCACGGATCCGCTATGGCTGAGATCCCGCGGCAACTCCCGGCGGACGGCGCCGCGTCTCGTCCGGTGGCTCCGATCGCGCGCCAGATCGAGCATGCCGGATCACGCCGATCGCTCCTGCGCCAGATCGCCCGCGACCGCTGGATGATGGTCGGGCTGGTGATCGTCGCCGTGATCGCCGCCCTTGCGATCCTCGCTCCGCTCTTGCCGCTGCCCGACCCCGACGCCACGGAACCTGCCCGCCGCCTCGCCGCTCCGGGTGAGCTCGGATACGCGCTCGGATCCGACCAGCTCGGGCGCGACATCCTGAGCAGGATCGTCTGGGGTGGGCGCACCTCACTCGTCATCGGATTCGTCTCGGCCGGTCTCGCGCTCGTCCTCGGCGGCGCGCTCGGCCTCATGTCTGGGTATTTCGGGGGAGTGGTGGACAACCTCGTCATGCGCGTCGTCGACACGCTGATGGCATTCCCCTACGTGCTCCTCGCGATCCTGCTCGTGGCCATGCTTGGCCCGGGGCTGGTGAACGCGATGCTCGCGGTGGCGATCGCGAACGTGTCGTTCTACGCCCGTGGCGTGCGCTCCGCGGTGCTCCTCACTCGCGGCCAGGACTACGTCGAGGCCTCGCGCTCGGTCGGCGCGTCGAATTTCCGCATCATCGCGCGCCAGATCCTCCCCAACGTCCTCCCGACTGCGCTGGTGGCCGCGAGCCTGAACGTTGGATGGATGATCACGGAAACCGCCGGCCTGAGCTTCATCGGTCTCGGTGCTCAGCCGCCGACGGCCGACTGGGGGACGATGCTCGCCGACGGACGAGCGGTGGACTGCGTGACGCGCTCGACCCGCGCTTCCGCGGGTAAGGCGGCGCCGGATCGGCGCCTGTCGCCATCCGGTCTTTCGTACGAGACCCACGGGTCAGGACCGGCATGCCTCGTCTTGCACGGCGGGCCTGGGATGTCGTGCGGGCTCTGGCCGGCGCTCCGAGAACTCAGCGCCTCGGCGCGGCTGGTGCTATACGACCACCGCGGCCATGGGCGCTCCACCGGGACGGTCCCAAGGGAGACGCCGCTCGAAGTCCTCGCCGACGATGCGGCGCGGCTCATCCGCGAGCTGCGTCTCGGCCCGGTCGGCATCCTCGGTCATTCCAACGGCGGATTCATCGGCTTGCACCTCGCGCTGCGGCATCCGCGCCTCGTCGCGAACCTCGTCCTCGTGGATACCGCTGCCAGCGCCAAGTTCCGGCCTGTCTCGCGCGAGACCGCGCGCCGCCGCGCGACGCCCGCGATACTGCGGGCGCTGCGTTCGCTGTGGGATAAGCCGATCGCAGATGCGGCGGCCTTCCGCCGGCTCTGGACGACGGTCCAGCCCCTGTACTTCCACCGGCCCACGCCGGAGCGGATCGACCTCGTCACGGATTCCCTGCGGTTCGATGTCGAGGCGCGCAGCCGGATCCTGCGCGCGTTCGACCGTTACGACCTGCGCCCAGAGCTGTCGCGCATCGGCGCTCCGACCATGGTCGTCGTCGGCCGGCATGACTGGATCACACCGCCCCCGTTCGCCGAGGAGCTGGCCCGGGCGATCGCGGACGCGCGCCTCGAGGTGTTCGACCGGAGCGGGCACTACCCGTTCGTCGAAGAGCCGCGCCGATTCGCGCGGCTCGTCGGGGAGTTCCTCGTCACCGGTCGTTAGACGAAGATATCGAGTGGAAGCACCGCCGACGCCACGAAATTTGGCACGTTGACGACGGAGCTGAGCCGAAGATCCACGGCCACACTGGCGATGGCGTAGGCCTGCGCGCGGCTGAAGCCACGATCCACGACAAGGTGGTCGATCATGGCGAGCATCGCGCGCTTGCCCGCGAGGGTCGCGTCCTCCGACGTGTTCTCGCCATCCTCTGTGACCGAAATCCCGGTCGTGGCGAAGAAGGGTCCCGCGGCCGCAATGTCGGGAGAAGCCGGATCGTCGCGGGCATAGCTGGCAGTGGTGAGCCGACGTCGGGCCGCCTCGCCCTTGGCCACGTGGAACTCGAGGTCGAACGCGGCGCGCATCTCGATCGCCGTACCGCAGACTTCGCCGTCGCCTTGCGCGAAATGACCGTCACCGATCGAGAACAGCGCGCCCTCGACATTCACCGGCACGTACAGCCGCGAACCCCTCGACAGCTGTCGTACGTCGAGGTTGCCGGCGAACTCGCGCGGCGGGATGGTGCGG
>VBMI01000179.1 GCA_005878955.1 Methanobacteriota archaeon
AGCCATGCGATCGCGACGCGGTCTTTCTTCTCGAGGGAGATGTAAGTCAGGTCCATCGCTTCAACCTCAGCGGACCAACAGGCCTCCTTGTAATAAAGAATGCTCTTTCCCTCCTGGGCGCGGGAGTTGAAATAGCATGGCGACCCTTTCTTTGTGAGGCTCTCCTGAACAAGCATGACCGTGGCGCAGAGACTGGGCGTGGGGGCGTTCCTACTGGGCTGCGACAAGCCTGGGGGCGACGGATTGCATCAGCGAAAACTTGCGGTTTCGCTACGGGCACCTCCAAGTTGAGTTGGCTCGAGATTGGATTCTTCTAGGTGGAAAGATGGATGTGAAGGTGGGTAGCTGTCTCCGAGACTGTCGCGTCAGGACGGACCTTGGACAGCTCCCCGGATTGTTAGGCGAGCCGTTCCTACAGGAGCACTCCCGATTCCGTATCTATCGTTACACAGAAGAAGAACGGGAGACAGTTGATCAACTCCTCAGAGCAGGGGATGTCCCCGATGCGGATCGCACGGGAGGCTTCGGCGCTTGGTACCAAGAAACTCCTGGAACTCGTCTAGCATGGGGCGATATCCATGGGAAAACGACGGGGAGCACCGGCTTCGCCATTCGGTGCGCGTATGTCCCGGATCCACGTCGTTGGGATCTTCGACTGGTGAGGAACAGACCTGTCACGGTTGCCATCCGGAAACTTGCTCCGACACGATCGGCAACCGAGATCAGCTGGGAGGACTGGTGGAGGGGGTGGAACCTCATCGCACGCCTTGACATCTGGGAGTTAGTCGACCATTGGGAACTATTCCTCGATGGTCCCTCATGGGACAAGGGAGAACTGGCCATCCAGCACGGCCTCGCGGAGGAGTACATGCAGGATCTCCTGGCCAAGACTCTCGAGATCTATAGTAGGTTCCTTCCCTCCTTCACCGAAGTTGGGGCGAAATACGACCTCCGCAATGCACACAACGTTTTCGCCATCGAGCGACGCATTCCGCGGATCTCCTGGGCAAACATCTTCGGTCCCTCCTATGTCGAGAAGTATGGACGGGAGTTCCTACTCGCCGCCCCCGGCTTCCGGACAAAAGAGCTCAAGGATGGGTCGATCCTGTACCAGGTGACGCGACACTTCCTGCTGACGGCCGAGGACGTCGACCGGGGTCCCCCGCCCGAGGTGGTCGAAGGGTACTTCCGAAGACACCCCGAGGTCCGGAGGATCGTGTATCGCCCGGTCCTGCTGCGGGACTTCCTACCAAGGCAGCGACGATCTGCCGGAAGAGCGAACCCATCTCGGCGAACCACGACCGATCTGATCCGCTGGGCCGAAGACGCCGTCTCCGTCTTCGGAGACCGGTTCGGCATTGTCCTCGACTACTCGCCCGAGAGTTTGAGGAAGATGGACGACGCCGTATCGACGTACTTCGAGGAGGGGGAGGAGCCGCTGCCTACGACGGCGCTGCCCATCGGTGCTTATGTCGGAGAAGTCGTCAGGGTCAACTTGGGCGGCGACCGTCGCATCGTCAAGCGGTTCGTCGAAGGGACGAGCGCCTCCCTCGAGGTTTGGTATGAGGCCGCGGTCCGGTCGTCCCGCAACTGAGAATCTCCCATTCGGTCTTCTGAACCTCGCATTGGGGCCGCGTCCAGCGACGCGGGTTCATTGAACAGGTTCCGGCGAACCCCAGTTCGGATTGAAGAGGAACTCGTCTTTTACGAAGGTCCAGTGTCTGCTTTTCATATATCGATCAGGGAGGACTGACCGGAGGTATTCCGCGTAGTCCTCACGGTCAACGAGGCTGCCATTGTCCTTCCGGAGGTTTCCATGCACGTCATAGGGCAGATATACGAAACCCACTCCCGCTGCGTCGCTCCCAGGGTTGCGGAAGTCCCCATACTCTGCGAGCCCGCGAATCCTGAAGAACCTACGGTCTGGGAGAAAGAGAAGATCCTCTCGTGAAAGGCCTTGCACGGTCTCGTGCCTTTCTTGAATTCGCCGGAGGGTCGCCTCGGCCTCCTCGCGACTTGAGTGCGTCTTCGCCTGGACAATCGCAAGATTCGCATCTCTTACCTTGCCTAGGACCTCATCGATGTAGATCCGCTGTGCCTCCGCGTTCTTTAGAGTCTTGAAGACGCCCTTCACAAGATCTCCGCCCAGCTCCGACCCAAACATTTCGAGCCCGCGCGGATACCACATGTTTAGAGTCTTCTGCAGGTCCTCAATCCCGAAGTTTCCTCCGTCCGAGATTGCCGCCACGGCGATCGCTTTCATGAGAGTCTCTCCGGCCGCCAGGTGATAGGACTCCTCGACGAACCGCATCCAAGGCATCGAGAGGGCCATCGGCCCGTACAGGAAGTGGTGCTGCATCTCGAGCTGGAACTTCCCGACGCGGTCGATAAAGGACATGAACGTCGCCGAGTCCATGAGGCTCTTGAACTCGATGTTGAAGGCGTCGAGGACGTGCTCGCCCGGCTTCATCGCGAAGAGCTCCTCCATCGTCTCCGTGGCCCAGTGGCGGCCCCACCGCGCCTTGTCGAACGTCTCGTCGAGCGTCAGCACGCCGGCCATCTGCATGTGATGACGGAGTTCCTCGACGCAGACGCGTTTCTTGGAGAACGAGATCGCATCGAGCCGATGTCCCGTCGGGTCCGTGCGGTGGATGCCGTCGACGATCTCCTTGTCGAAGCCGGTGAGGGAGCCGCCGTCGAGCTGCTCGTACACCATCCGGTGCTGCTGGATCGAGCCGAGCTCCGTCGAGGCCTGCGCGCGGATGATCTTGAGCGCGGTCATGAACTGCGCGTCGGGCATCTTGTCCGCGGTCCAGAGGCGGTTCGATAGGCTCGCCGTGGCCGAGGTCGCCCCCACGACCTTCTGCGCGAACCCGCCGAATCCGTCGGGTTTCGCCATGATGACGCTGAGGCGGGGCATCGGCGTCTCCGGATAGTATCGCGACCAGTTCGGCCGGTCCAGGACCTCCGGCATCTCGGGGAAGTACGTCTCCTGCCAGTGCCTTCCCTCGTCCTGCCACTTCTGCGGGAGGGCCTCGATGCGGAACTGGTCGAGGAACGGCATGCGGATCCGACCGATGCACACGCGGGGGGATGAACCTTTCCGGCGCATCGGGCGCCGCGTGCGCCGGAGCGCCTCCGTGAGGCGCGTGTTCTCCCGTCGACGAATGTCCAATAAGATATTTCATACCCGACCGGCTGGCCGGCCTGAGGTGGAGAATCGCATGAGGAAAGCGTTCGGCATGATCGCGGCGACCCTCGCACTGACGCTCATCGCGTCGGTTGC
>VBMI01000098.1 GCA_005878955.1 Methanobacteriota archaeon
AACTTTAAGCCCGCGAGGTCGAATCGACCCCTCGGCCATGGTCTCCAAGCTATGGGGAGTCCCTGCCGTCGTGGCAGGAATCGTCACCGAAAGCATCGTCCTCACAATCGGATGGACCTGTCCGACCGGAGGGACGGGATACTGCTCCCATGCGTACGTCGCGGGCGGGTGGTCCGTCGCCCTTGTGGCGGGGGCCATTTTGTTTGCCCTTGGAATCGTGCTTATCGCGGTCGGAGGCAGGCGGCCCCCGAGGTGACCCCGCCATCACGTCGGCGGGAGGTACGCGCGGCACGACCAGCACTTCCGCGCGGTGATCCCGACCTTCGCGCCGCACTTGCTGCAGCGGCGGGACTGGGGCATCGCCCCGAGCGCCCGCTCGATCCGCCGGAGCCCGAGCTTCCCGGTGAGGAGCCCGCCGAGGCCGCACAGGGCACCGATCGCGAGGGCGATCGGGAGCTCCCACCCCGTCGTGATCCAGAAGAAGTACGGCTCGGCGACCACGAGCAGGAACAGGAACGACCCGAAGAACCCGCCGACGAGAGCGCCGACGAAGCCCATCGAGCCGATCAGGCTGGACCGGCCCGCGACGGCGCCGACCGCGACGGCCGCGAACGCCATCACGAGGAGCTGGAGCTCGATGTACGGGAGGAACGTCACGGGTACGCCCACGAGGAACGTGAGCCCCATCGCGGACAGGATCGTTACGATGAGCGCGGAGAACGGGTTCCGTACGCTGACCATGGTCGCGCCGACCTCCCCCGGCAAGCCTCCCCGCGCCACTTGAAGATGTCGCCCTGATTTTCAAGGCCGCACACTCGACCCGCCCCCGTTTCCCATGGACCGCGGGAGGGCGTCCCCGTTTACAAAACGCATTTAAGAACCCCCCCGGATGGGCGCGCGGGATGTCCGGGATGCCTCTGACGGCCGAGAGAATCTACTCCTCGGCGGAGACGCTGAACGAGGCCTTCGACCCGCTCGCGCTCCGGAAGGTCCCGACGGGGATCGCGGACCTCGACTCGATCGTCGGGGGCGGGTTCCCGGAGGGATCCCTGGTCCTCCTCCTCGGGGACATCGGGGCGGGGACCCAGGAGTACGTGTACACCGCCGCCTCGAAGATCGCGATCGTGCGGCAGCACCCCGAGCTCCGGCACTACTTCCTCGGGGAGGCGTGCGACGGGTCCGCCCTCCCGGAGCGGATCTGCTACGCGACGTTCTCCCGCTCCCGGGACGCGATCCTCCAGGAGCTCGGCGCCTCGTTCAACGCGGAGTTCTTCTTCGCCTTCCGCGACCTCGCGGTCTTCAAGGACTTCAGCGCCGCGTACTTCCGGAACTCCGTCGTCCCGTCGTCGTGGACCCAGCAGGAGAACCCGTTCGAGGCACGGTCGGAGAACGTCCTCGAGGGCCTCGTCTCGTTCCTCGACGAGAACGCCCGCGGGGCCCTCGTCGTCGTGGACAGCCTCACGGACCTCGTCGAGGGGGAGGCGGTCGAGATGCGGGACCTCGTCACGACCGTGAAGGGCCTCCAGCGGGCGTCGAAGGAGTGGGGCGGGATCACGTACCTCCTCCTCACCCGCGGGATCCTCGACAAGCGGTACGAGCAGATGGTGATCGACAGCGTCGACGGGTGCCTCACGTTCGCCTTGCACGGGACAAGATCGCTCGGTTCCCGACGATGGTGACGGCGAACCAGGGCCTCGTGGTCGTGTACATGGAGAGGATCGCGTAGATGGCGGACACGGCGGCAGCGGAACAGACGACACCGGAGCCGGCGGGGAACCCGCTCGTGCTCACGGGGATCGACGGGCTCGACGAGCTCCTCGGCGGCGGGGTGCCGCGGGGCCACACGGTCACCGTGCTCGGCTCCTTCGGCACGGGGAAGACGACGTTCGGGATCCAGTTCCTCGTCCAGGGGCTGATCAACCAGGAGAAGGGGATCTTCATCTCCCTCGAGGAGGGCCCGGACTCCATCGTCGCGAGCGCGGCGGGGTTCGGCTGGGACCTCGCGACCCCGCTGAAGGAGAAGCGGCTCGCGATCGTGAAGCTCGAGCCCGCGGACGCGAAGACGACCGTGATGAAGGTGAGGTCCGAGCTCCCGAAGTTCATCAAGGACTTCGGCGCGGACCGCGTCGTCGTGGACTCTGTGTCGCTGCTGAACATGATGTTCCCGGACGAGGTCGAGCGGCGGGCCCGCCTGTTCGCGATCGCGCAGCAGATCAAGTCCACCGGGGCGACGGCCCTGTTCACCGCGGAGACGAAGGACGACAACCCGCGGGCCTCCCGGGACGGCCTCGTGGAGTACATCTCCGACGGCGTAATCTGCCTGCAGTCCCGCGAGAAGGAGAGCGGCGACGTCCAGCTCGCGATGCAGGTGATGAAGATGCGGCGGCTGAAGCACTCCCGGGCGGTGAAGCCGTACACGATCGACGAGGACGGCCTGAACGTCCACGCGGACGTCGAGGTCTTCTAGGCCGCCCGCAAAGGAATAATAGCGGCCCGGCGACTCTTTACCCGTGCGCGTCGGCATCCTCCTGTTCGCCGGCGTCGAGGAGCTCGACTTCGTGGGCGTCTGGGAGGTCCTCCGGAAGGCGAAGCAGCTCCACCCCACCCTCAACCTCTCCGTCATCACGCGGGCCTCGAAGGAATCTATTCAATGCGCGCTCGGCCTTACCGTCCTCGCGCACGAGGTGAAACGGGACCTCAGCGATCTCGACCTCCTCGTCGTGCCCGGAGGGCCCGGCCGCAAGGACCTGATTGCGGACCGTGGACTCCTCGAGAAAATCGCCGAGTTCGCCAAGACGAAGCCCGTCGCTTCGGTCTGCACCGGCGCGCTCGTCCTCCAAGCCGCGGGCCTCCTCGCGGGGCGGCGGGCGACGACCCACTTCCTCTCGCGCGAGGAGCTGACGGAGGCGGACGTCGTCCCGGACCGCGTCGTCGTCGACGGCCGGGTCATCACGGCGGGCGGCGTGGCCACCGCGCTGGACCTGGGCCTCACGATCCTCGAACAGAACTTTGGTCGCGAGCTCGCGGACGAGGTCGCGGCGCGGATCGAGTACGTCCGTCCCGGCGGGCCGGCGCAACCGCTATGAACCGCGGGCGATTCCCGCCGCCGATGAAACTCCTCAGGAAGGGGAAGGTGAAGGAGGTCTACGAGGTCTCCGACACCGAACTCGAGTTCGTCTTCACGGACCATATCTCCGTGTTCGACAAGGTGATCCCGTCCCTCGTCCCGCACAAGGGCGAGACCCTCTGCCGGACGTCGGCCCATTGGTTCCGAGTCGTCGATCGGCTGGGGATCCGGACGCACTTCCTGCGCGTCGCGGACGGGAGCCGGATGCGGGTCCGGCGGGTCCAAGTCATCTCCGACTACGCGAAGCTCTCCCCGGAGACCCGGAACTATCTCATCCCCCTCGAGGTGATCGCCCGGTACTACGTGGCGGGTTCGCTCCACGACCGACTGAAGGACGGGAGGCTACGGCCGCACGACCTCGGGTTCCCGAAGGGGCACGTGCCCGCCTACGGGGAGCGGCTGCCGGAACCGTTTCTGGAGACGACGACGAAGCTCGAGAAGGTGGACCGCGAGCTGACCCGGGACGAAGCGATCCGCATCTCGGGCCTCACCGCGGAGGAGTACGGCATGCTCCTGGAGGCCGCGCTCACGATCGACGAGACCCTGAACGAGGAGGTCCGCAAGCGCGGGCTGATCCACGTCGACGGGAAGAAGGAGTTCGCGATGGACGCGGAGCGGCGGCTCATGGTCGTCGACACGTTCGGGACCGCGGACGAGGACCGCTTCTGGGACGCGGCGGCGTACGACAAGGGCGAGCAGGTCGAGCTCAGCAAGGAGTTCGTGCGACAGTACTACCGGAAGATTGGCTACCACGAGCGTCTCATGGGGGCCAGAAAGTCTGGACGGACGGAGCCGGACATCCCACCTCTTCCCGACAATGTACTGAAAGAGGTGTCCGATCTCTACATCTCCTTGTGCGAACGTCTGACCGGGGAACCGTTCCGCTGAACAATGCTCGGCCCGCGAAGGCTAACGGTTATATCGCGCCCGGGCAATATCGAGGTGTTGGGGGCCCCCCGGATGGAAATTGCCGTGTACCTCGACGGCAAGTTTTTGCCGGAGTCCGACGCCAAGATCACCGTCTTCGACCACGGCCTCCTGTACGGCGACGGGGTGTTCGAGGGCATCCGGGCGTACAACAAGCGGGTCTTCAAGCTCGAGCGGCACGTCGAGCGGATGTACCAGAGCGCGAAGGCGATCGACCTCAAGATCCCCCACACGCGCGAGGAGTTCACGGAGCTGATCCTGGAGACGTGCCGGCGGAACAACATCGTCGACGGATACATCCGCCCGATCGTCACCCGCGGGCCGGGGGACCTCGGGCTCGACCCCCGGAAGTGCAAGCGCGGGCCGACGGTCGCGATCATCGCGCAGCCCGGGATCACGCTGTACCCGAAGGAGAAGTACGAGAAGGGGCTCCGCCTCGTGACGTCGAGCTACCGGCGGGTGCCGCCCCAGAGCCTGAGCCCGAGCATCAAATCCCTGAACTACCTCAACCAGATCATGGCCCGCGTCGAGGCGAACCAGTACGGCGCGGACGAGGCCCTCCTGCTCGACATCAACGGCTTCGTGTCGGAGGCGAGCGCGGACAACTTCTTCATCGTGCAGAACCACTCCGTGATCACGCCGCCCACCTCGACGAACCTCCCCGGCGTCACGCGGGAGACCGCCCTCGAGCTCGCGGAGAAACTCGGGATCCGCGCGGAGGAGAAGCCCTTCACCCTGTACGACGTGTGGGCCTCCGCGGAGGCGTTCATCACCGGCACCGCCGCGGAGATCGGGCCCGTGGTCGAGGTCGACGGCCGCACGATCGGCGAGGGGAAGCCGGGCAAGGTCACGAAGCAGTTGATGAAAGCGTTCCGGGACCTCGTCACGACCACGGGCACGCCCATCTACTGAGCGACCCGCGGCCACCCGATGACCGCAGGGCCCTAGTTCGGTTGCCGCTCTGATAACAACGGCCGAACGCTTATCCGACCGCGGCCCCGACTCCCCCACGCGTCGATGAACGGAGAGCATCCCCTCAGGTCCACCCATCGACCGCTCGGGCGGGCGTGGACCGCGCTCGCGATCGCGGCCCTCATCGTGACGATGGGCGCGCCCGCGCGGGCGGCGGCCGTGTCGACCTTCCCGGCATCCCAGGAGACGATCATCGTCGGCTCCTCGGACGGGGTCTCCCGTGCCCAGGCCGACGACGGGATCATGGAGACCCTCACGGAGACGGACGTCGCGCCGGACCCCGTCGTGTATCCCGGGACGGAGACCGTCACCACGGGCACCTTGGCCTCGGGCAACTTCTCCACGGACCTCCTCAGCTCCGACGACGCGTACGTCCAATACCGCGAGGCAGTGGCCCCGCCCACCTCCACGCTTTCGAACACCCCAGCGCAGAACGGCACGGGGTGCGGATGGTCCTCGTGCCCCAACGGCAACGCCTCCGACGACCTCTACGCGTCGTCCTCCCTGGCGGGTGCGGGGGCGACGTACCGGGGGCTCGGGTTCGCCCTCCCCGCGGACGCCGCGATCATCCGAGTCGAGGTCGGGATCGAGGCGTACGAGCCCTCCGGCAATGACCGAATCGCGGCCGCGGTCTCCTGGGACGGAGGCACGACGTACTGCCCCAGCGTTCAGGTCAACCTCCCCGGGGCCGACCCGAACGCGTACACGTACGCGAACCTCACCGCCTGCGGGAGCCATCCGTGGGCCGGCGCGGACTTCGCGGCCGACAACATCGTGACGAGGCTCACGCACGTCCAGGTCGGGGGAGTCGTCGAGACGCTGTACCTCGACGCGAACGGCGTCCGCGTCATGTACGAGACGAACTATCGGCTCGCCGTCCGGTACGATTGGACGGCGATCCCCGTAGGGAACGCGTACGTCCTGACGATCGAGGCGGGGGTGAGTGACGAGAACGTCACGGTCGAGGTCTTGACCCCGCCCTCCGTCTGGTCGGGCCGCCTCAATTTCACGAGCGCGGGAGACCGGACCCTCTTGTACAACCTGACCGCCGCCGAGTTCAACGCGGGGGGCCCGGCGATCCGGTTCGTCGACGCGGGCGGCCCCGACGACGTCGCGTCGGACCTGCGCGTCGACTTCGTGGTCGTCACCGCCGTGACCCTCGCGTATCGCCTCGACGTGCGGCAGGACGTCTCCGGGATCTCCGGCTCCTCGCCCGTCCTCGTCCTCAAGGGGAACGTGAGCGGGGGCGGGGAGAACTTCAACGTGGACGTGTGGAACGTCTCCGCGGGGGTGTGGGACCCAACGCTCCCCGCCGCCTTCGCGGCCGCGGTGGGATACCTGAACCTCACCCTCCGTCCTGAGGAGATCGACGCGGGCACCGTGAGCGTTCGATACACTGACGTAAACCCGACGAACGCGGCGCCGGGCTCTCTCCACCTCGATCTGGTCGCCGTCGTCGCGAATCCGATTTCCGCTCCACTCGATGTGGTGCCCTTCGCGGCCGCAGGGGTTGCCGCCGCGGTGGGCGTCCTCGCCTTCCTCTTCCTCATCCGGCGGAGGATCCTCCCCGGAGGGGAGAAGCCCCGCGAGGCGGAGAGCGGGACCACCGCGCCCGCCCCGAAGCGGGCGACGAAGAAGGTCCTCGCCCCCGCGGGGACGCGCGCGGTCGCGGCGATCCTCGAGTCCGGCCACGCGTACCTCGTCGAGGAGGGGAAGCCCGGGCAGGGGCCCAAGCTCCTCGAGGACCTCACCCGAATCGGGCGCTCGGGGCTCCTGATGACACGGGGGGACCGGGAATCGACCCAGGCCCAGTTCCGATTCCAGCACACGACGTCCGTGTTCCTCGGCGAGGGGCGGACGGACACGGGCGGCGACCCCCCGACCCTCGAGTCGATCGAGGCCACGATCGGGGACTTCCTCCGTGAGAACCCGGTGGGTGCCGTCCTCATCGACGACATCGAGTTCCTCGCGGACGGCAACCGGTTCGGCGACGTCGTGCGGTTCCTCCGCCGCGCTGCCGCGGCGGTCACCGGGGGAAAACAGATCCTCCTCGCATCCGTGCGCCCGGGCACCGTGCGGCCCCGGGAGCTCGACGCCCTCGAACAGGAGTTGGACGTCGTGCGCCTCGGCTGAGCGGAATAAGGCTAAGTGCGGGCGGGCCATCGCCCTGCACCGCCGATGAAATTCTACGAATACAAGGCCCACGAGATCTTCCGGAAGTACGGCATCCCCGTTCCGCGCGGCGTGCTCGCCGCGACCCCCGAGGACCTCGTGGACCCGCCCCTCCCCTGCGCGGTCAAAGCGCAGGTCCTCGTCGGCGGGCGCGGAAAGGCGGGCGGCATCAAGTTCGCGAAGACCCTGGAGGAGGCGCGCGAAGCAGCGCGCGCAATCCTCGGGATGACGATCGGTCCGTACACGGTCCGGCAGGTGTACGCGCAGGAGATGCTGGACATCGCCAAGGAGCTCTACCTCTCGATCACGATCGACCGCTCCGCGAGGGCCCCGCTCCTGATCGCGAGCGCGACGGGCGGCATGGAGATCGAGTCCGTCCCGGAGAAGAGCCTCTTCCGCATCCACCTCCCGCCGCTCGTCGGCCTCCAGCCGTACGTCCTCCGCGCCCTCGCGAAGAAGCTCGGCCTCCCGAAGGAGGGCGCGTCCCGGGTCTCCGACATCGTCCGCAAGGCGTTCGCCCTGTTCGAGGGAGAGGACGCGGAGCTCGTGGAGATCAACCCCCTCGCCGTCCTGAAGGACGGCCGCGTGATGGCGGGGGACGCGAAGCTCATCGTGGACGACAACGCGGAGTACCGCCACCCGGAGTACGCCGACCTCCCGCAGGACCGCACGCCCCTCGAGGAGGAGGCACACGACAAGGGGATCACGTTCATCCAGCTCGACGGGGACATCGGCGTGATCGCGAACGGCGCGGGCCTCACGATGGCCACGCTCGACGTCCTGAACCTGAAGGGCGGGCGGGGCGGGACGTTCCTCGACCTCGGCGGGACGGACGACCCGGAGAAGGTGAAGCAGGCGTTCGAGATCCTCCTGAAGGCGGCCCCGTCCGTGATCCTCCTGAATATCTTCGGCGGAATCACGAAGGCGGACACCGTGGCCCAGGGCGTGCGGGAGGCGCTCGAGGAGATGCACGTCAACGTGCCCGTGATCGCGCGGATCAAGGGCGTGAACGAGGACCGCGCCCGGGAGATCCTCCAGGGGATCGGCCATCCCGCGGATTCGATGGAGGAGGCCGCGGAACTCGCGGTCCGGGCGAAGGCGGGAGGTCCCTAGGCTTGGCGGTCCTGCTCGACGAGAAGACGAAGCTCATCGTCCAGGGAATCACGGGCCACCAGGGGCAGTTCCACACGGAGAAGATGCTGGAGTACGGTACGAAGGTCGTCGCCGGGGTCACACCCGGGAAAGGCGGAGAGAACGTCCAGGGAGTGCCCGTGTTCGACTCCTGTTTCGACGCGGTGGACGCGACGGGCGCGAACGCGTCGATCCTCTTCGTCCCCGCGCCGTACGCGAAGGACGCCGCCATCGAGGCCGTCGAGGCGGGCGTCGAACTCCTCGTCATGATCACGGAACGGATCCCGTTCCACGACTGCCTGGACATCATGCCCTACGCCCGTGCGAAGGGGTGCCGGGTGATCGGGCCGAACTGCCCCGGGCTCATCTCGGCGGGGAAGGCAAAGGCGGGGATCATGCCCAATCACATCTTCAAGGAGGGCGACGTCGGCGTGATCTCCCGCAGCGGGACCCTGACGTACGAAATCGTGAACGCGATCACGCAGGCGGGCTTCGGTCAGTCCACGTGCATCGGGATCGGCGGGGATCCCGTCATCGGCACGAGCATGCCCGAGGCCCTCGAACTGCTCTCGAAGGACCGCCAGACGAAGCGGATCGTCGTCGTGGGCGAGATTGGCGGGACTGCCGAAGAGGAGACCGCCCGGCGCGCGAAGCGAATCCGAAAACCCGTCTTCGCCTACATCGCGGGACGCACGGCACCGCCGGGGAAGCGGATGGGGCACGCCGGCGCGATCATCTCCCGCGGGATGGGCACGGCGGATAGCAAGATCCAGGCGTTCGAGGCGGCGGGGGCGCGGGTCGCGGCCTATCCCGTCGAAATCGCCACGCTGCTTCGAAGCGATTAATATATGCTCAACTAAATAGTAAAACAGACCGCCAAGGCCCCTACGGGGCCTTGACCCGTGATTCTCATCAGCAAACCGTTAAGTAAACGGAGCAAATGGTGCGAACCCCGTGCGAAAGCTCATCGTCACCGAGAAACTCAACACCGCCGTCCGCATCGCTTCTATCCTCTCCGCGGGCAAGATGAAGCGTGCGAAGATCGGCAGGGTGCCCACGTTCTCCTTCCCCCGCGACGGCCACGACGTCACCGTGGTCGGGATGCGCGGGCACATCCTCAACCTCGACTATCCGGACGAGTTCAACGACTGGTCCCACACGGACCTGAGGCGCCTCGTCTGGGTCGAGCCCGTCAAGAAGGTCACGGAGCCCGCCTTCGTCGACGCCCTCAAGGAGCTGGCACGCGGGGTTGACGAGGTAATCGTCGCGACGGACTTCGATCGGGAGGGGGAGCTGATCGGCACGGAGGCCCTCGACGTGATCCGCCAGGTGAGCCCGGACGTCGCGGTCCGCCGCGCGCGGTACTCCTCCCTCACGCGGGCGGAGATCGAGGAGTCGTTCGCGAACCTCGCGGAGCTCGACGTCCCCCTCGCGGAGTCCGCGGAGTCGCGCCAGGTCGTCGACCTCGCGTGGGGCGCGGCGCTGACGCGGTTCATCTCCCTCGCCTCGAAGCAGCTCGGGAAGGACTTCCTCTCCGTGGGCCGGGTCCAGAGCCCGACCCTCGCGCTCATCGTGAACCGCGAGCGGGAGATCGAGGACTTCGCCCCGCAGGACTTCTGGACCGTCGCCGCGACGTTCGACAAGGCCGGGTCGACGTTCCCCGCCGGCCACGAGAAGGGCCGGTTCTGGGTCCAGGGGGAGGCGGAGGCGGCCCGCGAACGGGCCCTCGCCGCGAAGGCGGGGAAGGTCCTCGAGTACACGAGGAACGAGCGGGAGGAGTGGCCGCCCGCCCCCTTCAACACGACGTCGTTCGTCGCGGAGGCGAACCGCCTCGGCTACGGGGCGGCGCAGGCGATGCGGATCGCGGAGTCCCTCTACCAGAGCGGGTGGCTGAGCTACCCGAGGACCGACAACACCGTGTACCCGCCGACGCTCTCCCTCAAGGGCGTCCTCCAGAGGCTCGAGGAGAGCGAACTCGCGGCCGAGGCGAAGGAGCTCCTCGCGCAGGAGAAGATCCGCGCCCGCCGCGGGCCCGTGGAGGCGACCGACCACCCGCCGATCTACCCGACGGGCGGGGCGAAGAAGTCCGACATCAAGCGCCAGGACCACTGGAGGATCTACGAGCTCGTCGCGCGCCGGTTCCTCGCGACCGTCGCTCCGAGCTCGATCGTCGAGGTGTCCGAGGCGAAGCTCGACGCGGGCGGGGAGACGTTCGCCGCGGACGGCTATGTCGTGAAGGACCCCGGGTGGAGGAAGTACTACCCGTACTGGACCGTGCGGGAGTCCGCCCTCCCGGCCCTCGCCGTCGGCGAGGACGTGCCCGTCGTGGACGTCGCGGCGCGGAAGGACCAGACCCAGCCCCCGCCGCGGTACTCCCAGGGGAACCTGATCCAGGAGATGGAGAAGCTCAGCCTCGGGACGAAGTCCACCCGCCACGAGATCATCCAGAAGCTGTACGACCGGGAGTACGTGGAAGGCAAGGTGATCCGCCCGACGGGGAGCGGGAAGGCCCTGATCGGGGCCCTCGAGGTCCACGCGGAGAAGATCACGCAGCCCGAGATGACGGCCCACCTCGAGCAGGACATGGACGAGATCGCCCGCGGGGTGCGGACGCAGAAGGAGGTCGTCACCGAGAGCCAGAGGATGCTCGAGGAGGTCGTCGAGATCCTCCAGAAGAACGAGGCCGCGATCGGGCAGGAGATCGAGGCCGCGCTGAAGGAGCAGAACTACGTGGGGCCGTGCAACAAGTGCGGGCAGGGCACCCTCGTCGTCCTCAAGAGCCGCCGCGGCCGGCGGTTCCTCGGGTGCGACCGGTACCCCGCGTGCCGCAACACCCACCCGCTCCCGCAGATCGGGATCATCCTGAGCGGCGAGCAGCCCTGCCCCGCGTGCGGCTCGCCGATGATCAAGCTGATCGACCGCGGGAAGACGGAGATCTTCTGCGTCGCGTCGGAGTGCCCGACGGTCCGGGAGAAGAGCCTGATCGCAGCGTGCGACAAGTGCGCGGAGGGCGAGCTCCGGATCGTCCACTCCGCCCGTGGCAAGCGCTTCGTCGGATGCTCGAACTACCCGAAGTGCGACAACACGTTCCCCCTCCCGCAGCGGGGGTTCATCGAGCGGACGGAGAGCCGGTGCGAGGCGTGCGGCCACCCAATCGTGCACGTCCTGATGACGGGACGCAAGCCGTGGGTGATCTGCATCAACATGGAGTGCCCGATCAAGGCGGACCGGAAGAAGGCGAAGGCGAAGAGGGCACGGGCGGCGGCGGGCGAGAAGAAGCCCCGCGCGGTGCGCAAGAAGAAAGTGAAACCCGAGCCCGTCGCGGAGGCGGCGGTCACGGCGCCTTCATGAACACTTTGAACTCCTCCAGGCTCCGCGGCTGCAGCGTCGGGTTCGTGCGCCGCTCCGCTCCGATCGTCGATGTGGGCGTCGGGCCGTAGTGGTGGCCCGGGCACACGATGAGTTCGTCGTCCATCTTCCGGACCCGGTGGAACAGGGAGTCGTACATCTGGTCGATGTCGGACCCGGGCAGGTCCACGCGTCCGCAGTCGCCGACGAAGAGGCAGTCCCCCGTGAACACCCGCCCGCCGACGACGAAGCAGCAGGAGTCCGGGGAGTGGCCCGGCGTGTGCTCGACCGTGATCCCGAGGCTCCCGAGGTGGAGGATCGCCCGGTCCTCGAGGACGATGTCCTTCCGCACGCGGCTGAGCCGGTGGGCCGCGACCTTCCCGCCGGTCTCGTTCGCGAGCCGCTCGTTGTCGAACACGTGGTCGGGATGGTGGTGGGTGTTGAGGATCAGCTCGATCGTGAACCCGTTCTCCCCCGCCGCCTTCTGGAGCGCTCGCGCGTCGAAGCTCGGGTCGATCACCGCCGCGACCTTCGCCTCCGGGTCGCCGATCAGGTATCCGAAGTTCGCCATCTGGCCGATGAGGGCCTGTTCGAAGAACACCGAGGACCGCGACCCCTCGGGCCCACTTGAGGCTTTCCCGCCTCAGCGACGGTAGTACTGCGGGTACACGCGGGCGTAGTACTCTTCCCAGTACTTCTTCCACTGGGCCTTGTGCTTCATGTGCGTCGTGACCATGAGGGACACGACGAACGAGAACGCGAGGATCACGGCCCCGCACGCGGTGCTGAGGGTCGGCTCCCCGCTGATGTACCCACGGCTCACCGCATACCCGCCAAGGAGGGCCGAGATTACCGTGAACACGATGAAGCCCGCGACCCGGCGGCTGATCCAGCCCATCTCTCAGTATCCTGTCCGGCGAGGGCGATAATGGTTGCGCGTTCAGAATCAGGAGGGAGAACCGAACCGCCCGCGGTCACCGGATCGAGAGTCTCCGAAGCCTCGTCCGCTTCGTGCGCCGGCGCATCTCCCACCGGACGCCCCATGAGCAGAGCAGCGCGATGAGCAGGACGCTGACGCCGGTGGCGGCGCCGCTCGTCCCGGAGAGGAGCGTACCGCCCGAGGCGTTGTCTGCGTTCACGACCGTCGTCGAGAGGAGGCCGAGCACGCTGAGGAACACGATGTATCCGACGATCCGGCGCATGAAGTAGCCCATCCCGCTCGCCGGCCCCGCGGAGGCGCGGCCCCGCGACAAAAACCTTTGTCCACACGACGCTCCCGCGAGACCCGCCGCTCACCTTGATGTAGCCCGCCCCGTTCGCCCGCCCGCCATGGCCCTCACCGTCCAGATGGGCATCCGGGTCCGCGCGCCGAGGGAGTTCGTGTTCCAGCACCTCCTCACCCCGCACCACCTCGCCCGCTGGTTCTGCAACTTCGCGCAGTTCGACGCGCGCGGTCCCGCGGTCGGCACGAAGTTCCGGTTCGGCGGGGACTACGCGATCGCCGCCGCGGAGCCCCCCGGCTGGCCCTGTGAGATCCTCGGGGGCGAGGTGCTGAAGGCGGTCTCCTTCCGGTGGCCCCTCCTCGGCGCGGACACGCGGGTCGACTGGCGGGTCGAGGAGTCCCCGGAGGGCTCCATCTTTCGCGTTGTCCACGCGGATCTGCCTGGGAAGGAGAGCACGTGCGGGCGCTTCCAGGACGCGTGGCGGGTGTGCCTCGGGAACCTGAAGGCGGTCGCGGAGGCCCGTGACGACTCCCTGCGACCCGACAGCGCGCCGATCCCCGGCGGGACGATCCGGCTCAACGTCCTCATCGGCGCTCCGCCGTCCCGGGTGTTCGACGCCCTCGTCGACCCCGCCCTCCTCGCTCGGTGGACGGAGGATCCGGCGCCGACGGTCGAGGCGCGGGTCGGCGGGGCCTACGTGATCCACCCCCCGATGGACATGAGGGCCTCCGTCCTGGAGGCCGATCCCGGGAACCGGCTCGCCCTGTCCTGGCCCATGTCCGGTCGTCCGACGCACGTCACGGTCTCCCTCGAGTCGAAGGGCGGGGACCGGTCGGGTCTGTACTTCCTCCAGGAGGGCGTCGCGGAGGCCGCGGCCGTCGGGCTGCGCTGCGCGTGGTCCGACCTCCTCGTCGGCCTCAAGAACTTCCTCGAGGCGGGCGAGACCGGGTTCACCGAGCCGTACACGGCACAGGTCCAGGCCCCGTAGCGGGGGGTCACGGCGCCCCCGCCTCCTGGTGGGCGGCCTCCGCCTGCTTCCGCAACTCCCGCCGCTCGCCCCGGAGGAACGGGGTCAGGTGGTCGTCGAGCACGTACGCGTCCGCGAACTCGAGGAACCGGAGCGCGGCCCCCGGGTCGCCCCGCTGGAGGGAGCGGATCGCGAGGCTCGCGAGGTAGTGGGACTTCTTCTGGGAGAGATCCCGTCGCTCCGGGCCCATCGCCATCAATCCGGACAGGAGGGGGAACATCCCCTCGACGTCCCCCGACTTGAACACCGGGTCGATCGCCTTCACGCGCTCCACGAACGCCTCCCTCTCCGGGTCCGACGGCACGGGTCCGCGATGGCAGGGCGGGGGAAAAGGCCTCGCGACTTATCGAATCGAGCGGGACCTCGTCCCGATCGCGAACCCCCGCGTGCGGGCTTCCTCGACGAACCTCGCGGGCGGGATCCCTGTCTCGACGCTGTGCGCTCCTGGCGGGACTTCCCCGCGCGCGATCATCTCCGCCGCGATCGCCGCGTGGAACCCGGTCACCCGCTCCATCGCCCGGAACCCCGTCCGGGTGTCGTACGTGTCCACCATGTCCACGACCGCCTCCGTGGCCCGACCGCCCTTCTCCCCGCGGGCCACGACGTGGGTCACGGCGATGTCCCGGATCTCCCGGGGCGTCACCTGGGGCTCGAACAGGGTCTCGAAGACCTCCCGCGGGACGACCGTCTTCCCGCGCACGGGCACGGGTCGACCGGAGAGCAGGCCGAGGTCCGCGAACGCTCGGATCTGGGCCCAGTGGCCCGGATACCGCAGGGTCTTGTTTTCGAGGACCCGCAGGCGCCCGCAGTACGTCCACGGCATCGTCGAGAGCCCGCCGGAGGTCACCGCGGCCTCCAGAGGCCCCACCGGCGGCACGACGAGGGTCTCGGGCTCCGACAGGGCCGGGACCTCGACGAGCTCGCCGTCGCGGAGGAACGTCGCGGTTCCCGTGTACTCGTTCGTGAGCCCCCCGATGTGGAACGTGAGCTCGTAGAGCCACGGAGGTCTCGGCCGCTGCGGGAGGCCTCCGTCGTACACCCGCACCTCCTCCGCCCGGTCGAGGAGGTTGATCGCGTGAACCGCGAGGGTGACGTTCGCGCCCGGGCCCATCCCGCACTCCGGGATGATCGCGATTCCCGCGTTCCGGGCCTGCCCGTCCAAGGCGAGCTGTTTCTTGGCGGTTCCGGTGTGGCCCCCGAGGTCGACCATGGACGCCCTGGCGCGAAGCGCGGCCCGGGCGATGCCGAGGTTAAGAGGGTACGGGACCGCGCTAAGGAACACGTCCACTCCCTTGAGGACCCGGAGCATGGAGTCCGCCTTGGTGACGTCGACGCGAGCCGCGTGGGCGACACGGTCGCGGGTGAGCGCGTTCACGCGCGCTGCCGCTGCCCGTGCCCGCGTCAGGTCCAAGTCCGCGAGGACGACCTCGTTTGCCCCGCCACGGAGGGCGAAGTCGTAGGCGGCGGCGGTGCCCTGCCGACCCGCACCAAGCACCGCGAAGGTCGCCCCCATATCCGGGGCGGGAACGCAAGGCGGGTCAAATAGGTGGAGCCCACGCCAACCTTTTTGCGGCCCGTCCGAATCCCACCCCCGTGAGATCCTTGGCGAACCAGAAGCACGGGGTGGCTCCGCCACCCATTGAGATCGTCCACTTCGCGGACCCGTGGTGCTGGTGGTCCTGGGGCCTCGAACCCGTCCTCCAGCGGCTCCGAGAGGTGTATGGGGACAATGTGAAAGTCACGTACCGGATGGGCGGAGAATTCGAGAGCCTCGAGGAGTGGATGAAGGAATACGGGGTCGACGAGCGGGGGACGGTCGACTGGATCCTCGAGTCCGTCGGGATGACGAGCATGCCCCTGCAGCCGGACTACTACTTCCGGACGGGGGTGAAGACCTCGTACCCTGCGTGCCAGGCGTTCAAGGCAGCTCAGCTCCAGTCTGAGGAACTTGCGGTCCGGTATTTCCGCCGAATGATGGAGGCGTTCGCCCTCGAATGCCAACCCGCGACGACGGAGACCCTCATGTCCGTTGCGAAGGAGGTCGGTCTCGACGCGGACCGCCTCCAACGCGAGTTCCGCTCCCCCGCCGTCGAGAAAGCGTTCGCAACGGACCGGGAGGAGATGGCCCGCTCGGGCGCGAACTTCCTCTCCCTCCTAATCCGGAACCCCCAAGGAGAGACCGTGGTGAAGGGGGAGACGTTCACCGCCAAACCGTTCGAGGAAGTCATCGACCGACTCGCCCCGGGGCTGCCAAAGCGGAGCCCTTCGGATATCCTGGAGTATATGGAACACCACGGGGGCCTCACGACCGCGAATGAGATTGCGGGTGTCTTCCGAATCTCTATCGACGACGCGGAAGTGAGGCTGGACCGACTCAAGGGCGCCGGCCTCCTTGAACTCCGCGACCTCAACGACATCGACCTATACCGGTGGAAAGGGGAGAACCTCGATCGGCTACCGATGGACGCCGTGCGGGCCTCCCATGTCCCTCCGGAAGTGCAGGTCGAGACCGCGACCGACCTCACGCCAATCGTCACGAATGCGGTGAGGAACCTGTACACCGAGGTCGCGACCCGCCCAGACAAGGAGTACCATTTTCCCCTCGGGGGGCGGGCGGTGGCGTTCGTAGGGTACCCTGCGGAAGAGATCGCGAGGCTCCCGCCGACGGCCGTGGAGTCGTTCGCCGGGGTCGGGTACCCGTTCGCCGCCGACGTGATCCGGCCGGGGGTCACCGTCCTCGACATTGGTTCGGGCTCAGGGACGGACGTCCTGTTCGCGAGCTTGAAGACCGGTCCGGGGGGCAAGGTGTTCGGCCTCGACATCACTCCCGCGATGATTGAAAAGGCCCGCGGGAACATCGCAAGGATGGGCGCGCGGAATGTCGAGATTCTGGAAGGCAACGCAACGAAAATCCCTCTGCCCGACGCGAGCGTCGACGTCGTGACAAGCAACGGGGTGCTGAACCTCGTCCCCGACAAGCCGGGCGCGTTCCGCGAGATCCACAGGGTGCTGAAACCCGGCGGGCGGCTCCAGCTCGCGGACATCGTTGTCCAGCAAGACGTCGGCGCCGTCTGCGGACTGAACCCGCAACTGTGGGCGGACTGCATCGGAGGGGCCGCAGTCGAGGCGGAGTACCTGAAGACGATTCATGGGGCGGGGTTCCGGGACGTCCGGGTCGTGAAGCGGCTGGACTACTTCGCGAGTTCCTCCTCCGACAGCACGAGGCGGATCACGAAGACCTTCGGCGCGGAGAGCGTCGTGCTCGTGGCGCAAAGGCCCTAGCGGGTCCGGACCACGAGGACCGTGAGGTTGTCGCTCGTCGACCGGACGTGGAGGGCCTCGTGCGCGAGGCGTTCGGCGGCCTCCTTGGCGGTATCCACGCCCACAAGGATGCGCGGGACCTCGTCCGGCTCCATCACGTCCCACAGCCCGTCGCACGCGGCGACGAGAAAGTCCGCCGGGACCGGGTGCGTCGAGACCGCGGGCTCGGAGAGGACGCCGATGGTCTCGAACCCATGGTCGCCCAGGGTCCGCGTGGGCATGATCCCCGTGCCGTCCGGGAGGCATACGTAGGGCCCCCAGATCTTCGCACCCGCGGCCACCACCCGCCGGAGCTCCGCCTCGTTCGTGATCCGGTGCTCCTCCGTGAGCCTCGTCGCCGTTTCGCCGGAGACCGCAACGACGTGGGCGTCCCCCGCGTTCGCCACAGAGACCCGCGGTCCATCCGCATAGAAGGCCGCTGCGACGGCCCCGCCTTGGAGCCCCCGCGACTCGCGATGTATCCCCGCGAACGCGCTCCGGAGGGCCGCCTCGGGCCCGGACGCCCGGGAGGCGAGGAACAACGCGGGGAACCGGTCCCGCGCGAGCCGGGCGACCGCGCTCCCGCCGTGCCCGTCGAACACCGCGCCGAGGGCCCGCAGGGGCCGCACGGACTCGACGCCGAGGACGTGCTCGTCCTCCATCGCGTCCCGCCCGCCGATGTCGGAGATCGCGCACGCGATGTCCGTGTTCTCCGCCACGATCGGGCGATGGTGGGGCGGGCTCTTCCACCTTCCCGCCGCGGGTCCGTTTCCAGTTCGATAATCAGACCGTTCTCCTTAAGGCAACTTAGGGAAAACGGGCGGCTCCAAGTCGGAGACGCGTGACCATGTCACCCACCCCCATTCTTCGTGCCCGTCGGGCCTCCCGCGCGCTCGTGGCCGCCCTGATCGCGACCCTCTCGGTCGCCGGCGCCCTCGCGCTCGCGGTGCCCGTGCCGGCGGCCGTCGGCGCGACGGCCCCGTGGTTCGGACCGAACGTCCTCGTGAACGCCCTCCCCGCCTACACGGGGTACCAGCCCTCGATCGCGGTCGACGCGGCGCGTGTCGTGTACCTCGCCTACGGAGGCTGGGGCGGGTCGACGACGCAGGCGGACGTCTTCTTCACGAAGTCCGTGGACGGCGGGTGGACGTGGTCCGCCCCGTATCGCGTGAACAACGACGCGGGCGGTGCGGTCCAGGCCGAACCGTCACTCTTCGTGGACCACAACGCGAACATCTACCTCGCGTGGTCGGACTACCGGAACGGTGCCGCCGACGTGTACTTCTCGAAGTCCACGGACAGCGGGCTCAGCTTTTCCGCGAACGTGCGGGTGAACGACGTCACGGTGAACGCGCAGCGGGAGCCCGACCTCGCGGTCGACGCCCAGGGCCTGATCCACGTCGTGTGGACGGACGTCCGGAACGCCGCCACCACCGGGCCGGACATCTACTACGCGAACTCCACGGACGGCGGGCTGAGCTTCAACCCCAGCCAGCGCCTGAACAACGACGCCGTGGCGGCGGAGCAGGGCGAGCCCGCGATCGCGGTCGCTCCGGACCGCTCCGTGTACGCGGTGTGGACGGACCCGCGGAACGCCGCGCGGGCGACGGACATCTACTTCTCCCGGTCCACGACCCTCGGCGGGACGTGGACCCCGAACTTCATCCTCAACGACGACGCGACGAACCGCGCGCAGGGCGCCGCGGACATCGCGGTCGACTCCTCGGGCATCGTCTACGTGGCGTGGTCGG
Source organism: Methanobacteriota archaeon (assembly GCA_005878955.1). Lineage (GTDB taxonomy): Archaea > Thermoplasmatota > Thermoplasmata > RBG-16-68-12 > RBG-16-68-12 > EA-19. The sequence goes on from VBMI01000098.1 coordinate 18,979, forward strand.
ACAGCCGGGACGCGAACACGGGCCCGGACATCTACGCGACCCGCTCCTCGAACGGCGGGGCGACGTTCGCCGCGAACGTGCGGGTGAACGACGACACGGGCGCGATCTACCAGGGGACCCCGAGCCTCGCGGTGAACGCGGGGCGGGTCCACGCGTCGTGGTCGGACGAGCGGACGCGCGGCTCGACGTGGCGGGACATCTACAGCGCCTCGTCCACGGACGGGCTCACGTGGGGCGCGAACCTCCGGGTGAACGACGACTCGATCCCGTTCAACCTGCAGGACACCTCGACGATCGCGGTGGACGCCGGCGGGAACGTGTACGCCGCGTGGTTCGACAGCCGGACCTCCGGGCAGGACGTGTACGCGGGCACCTTGGACGTCGTCGCCCCGCTGGCGAACGCGGGGCCGGACCGGGCCGTGGACCAGGACACGAACCTCCTGCTCGACGGGTCCGCCTCTAGGGACAACATCGGCATCGCCTCCTATTCCTGGGACTTCGGCGACGGGGCCCTGGGCACCGGGGCCTCCGCGACCCATGCGTACCCCACCCCCGGAACCTATACCGCGATCCTTACGGTCACGGACCGTTCCGGGAACACGGGCACGTCGTCCCTGACGGTCACCGTCCGGGACACGATGGCCCCCACCGCGCGCGGGGCGGGCGACCGGACGGTCGACGAGGGCCAGCCCCTCTACTTCGACGCCACCGCGTCCTCGGACAACGTCGGCGTGGCCTCGTACCTGTGGAACTTCGGGGACAACACGACCTCCGCGCAACCCGCGGTCACCCACGTGTACACGACCCCCGGGTCGTACTCGGCATCCCTCAGGGTGACGGATGCGGAGGGGAACTCCCAGACCGTGCTGTTCACGGTGACCGTGCGGGCGGTCTCGCCGAAGACCGGCGAACTCCTCGGGATGATCCAGACGTTGGACTGGATCGTGGCCCTCCTCGGCGTCGCCCTGGCGATCGTCGCCCTCCTCGCGTTCACGGTGTGGCGCCGGAAGGAGAAGCCACGGATGGCCCTCATGCAAGCCCCGCCGATGCAGCGTGAAATCCCCCCGCCGCCCCCGCTATAGGTGCAAAACGGACATCGAAAGCCTCGCGGCCAACCGCGGGGCTTTCCCCTCCGTTCACCGCCCGACACGCCGAGGGACGGAAATCGGACCCGGCGGCAGGGTGGGGAAAGAGGAGGCGACCCGTCCGCCTGGCGCCGGGTCCGGAAATCGTTCGGTTACAGGATCCAAGCGCCGTGATGGGCGAGGATCAGCCGTGCGATCACGGCAAGGATAACGGCCCAGAGCATGTCGAGGTCACCTCCCTTTGGTTGGGTACTTCTATCGCGCCCCTCCTCGGTCGCGCCGCGCGTCGCCTCACTCGGGAGCGGGGACGGGCTTGACCCGTCGCAGGTCGAAAAGCACGATCCTCACGAGCCGCACGAGCCCGCGTCCGAAGGACCTCTGGGGCTCGACGGCCGAACCCCGCCCGCCTTGAGCCGCCCGGCCCGTCGGCGGGATCATCTCCGCCGTAACGTCCTGCACCTCGTCCCTGTTGTACGCCCTCGCGACCCGCGTGTCCCACATCGGAACCATTCCCTGCATTTCGTTCACCTTCCTGTGTGCGCCCTTACGTCGCTCACGATCGGATGCAGGACGCCAGGGAGGCATCACCCACGCGCCGGAATCCCGGCGGAGTCACGGCGCGCCCGCCCCAAACCTTCTTGATGCGAACGGGGCCTCCTGGCGGCGGGAAGGAGCATGCTTCAGCTCGCCGCCAAGGAGAGGGTGCTCCTCGATCTCCTGGACTACGTGAGGTACGCGGACTCGGTCGAGGTCCCGCCCGCCATGGCCCAAGAAGGGATTGCCGAGGCCTCCTGGTTCGACCTCCCGCACTTCTCCGAATACGTGCGACCTCTCCTCCGGAATGGCCTGCTCCGCGAACGGATGGCCCACGTGAAGGGCGTCCGCCAGCGGCGGAAGGTGTACGACCTCACGGAGACGGGAAGGCTGGCCGCGATTCAGCTCCGCGATTCGCTGAAGGGGGAGACGGTCCGCGTCCGCGATGCGGGCGGAGAGCGCGAGGCCACGATTTCGCAGGTCGTCCAGGAACTCGCCGGAAAGGCATCGATCCTCCGCATCCTTCGCGAGCACGCGGCCGCCGGCGTCGTGGACCTGACGATCGTGACCGAGACCAAGCCACCGCAGTTCGTGGAGACGCTCGCGGACGCTCCGAAGGTGGACCACTTCGTGGGCCGGCGCACGGAGTTGGGGACGATTACCGCCGAGGACTCGGGGCCTCAAATCTTCGTCGTGCGGGGGGTCGCGGGCATCGGGAAGTCGACGTTGGCGGCGAAAGCGTGTGACCTCCTGCGGGGCGCGCGAAATCTATACTGGCACGATGTCCGACCATGGGACAGCCGCGTCTCGTTGCTCGTGGGCGTCGGTGAGTTTCTCGCCGCACGGGGGAAACCCGGGCTCCGGGCGATCCTCCAGAGGGGCAGCGTGGAGAGGGCATCCGAGGTTCTCCGAGAAGACCTTGGCGGCACTCGGTCCCTGCTCGTCTTTGACGACGTCCACGAGGCGAGTCCTGAAGCGCTGCCGTTTTTCCGGTTGCTGACGGAGGCGGTCGTGGAAGTCCCCGACGCTCGGGTCCTCGTCCTCACGCGGGAGAGGCTCAGCTTCTACAACCGCCGGGACGTCGTCCTCAAGGGGCTGGTCGTGGAATTCGACTTGGCGGGCCTTACCCCGGAGGAGGCCGCGGCGCACCTCGCCGCCGACCCGCAGTCGGTCGCAGCGATCCCGCACTCCGGCGGATTTCTCGGCCTTCCCCTCTTCCTGGAACTGGTCCGGGCTCACGGCACGGTGCCGTCCGCGGCCGTTCGAGACGTCCGCCGCTTTCTTGAGGAAGAGGTGTATGCGGAGCTGTCGGACCCCGAGCGCAGGACCATGAAGGTCGCGGCGCTGTACCGGGTTCCGGTCCCCGAGGCCGCCCTTTTCGCCGACCCGGATTCCGGGCCGGACGTGCGCTTGTCGCTCGTGAACCGGTCCCTCGTCCGACCTGTGGGCGAGGATCGATACGAGGTCCACGACACGATCCGGGACCTCTTCACCGAACTCGCCTCCCCCGCAGAGCGACAGCGGTTCGGCTCCTTCGCGGCGGAGCAGTTGCGACGGCTGGCCTCCGAAGCCTCGGAGAATCGGAAATTCTCCGCCTGCGCCGGATACCTGTCGAACGCCCTCAGGTTCGCCGAGTCCGCCGCCGACCGCACGGTGCTGTGGGAGGCGCTGGGGGAGGCGGACCGCCATCAGGGGGATCTGAGCGCGGCGTTGATTGCCTACCGCGAGGCGGCCAAGGCTGCTTCTGGTCCGGAAGCACGGGCGCGCATGCACCGAAGAGCAGCCCACGCGCTCTTGGATCGCGGGGAACTGACCCTCGGGTCCGCGGAGGTAGAAGAGGGATTTCGGGCCCTTGGCGACGTTGGCGGCCCCGAGCGTGGATGGCTCGAACTGGCACGATCTCGTGCCTTGGACAAAGCCGGCGACGAGGAGGGAGCATGGACCCATGGACAGAAGGCCCTCGAGATCTTCGAAGGGGCAGCGAACCACGAGGGGCTCGCGCGCGCACACTTCAAGTTGGCAGACCTGGGACGGTCGGGAATCCGTCAAGATCGTGTCGGCGTTGTCGAGCATCACATGCAAGCCGCCGCCGAACATGCGGACCCAAAAACCGATCCATTTCTCCTAGTGGAAATCCACCGCCCCTTGGTTCACCTGCTTGCGGTGAAGGGGGACTTCGATGGGGCCGGTCGTCACATCGCCGCCATTGAGTCGATTCCCGGAGCACTTGAAGACGACACTACCAGAAGGGGGTTCCTCTGGTCCCGCGGGGAGATGCAGGTATGGAGGGGGGACCTGTCGGCTGCAAAGGAAGACTTCGTCGAACTCCTCCGGCTGTCGAAAGGAGTTCGCGATGACGAGGGAGCATCCGATGCGAAGTATTGGCTTTCCATCGTTGCTGGCGAGGAGGGAAAGTGGAGTGAGGCCCGTGCGCTCATGGTTGAGGCCGCCGGGGATCGGATGAAACTTGGACACCTTACGCACAACCTGCTTTACTGGGCTAGCGTGTACAGCCTGATTGAGGGGAATCTCGAGGAATTCAGGCGACTCTTGGCCGCGTCAAAGCAGGCGAAGCCGCGGACTCCCGTTGGATCGCATGTGTATGTTGACCTGCTCGAAGCGCTCGACTGCTTGATCCGCGGCGATGGAGAACGGTCGCTCGCCATACTGGCTGAGCCCCTTCGCGCGGTAGAAGCCCTACCGCGGGAGTCCTGGACAACCCCGCTCTTGGCGAGCAAGGTCTACATCTGTTTCCTGGTTGTCCTGCGCACGCTGGGGCAAGATGCGGAGGCCGAGGATTACCGGCGCCGCCTCGCAGCAATGGCCCCCGGGCCCCTTGTTCTGGCACATTGGGAAAGATTCGTGCGCCGGATCACAGAGGGGATTCAGCGGTTAGCGGAGTCCCTCCACTCGCGATGATACCCCGACCTGCCCGTTAGGCAAGGTCAACGCGGCAGGCGCCAAACGGGCGGACCGCGCGGCCATCCCAGGATTGCCGGCGTGAAGCGCACCCTTCGCGTTCCCCTGACCACGCTCAGCATGCGACGCAACACCGCGGGCTCTCCCAGTACTCCATCCCGAGCCGCACCAGGGTCTCGTCCGTCGAGGTGATCCCGTACGCGTCGTCCTCCGACGTCCTCGTGACCGTGAGGACCTGCTGGCCATCGACGACCAGGATCATGCACGTGCACACGATCGCACGGAGCTCGGCGATCTTGGCGAGCTCCTTATCCACCGGGATCCCCGGGACGGCGACCCGCAGCTTGACCTTCCGGCGGGCAGCCCGAATGAGGTCGGGCTCGATCTTCCGGAAGAAACGCTCGTCCGAAGCGAGGACGACGACCTCCTTCCGGGCGGACGCGATGAGTGCCTGGGCCCGGGCAATCACGTTTGGCAGCCCCTTCACGATGTACGCGAGATCGGTCGCCGGGGACTTTGTGGCCGCGCGCAGGGGTTCCAGCAAGCCGGTGATGCGCTTCACGGCCCCGCGCTCCCGCTCGTGCTTCGCCTCGAGGATCCGGCCAAGGCGGGCCTCCGCCTCCTTCGGGGGGACGGCGCGGTACGTCTTCGGCTTCCCGGCCTGGACCTCGATGAGGCCTTTCTCCGCGAGTTCCGCAAGTGCATAGTAGATCTTGGAGTCCGGGATCCCGGTCTTGGAGACGAGGTCCCCCGCCGTCGCCCCCGTCGTCCGCACGAGGGCGCAGAAGGCGTTGGCCGCGTACCCGCCGACGCCGAGGTCCCGCAAGGACGCGCCGATCTCCTCCATCGATGGGCGCGCGGCCTCCTCGAAAAGGACGTTCGCCCGGCGACGGACTTCCGTCATCTCCGGAGACGATGGAAGGAAGCGTATTTAAGATTCTCTACTACATGACAGTAGTAGATATCATGAACGCAGGGAACGAGGCGATTCACGAGCGGGTTCGAGAGCGGTACGGTCAGAAGGCTGTGACGACGGGCGCGCAGTGCTGCGGGCCGGGGTGCTGCAGCCCCTCCGGCTACTCGGAGGAGGAGCTGGCCCGGATCCCCTCTGAGGCGGTCCTCGGCGAAGGCAGCGGGAACCCGGTCCGCCATGCGGGACTGAAGGCGGGCGAGGTCGTCGTCGACCTCGGGAGCGGGGCGGGTGTGGACGTGTTCCTCGCGGCGGACCGCGTCGGTCCGTCCGGGCGCTCGATCGGCGTGGACATGACGCGGGAGATGCTCGCCCGGGCGCGGCGCGCGGCGCATGCGGCGAGGATTATGAACGTCGAGTTCCGGGAGGGTCTCATCGAGGCGATCCCGGTCGCGGATTCCACCGCGGATGTCGTCCTGAGCAATTGCGTGATCAACCTCAGCCCCGACAAGGCGGCGGTGTTCCGGGAGGCGTTCCGGATCCTGAGGCCGGGGGGGCGGCTCGTGGTCTCGGACATCGTGCAGGAACGGCCCCTGCTACTGATTGATGACGATTGCGGCTGCGTGGCGAACGCGATGCTTCGCGCAGAGTATCTCGCGACGATCCGGCAGGCGGGGTTCCACGGCCTCGAGATTCTTGAGGATCGCGCCTGGCGTTCCGGGCCCGGGGGCGTGGAGGCCTCGGCCATCACGGTCCGCGCGCGGAGGCCGTGAGGGGCGCCGACGGGTGTAGTCCCGACCCGCATCTTCATGGGGGCGTGCGGGTTCCGGCGGCCCCATGGCGAAGGGGTTCAACCCGAGGGCCGTCGGCGTCTCGTATCCGCGCATCGTGAAGCTGACCTACCGTCCGTTCACGCAGTACTTCAAGGGATTCGACCGCGTCGAGGCGGTCCGGGCGATCTTCGGCGCCCGCACGGCGCAGATCCTGAAGGCCCTCAAGGTCGAGTTCTTCTCCTCGAAGTGGGGCTACATGGGAGTCAGCGACGAGGACGGGCACCTCGTGGTCTCCGCGCACTACCTCCGGACAGGGAACCGGCGGGACATCTACCTCGACGTCGTCCACGAGCTCGTCCACGTGAAGCAGTTCCGGGACGGTCGGCCGCTGTTCCCCGAGGACTTCGAGTACTCGACCGCGCCGACGGAGATCGAGGCGTACAAGGTGTGCATCGCGGAGGGCCGGAGGCTCGGGATGACGGACCCGGAGGTCCTCGAGTACCTCAAGGTCCCGTGGATGGACGACAAGGATTGGCGGCGGCTCGCGCGGAACCTCGGGCTGAAGCCGCCGGCCCCGAAGAAGAAGCGGCGCTGAGGTCCATCACGAGAAGACCCGCAGGTATTCACGGACGACCGGCGGGATTCCCTCCCGGTACGTCGGGTACTCGGGGACCCAGCCGAGCCGCTCCCTGATCCCCCGGTTCCGCACGCGGACGTCCTCTCGCAGGATGTCGATCGCGTCCCGTCCAACGACGAGCTTTGCCGCGAATGCGGGGACCCTACCCGGGGACCGCCTCCCCATCTGGGCGGCGAGGTAGTCGGCGAACACCCGCATCGTCACAGGTTCGTCGTCCGCAATCAGGAACGTGTCGCCAGCAGGTGCCCGTTCGAGCGCCAGCCGCCACGCCCTCGCGCAGTCTTGGACGTGCACGAGGCTGATGTGATATGCTCCATCGCCGACGACCCGGAAGATTCCCCGCCGGAGGAGGTCCAGGAAGTACTCGCGGAAACCGCTGCCGGGCCCGTACACGATCGGCGACCGGAGGATCGTCGCGGGGAGCCCCCACTCGCGGTGCGCCTCGCGCACGGAGACGTCGATTGCGAACCGCTCCCGCGTGGCGGGTGTGGACGGGTCCTCGGCGCTCGATTCGTCGATCCAATCGCCGGGCCGGTGGCGGTACATCCCCGCCGCCCCCGAGGCGAGCACGAAGGACTTCAGCGACGCGTTGCGGCACGCCTCCAGGAGGGCGCGGGTCCCGCGGACGTTGACGTCGTTCGCGTCGCGGAACCTCCTCTCTCCCGCGCGCGGGAGCGCGAGGTGGGCCACCGCCTCCGCCCCCGCGACTCCCTGGCGGACCAACGATAGGTCCCGGACGTCCCCAAGAATCGGGGTCGCCCCCATGGCACGGAGCCGCCCCGCTTTCGCCGGGGAGCGCACGAGTCCGACGACTTCATGGCCCGCAGAGACGAGCTGGCGGGTGACCTCGGAGCCGATGAACCCGCCCGCGCCGGTGACGAAGATTCGCATCCGGCGCAACGAGCGGGCAGGGTTACATCGAGCCGGCTTACTTACCGGATTCACCGCCCGCCAACGGTCCCCGCCTCGACGCTCTGGACCTGCGGCAGGTGGTCCGCGATGAGCTCCCAGGAGTTCCCGTCGTTCCGGCTCGCATACAGCTGCCCCGTGGTCGTGCCGACGTACAGGCCCGCGGGGTCGCCGTCGTCCGCGCGCATCCC